>NZ_JBSFVC010000037.1:0-76310 GCF_053592095.1 Streptomyces sp. NPDC002787 | reverse complement strand
CTGCCGGTGCGGGTCTACAACTCCCTCACCTTCGAGATCGACCCCAGCGTCACCGCCGTCAGCGCACTCCTGACCGCCTTCGCCATCCTCGCCCTCGGCCTGGTGGCCCTGGTCCGCTGGATCGGCTCCGGACGACAGGAATCCCTGCTCTCGGTCGAGAACACCGTCGGCGTCGCCAACCCCGGAGGCGAGGCCGTATGACCACCACCGCCGCCACCGATCGTGCTCCCTCACCACACCATCCTGCGATCAGCGAAAGAGCCACGCGCATGACTGACACGCTCACCGCTCCTTCTGGGGAGTCGGCAGTCCTGGAATCCGTCCCCCGTGGCTTCCTCGCCCACGACTGGCAACCCGCCACCGGCGGTCGCACCTTCGAGGTGCGCAACCCCGCAACCGAGGAAGTCATAGCCACCGTCGCCGACTGCGGCGCACAAGACGCGCTGAAAGCACTGGACGCGGCGGCCGCGGCCGCCGACCAGTGGGCCCTCACCAGCCCGCGGGACCGGGCGAGCGTCCTGCACCGGATCACCGACTTCCTGATCGAGCACCGTGAGCGTCTGGCCCGGATCATCACCCTGGAGATCGGCAAGACGATCACGGAAGCCCGGGGCGAGGTCGACTACGCCGCAGCGTATTTCCGCTGGTACGCCGAGGAGGCGGTCCGCCCCCACGCACGCAGCACGCCTTCCCCCGACGGCAAGAGTCACATCGTCACCGTCTCCGAACCGGTCGGGCCCTGCCTGCTCATCACCCCATGGAACGTGCCGCTGGCCATGGCCGCCCGCAAGGCAGCCGCAGCCCTCGCCGCCGGCTGCACCGCCGTGCTCAAACCGGCCGCGCTCACCCCGCTGTCCTCCCTGATACTGGGCGAGCTGGCGCGCGAGGCCGGCGCGCCCGCGGGTGTCCTGACCGTGATCACCAGCAGCGACGCGGCAGCGGTCACCACGGCGTTGTTGGCCGACCCCCGGCTGCGCAAGCTGTCCTTCACCGGGTCCACCCCGGTCGGCAGACTGTTGCTTCAGCAGAGTGGTGCGCGGGTGCTGCGCACCTCGATGGAGCTGGGCGGCAACGCGCCGTTCCTGGTCTTCGACGACGCCGACCTCGACCTCGCGGTCCGCGAAGCGATGATCGCGAAGATGCGGCTGGGCGGTCAGTCCTGTGTCGGGGCCAACCGGTTCCTGGTCCAGGAGGGAATCGCCGACGCGTTCGCCGCCGCGCTGGCCGAGCGCATGGCCGCCGTTCGGGTGGGCTCGCCGGACCTGGAGGACACCGAGCTCGGCCCGCTGGCCGACCACCGTGCGGTGGCCAAGGTCCGCCACCTCGTCGAGGACGCCGTGGCCCGTGGTGCCGTCGTCATCGGCAAGGCGGACATCCCTGACGGGCCGGGCCACTATGCGGCCCCGACCGTGCTGGACCACGTCCCCGCCGACGCCGCGATCATGCACGAGGAAGTCTTCGGACCCGTCGCCGCCATCCACCGGTTCTCCACCGAGGCCGAGGCCATGGCGGTGGCCAACGACACCGAGCACGGCCTCGCGTCGTACGTGATGACGTCCCACATCGACCGTGCCCGCCGGGTCGCCGCCCGTCTGCAGGCCGGAATGGTCGGCATCAACCGCGGGCTGGTCTCGGAGGTCGCGGCGCCCTTCGGTGGGGTCAAGCAGTCGGGCCTGGGCCGCGAGGGCGGACCCGAGGGCCTCCACGAGTACCAGCAGCTCAAGTACCTGTCCCTGCCCGGCTTCAACACCTGAGCAAGGCGGACTCCAGCGCAGGGCTGCCCACGCCGCACCTGTCGATCGGTCGCACATGCGGTACTGCCGGCGCGGGGAATGCGTATACCTCTACCTCACCCCGGCGGCCGGAATCTTCCGCCGCCAGGTCGCGATGATGGCGGTAGGGGCTCTGCCGCAGTAGATCCGGTACTTGCTGCGGGCGGCAACCTGACGGGACACCCAGCACCGAAGGTGCGGCCGGTCCAGTGGTCACACTGGTTCGGAATCGTTTTCGAGCTGGCTCGTCCTGGCCCGCAGCCATGCCGTCAGCCGGCGGACGCGTCCGTCTCGCTCGGGTGATTGACGGCTGAGGAGGTGGTAGCTGGTGCCGTCGGGGACGAAGCCGAAGGGTGCGACGAGTTGCCCTCGCCCCAGGTCGTCGCGGGCGACGGCATACGGGGCGATGGCGACCCCGACGCCGGCCGCGGCGGCCTGGAGGGTCAGATAGAAGTGCTCCAGGGTCTGCTGGGAGGCGGGCTCTGCTTTCATGCCGGTG
The DNA here is from genome assembly GCF_053592095.1 of Streptomyces sp. NPDC002787. Lineage (NCBI taxonomy): Bacteria > Bacillati > Actinomycetota > Actinomycetes > Kitasatosporales > Streptomycetaceae > Streptomyces > Streptomyces sp. NPDC002787. The sequence goes on along the minus strand of NZ_JBSFVC010000037.1, from coordinate 74,039 downwards.
ATACGTCGCCAGTCGTCCCACGCGTGCGGCCGTGTGTCGGTGTGCAGAAGGGTTACCTGCGATACGCCGGCGGCGCCGGTCAGGCGGGTCGCGAGATCGGGCCGGCAGACGGGTCCGATCCGCTCGGCGAACAAGCGCATCCGGCTCGCCTCTTCGGGGAACGGGAAGTCGTCCCGGCGGATCGCGAGGTCGATGTTGTCCCGCTCGAAGAAGACAGGGCCGCCGCCTGCGGACAGGTGGACGGCGACGTCCGGCACGTTCACGGCCAGATCGGGGAGCCGGGGAATGAGCCATCGCATCAGGAGTGTGGGCTCACACGAGAGGGTGAGCGGTCCTGCGGGTGTGCGGTGTGCGATCTGCCGGGCTGCCGCATCGATCTGATCGAGCGCGTCCCGGACGACGGCCGCCAGCTGGCGAGCCTGAGGGGTCGGGCGCAGGGCGCGTGTCTGTCGCTCGAACAGTGATGTTCCAAGGGACCGTTCCAGATTCTGGATCTGTCGGCTCACCGCGCCGTGCGTGACGTGCAGTTCCTGCGCCGCCGCGGTCATGCTCGCGTGCCGGACGGTCGCTTCGAAGGGCAGCAGCGTGTTCAGAGGAGGAAGGGCCGACCATCGCATGCGTGAACTCTACTCACAAGTCTTGTGAGAATGAATCGTTTGTCCTGCTCCTTCACCTCAACGACCATTGATCTGGTCACAGCAAGCGTGGCGCTGAGGGAGAGGTGGGGCATGACATTCCGCGACGACGTGCGGCGGGGTATCGCCATCCTGGCGGATGACCTCACCAGCGCAGGGGACGGTGCCGCGCCGTTCCGCCAGGTCGGTCACGACGCCCGGATCCTGCTCACGCCCACGGCGGGCGTGCCACGGCACGCCGTGGGCGTGAGCGCGGTCGACCTCGGGAGCCGGGTGCTGGACGAGGAGGCCGCCGCTTCGCGTACGTGGCGTGCGGCCCGCCTGTTCGCCGGCTCGGAGTTGCTCTTCAAGACGGTGGATTCCACCCTGCGCGGTCATGTCGCGGCAGAGGTCCGGGCCGCATGGGCGGGATCGCGGAGGCGGGCCGTCGTCATCGCTCCTGCCTTCCCCGCGGAGGGCAGGGTGACGGTGGAGGGTGTCCAGTACGTGCGGGGCGTACCGGTCCACGAGAGCGACTACGCCCGCGACCCGGTACACCCCGTGCGGTGCTCGGACCTCGCCGCGCTGTTTCCGGAGGCCGTTCTCGGTCAGCCGGACCGGTCAGCCGAGCTGCCCGAACTGATCGGGAACGGTGACCTGATCGTCTGCTCCGCCGCCGAGGACGGCGACCTCGACCGTCTGGTGGCAGCGGTGCCGCGACTCGACGAAGTGTTGTGGGTCGGCTCCCCAGGTCTGGCGGCCGCCCTGGCCCGAAGGTGTGCACGCGCTGCGGACAGCGCTACGTCACCGCCCGCCCCGCCGCCGGTCCGCCGTCCGCTGATCGTGGTCGGCAGCACCAACCCGGCGACCCGACGGCAGTTGGCCGAGCTGCACACCAGGGTGGACGTCCAGGGTGTCACCGTCAGCGTCGATCCGGCCCCGGCCGTGGAGACGCTGCGCGGCCTGACGGCCCCCGTCCTCACCCTGCGGACACCCGATGAACGCCACACGCCACAGACCGCACACGTACTCGCCCGCTCCCAGGCAGCAGTCGTCAAGGCGCTGACCGAAGACCGCACGGTCGACGCCCTCGTCATCACCGGGGGAGAAACAGCCACCACCGTGCTCCAGCCCCTCGGCGCCACCGGCATCGACCTGCTCGACGAACCCGAACCCGGCGTCGTCCGCGGATCCCTGACCGGCCCCCTCCCCCTTCCCGTGCTGATCAAGGCAGGCGGCTTCGGCGACGACGCCCTGCTCCTGCGCCTGTGCCACCTCATCCGACAACGCCCCGACCCAGGAGAGCACGCATGACTCCGATCGCCCTCACCATGGGCGACCCCTGCGGAATCGGCCCCGAGATCACCCTCAAAGCGTGCGCCGATACCGGGCGCACCGTGCCCGTCGTCGTCATCGGCGACATCGACGTCCTCGACCGCGCCAACAAGATCGCCGACACCCGGCTCGCGCTCCGCCCCATTTCATCGGTCGATGAGGCGGTGTTCGCACCCGGCACGGTGGACGTCCTCGCCGAGAACGGCCTTCCGGCCGGCCTGCCGTGGGGCGCACTCGATGCCCGAGCCGGAGCGGCGTCCTTCAGTTACGTCCGCCGCGGTATCCAGCTCGCGATGGCCCACGAGATACGGGCTCTGGTGACCGCGCCGATCAACAAGGAAGCACTGCGCCTGTCCGGCGTCCCCTACCCCGGGCACACCGAGATCCTCGCCGACCTGTCCGGCACCACGGACTACGCGATGATGATGGCCACCGACGAACTGCGGATCGTCCTGGTCACCGTGCACCAGTCACTGCGCACCGCGATCGACGCGATCACCACCCCGCGCGTACTCGACATCATCCGCCTCACCCACCGCACACTCCAGCGCAGCGGCCTGCCCGCCCCCCGCATCGCCGTCGCCGGCCTCAACCCCCACGCAGGGGAGAACGGCCTTTTCGGCCGCGAGGACCTGGACATCATCACGCCCGCCATCGAGACCGCGCAGGGCGAAGGCATCCAGGCCAGCGGACCCTGGCCCGCCGACACCGTCTTCATGCGAGCCCGCGCCGGAGCCTTCGACGCCGTGGTCGCCCAGTACCACGACCAGGGCCTCATCCCCGTCAAGTACCTCGGGATCGAACACGGCGTCAACATCACCATCGGCCTGCCCTTCGTCCGCACCAGCGTCGACCACGGCACCGCCTTCGACATCGCCGGTCTCGGCACGGCCGACCACACCAGCCTGCTCGCCGCCCTGACCCACGCCGACCGCCTGTCCGCAGGGGCACCGGACCGCCCCTGACCCACGGCTCACATCAGCCCGGGAACAGAAAACCGAAGGACACCATGGACTTCATCTTCATGCTCACCCGCGACGACCGCACCGTCACCGACTGCCTCGACGTCCTCGACACCATCGAGAACCTCGGCATCACCCACATCGGATTCAAAGACATCGGCGTTGACCCCGACACCCTCGCCCAGCTCCACACCCGCATCAAGGACATGGGCGCCACCACCTACCTCGAAGTCGTCAGCACCCACCGGGACCAGGCTCTCGCCTCGGTACGGACGGCCACCGAACTCGGCGTCGACTGGCTGATGGGCGGCACCTGGATCGAGGAGACCCTCAACTTCCTGCACGGCACTTCCATCGGCTACCTGCCCTTCGCCGGAGAACCCCTGGGGCACCCCACCCGCCTCGCCGGCGACCCGGACCGCATCGCCGATGACTGCCGACGAGCGGAGGCCGCCGGCTGCGCCGGCGTCGACCTCCTCGCGTACCGCGCCACCGATGCCGACCCCCTCGACCTGGTCCGCGCCGCCCGCGCCGCCACCACCGGCCGACTGGTCATCGCCGGCTCCATCACCAGCACCGACCAGATACAGGCGCTCGCATCAGCCGGGGCCGACGCCTTCACCATCGGATCCGCCGCCTTCCACGGCTCCCTGCAGCCCCACGCCGGCACCCTCCGATCCCAACTGGCCTCCGTGGTGGGTCTGTAGTCAGAGCCAACCCGGGACCTCTTGACTCCCTCCGAAGTCGCTGCCATTCTCTGTGCCAAATAATAGCATGATATGCCACATTGTGGCACAGCGCCGGGCGTTGGGGCCCAAGGGTGCACCCTCTCCAAGTCGCCACCAAGCGTCCTCACGCTCAGGGCCCAACTTGCGGCCCGGCGATACGAAAGGAAAGTCCTGTGTCAGCTGCCAGGAAGCGCGTCGCCGTCGTCGGCGTGGGAACGATGGGCAGCCAGGCCGCCTGGCGGCTGGCGGCCCGCGGCGCCGAGGTCGTCGGCTACGACCGGTTCGCCCCCGGCCACGACCGCAGCGCCGCCGGCGGCGAGACCCGGGTCTTCCGCAGTGTGCAGACCCACGACGGCCGCTACGTGCCGCTCGTCCGGCACGCCGACGCCCTCTGGAAGCAGTTGCAGTCGGAGACCGGGCGGGAACTGCGCCGCCTGACCGGAGCCCTGGTCATGGGGCCGGCCGACGACCCCGAGATACGAACCGTCATGGACGGCATCGCCGAGCACGGCCTCGACCACGAGGTGATCGACACCGAGGCGATGGCCAAGCGTTTCCCGCAGTTCCGCGTCGACGACGGCGACCTGGTGGTCCTCGATTCCCACGCGGGCTTCGTCCGCCCCGAGCTGACGGTCCAGACCGCGGCCCGGCGCGCCGAGGAGCTGGGGGCCCGGATCCGCCGCTACACCCCGGTGCGGGAAGTCACTCCCGTCGCCGGGGGAGGCGTGGAGATCCGCACCGACACCGACACCGAGCGCTTCGACGCCGCGGTCGTCACCCCCGGCCCCTGGGTGGGTGACCTGCTGCCCGACCTGCCATGGGAAGTGAGCGTCTACCGCGCCATCAGCGCCTGGTTCCTGCCCCACGAGGACCACCCGGCGGACGCCGAGCGTCCCGCCTTCATCCGCTGCGGCGACATCCCCTTCTACGGCATCCCGTCCCCGGACGGCCTGACGGTCAAGCTCGGCCTGCCCCAGCCCCACCACAAGCCCGTGGACGACCCCAACCGGCTGAACCGGACCGTCGCACCGGAGGAACTGGAGACCTTCACCACGGCGGTGCGCCGCCACCTGCCCGGCCTGAACCCCGACCCCGTGCGCCTGTCCGTCTTCATGGAGGGCTACACCGACAGCACCCTCCCGCTGGTCGGCCCCCTGCAGGGCTGCGACGACATCGTCCTGCTGGCCGGCTTCTCCGGCCAGGGCTTCAAGATCTCGCCCGCCATGGGCGACATCGCCGCGGACCTCGCCCTGGAAGGCCGCACCTCCCAGCCGATCGACTTCATCACCACAAACGGCCGCACCGCGGCCTGAGCCCCAACGAGGAAAGCCATGACCCTGACCATCGGCCCGCTGCGTGCCGAGCCCGGCCGGAAGACGCGCGGCGGCCTGTCCGCCGACCTGGGCACCACGACGGTGGAGGTGCCCCTGATCCTCGTCAACGGCTCCCGCCCGGGCCCGAGGGTCGTGATCACCGGCGGTGTCCACGGTGGCGAGTTCATCCCCGTCGACGCCACCACCCGCCTGGCCGGGCTGCTGGAACCGGACGAGATCGCCGGCCAGCTGGTGATCTGCCCCGTGTCCAACCCCCCGGCCGTCTACGGGGGCAGGCTCAACATCTCCCCGCTGGACGGCGTCAACATCAACCGCGTCTTCCCCGGCGACAGGGACGGCGGTCCCACCGACCGGATGGCGGCCTGGCTGTTCGAGAACCTGATCGACGGCGCCGACGCCTACGTGGACCTGCACAGCGGCGGCATCGACCAGCACCTGCTCGACTTCGTCGGCTACCGCCTGACCGGTGACGACGAGTTGGACGCGAAGAACAGGGGAATGGCCCACGCGGTCGGATACGAGCGGGTCATCTTCGGCACCAGCCCGGACGGCGGCAACAGCCACGCCGCCGCGAACCGGCGTGGCATCCCCGCGATCCTCGTCGAGACCGGCCAGCTCGGCGACCGCGACCCCGCCACCGTACGCAGGCTCCTCGACGGCCTGTACCGGCTCCTGCACCACCTCGGCGTCCTCGAGGCGCCGCAGCACCTCGCACCGGTGACCGTGCAGCCGCGCGACTGGATCTGGACGGGCGAGGTCGAGTCTCCGGCCGCAGGCCTCTGGTACCCGGACGCGGTCACCGGCGACGAGGTCACCGAGGGACAGACCATCGGCCGCATCATCGACCCGGTCGACGGCGCCGAGCGCAAGGTCGCCGCCGTCTCCACCGGAACGATCATCTACCACATGAACGGACTCTCCGTCCGCCCCGGCACGCACCTCGCCGCCATCGCCGCCCCGCACGACTGACGGCCTCATGCCCACCCATTGAACCGTGGCCGGCGGCAAGCCGGCCACCGCGACCGGCTGATCGCTGTCGGTGGGTGGCTGGAGAAACACACCGACGAGCACACCCTTGTCTCGGGTGATCTCGCCGAAGCGAGCCGGGATGCCGAGGGACGATTCGCGAAGGAGACGGTCGACCGTGGACGCCATCGACGAGAAGATCATCACCGAGCTGACCCGCAACGGCCGCATCGCGCACGCCGAGCTGGCCGGCAAGGTGCTGCTGTCCCGCAACGCGGTGCGCCAGCGCATCGAACGGTTGGAGCGCCAAGGCCACATCGCCGGCTACACCATCGTCCGAGCGGGCGCCGATACCGGCAATGTCGTCTCGGCGCTCGTCCTCGTCTACCGCCAGGACCGCATGCGCGGCGGCGACGTCCTGGCCGCACTCAAACGCATCCCCGAGGTCGTCATCTGCGAGATCCTCAGCGGCGACTTCGACATCATGGTGCGCCTGGAAGCGGCCTCGCTGGAACGCGTACGGGGCATCTGGGAGGACATCGCCCAGATGCCCGGCGTACGGGACACGGTCACCGCCCTCACCCTGTCCGGTGTCGTCAACCGCCCGCGAGGAGCGCGGAGTTCGACGGAGCCGGGGTGAGCAGCGCATCGGCAGGTCCTCGCCGGTCACCGTTCGGTGCCATGGGTTCGCGCTCGGTGCGGAAGGCGGTCATTGGACCACGTCGGTGATGTGGTTGACGCAGACGACCTTGGGCTGGGTCATCTCCTCGAAGGCGAAGCGCACGCCTTCGCGGCCCATGCTGCCGTACTTGAACCCGCCGAACGGCATGGCGTCGAAGCGGTAGTCGGAGGAGTCGTTGATCATCACTCCGCCTGCTTCCAGCAGCCGGGCCGCGGTCAGGGCGCGGTCCAGACGGGAGGTGAAGATGCCCGCATGGAGGCTGTAGTCGATGGCGTTGGCCTGCTCGATGGCGTCCTCGAAGGACGTGAACGGCTGCAGCACGACGACCGGGGCGAACACCTCCTCCTGCCAGATCGAGCAGGCGGCCGGGACGTCTTCCAGGACGGCCGGCGTGTACAGGGCGCCGGTGGTGTCGTTGCCGCACAGCAGTACCGCGCCCTGGGCCACCGCCGTGTCGACCTTGGCCCGGGTGGCGGCCGCGGCCTGCTGGGTGATCATGGGGCCGACGTCGGTGCGCTCGTCGAGGGGGTCGCCGACGCGCAAAAGTTTGGTGCGGGCGACGAAGGCGTCGCGGAAACGGTCGTAGACCTCGGCGGCGATGAGGATCCGCTGGGTGCCGATGCAGTTCTGGCCCGCGGCCCAGAACGCGCCGGAGACGCAGGAGGCGACGGCCTCGTCCAGGTCGGCGTCGTCCATGACGATGACCGGGGCGTTGCCGCCCAGGTCCATGGCGAGCTTCTTCAGGCCGGCGGTGCGGGAGATGGCCTCGCCGGTGGCGAATCCGCCGGTGAAGGACACCATGCGCACGTCGGGGGCGGCCACGATCGCGGCGGCGAGGTCGGCGTCGCCGTTGACGACGGTGACGATCTCCTCGAGGAGGCCGGCCTCGATGAGGGTGTCGACCAGGCGCAGCGCGGACAGCGGGGTCAGGGCGGAGGGTTTGAGGATGACCGCGTTGCCGCCGGCGATGGCCGGGCCGAGTTTGTGGGCGACCAGGTTGAGGGGGTCGTTGTACGGGGTGATGGCGGCGATGATGCCGAGCGGTTCGCGGGTGAACCAGCCCTGCCGTTTCTCCGAACCTTCGTGGGAGTCGAAGGGGATGACCTCGCCGGCATTGCGCCGCGCCTCGGCCGCGGACAGCGAGAGGGTGTTGACGGCGCGGGAGACTTCTTTGCGGGCCTGGGCGATGGTCTTGCCGGCCTCGCTGACGATCAGCTGGGCGAAGGACTCGGTGCGCCGCTCGATCAGGTGGGCGGCGCGTTCCAGGACGGCGGCCCGGGAGGCGCGGGACAGCGCGGCGGCGGTGCGGCGCCCGCATCTGGCCTGCTGCAGGATGCCGCCGACGGCGCCCGCGTCGACGGTGGGGACCGAGGCGATGACCTCGCCGGTGTAGGGGTTGTGCACGGGCGTGGCGTCGGTGCCGAGTTCGATGCCGGGGGGCACGGCGGTGTCAGACACGGTGAGTCTCCTGGAGAGCGGGGCGCGTGGGGGCGGTGTCGTCGTCGGCGTGGCGCTGGTGGATGGCGATGATGTCCGACAGCAGGGCGTAGGCGGTCTCGATGCGGCCGGCACCCGGCCCCGAGACCGTGACGGTGCCGAGGAGGTCGGTGTGGAAGGCGACCGCGTTGACCGGGCCGGAGATGCCGGCGAGCGGGTGCTGAGCGGGCAGGGCGAGCGGGGCGACGCGGGCGTCGACGCTGCCGTCCTCGTGGCGGGTGGCGGAGCCGACCAGCTTCCAGCGCAGCCCCTTCGAGGCGGCGTCCCGCACCTCGTGGGGGGTGATCGCGGAGATGCCCTCGCAGAAGACGTCCTCGCGGCGCAGGTCGGCACCGAGGACCTCGTTGGCCAGGATCATGACCTTGAGCTGGACGTCGTGGCCCTCGATGTCCGCGGTGGGGTCGGCTTCGGCGTAACCGAGTTCCTGGGCTTCGGCGATGGCGGCGGAAAGCTCGATGCCCTCTTCGAGGCGGCCGAGGATGTAGTTCGAGGTGCCGTTCATGATGCCCTGGACACCTGTGATCTCCAGACCGCCGAACATGCGCTCGGCGGTGCGAAGGATGGGGGTGCCGCTGAGTACCGAGCCCTCGAACTCGAAGCTGACACCACGCTCGGCAGCCAGCCGCCTGAGAGCCCCGCCGGCGAGCGCGACCGGACCCTTGTTCGTGGTGCACACGTGCTTGCCCGATTCCAGGGCCCAGCGCACATGGGACAGGGCGGGCTCGCCGTGGGCGGGGTTGGTGAACGTCGCCTCCACGACGATGTCGGCCGGGACCTCGCGGATCACCCACTCGTTACGCGGATCCGCGCTGCCGCCGGCAAGGCCCGCGAAATCCAGCTCCCCCGGCTCGGCGGCCAGCAGCGGCGCCAGATCGATGCCGTCGGTGTCCACCAGGGAACCGGCCCGCAGATCGGTGATCGCCACCACCCGCAGGGCGAAGCCCAGCTCCTTGGCCAGGCGCTCCCCGTTCCGGGATATGAGCTCGGCAAGCGCGCGGTTGACGCCTCCGAACCCGATGAGGGCGAGATCGTATCGGCCCATGAGACTACTCCTTCACAGTCCGCCGCCTTCACGGTGCGGCTGCTCAGAGCCTCGCTTCTCCGCCTGTCACCTGCTCCATGCCGCAACGACCACGACGCATGCCGATGTGCACCGTTGCGACGACGATTCGCCCACCCCGGGTCCGACTCGTCTGCTGTCGGGAATCAGCTGGTCGGCAGGAGAACGACGCTACTGTCGCGGACGGCCCCGTGCGCGACGATGCCGGCCCATCCGGTGTCACGCGCGGTGGGGGAAGTCCTGTGCACTGAAACTCCAGGGCGTTGTGTCAAGGGCCACCGCGACGTGCGTCGGATTCCGGTGAGGGTCGGCATGGCCCGGCGTCGAAAGGTCAGGTCCCGTCGGCCGAGTCGCGGTGGCCGAGCCGCCACACCGCTGTCGCTCCGAGGCTGGTGTCGATGTGCTTGCGCATGATCTCCGCCGCGCCGGCGCTGTCTCCCAGGGCGACGCATTCGACGAGTGCGGCATGCTCCTTGGCCTTCTGGTCCCGGGCGTCCTGGCCCGGGTCCGTACGGAGCGCCAGAAGGCGATAGCGGTCGGCCTTGTCCCAGAGCCCCTCGAGCGTCCCGATCAGCAGGTCGTTGTGGGACGCCGTGTAGATCGCGGCGTGGAAGCGGCGGTGTGCCACCAGCTGCGCCACGCTCGGGTGGGGATGCAGCGGGGCCAGGCCCTCCGCCGCGGCGCGGATGGCCCGGATGTCGGCGTTGGTGCGCCGTTCGGCGGCCAGCGAGGCGGCCAAGGGGTCCAGGGACCGCCGGATCTCCAGCAGATCGCGCGCCTCCTCGGCCCGCAACGGTGAGACCCGGGCGTCCCGGTGGGCGTCCAGCTCGACCAGCCCCTCGCTCTTGAGGCGGCGCAGCGCCTCACGCAGCGGCGTGGTGCTGATGCCGATGAAGCTCGCGAGTTCCCGTTGCTGGATCACCGAGCCGGGCTCCAGCTCCCCGGAGAGGATCCGGTCGCGGACCTGACGGTAGGCGAAGTCGCTCTTCGTCTCGAAAGCCTCAACCGGCTGCGACATGCGGTCCCCTCTGAGAATCGATGGTTATAACCTAGCGAGTCGTTGGTGAGTACGCCAGTGAGCATCCTCCTTCGCAGCGTGTACGGTTCTGCCGCCAGGTTGACGTCATAGGTTATAACCGTCACTGTTTGCGGCGACTCGACTGAGGCGCACGTCTGGTCTCTTCAAGGGAGGAAGAGCATGACCGCTACCCCCCCGCAGCACCACGCCGGATGCGGGCCGGGCCGTCGGCACCCGGCACCAGGACGAGACGCTGACCCGCGCCGCACGGATCGTCGAGGACGGCGTTGCCTCGACCCGCGGGCACCGGACCGACCGACCGCACACGGTGGCCGTCGTCCACGCGACCCGGGCATCGGTCGGACCTGCGGAATCCGCCCTCGCCGAGGGCTACCCCGAGGCATCGGTGTGGAACCTGCTGGACGACCGCCTCACCAGTGACGCGGAGGCGGCCGGCGAGCTCACGCCCGCCCTGTTCGACAGGATGCTTTCCCTGATCGGTCATGCCGCCCACGGCGGTGCCGACGCGGTGCTGCTGTCCTGCTCCCTCTACGGGCCTGGCTCCCGCACGCGCCGGTGTGGAGAACGCGCTCGGTGCGCCGGTCCTGAGTGCTCCGCTGCTCGCCGCCCGCGCCCTGCGTCGGCGGGCCACAGCGGGGGCCGGCGCTCCGCAGGGAGACCCGCGATGACCGGCCGACCGTGGCCCGACCGCTTCACCGGCGCCGGTCACCTCCTGTTCGTACTTTCCTTCCCCGGGGCCCCCGACCCGTCCGCCGCGGAGGCATTCTGATGGGCCGTAACCACCTGGCGGGATCCGGGCTCGACGCGCTGGGCACCCGGGCGCGCCTCGACGTCGCCGGCCAGTCACTCTCGTACCACCGCATCGACGGGCTGGCCCCCGCCGACCTCCCCGTCAGTCTGCGGATCCTGCTGGAGAACGTGGCGCGCTTCCACGACGGCACGAGCCGGGGCGACGACCAGGTGCAGGCGATCCTGGCGCGCGGGGCCTCGGGGACACCGGTCGACCTGTACGCCTCGCGTGTCTTCCTGCATGACACCAACGGGGTACCCGCGGTCGTCGACCTCGCCGCCATGCGCGACGCCATGACCGCCCTCGGAGGCGACCCCGGGCTGGTCAATCCCGTCATCGCGTCCGAACTCGTCGTCGACCACTCGGTCATCGCCGATGTCTTCGGCCGCTCCGACGCGCAGACTCGCAACGTAGAACTGGAGTACGCCCGCAACGGCGAGCGGTACCGCTTCCTCAAATGGGGACAGCAGTCGCTCAAGAAGTTCGCGGTCGTCCCCCCGGGCAACGGAATCATGCACCAGGTGAATGTGGAGCACCTCGCCCGTGTGGTGATGGTCGAGGACGGCCTCGCGTTCCCGGACGTGTGTCTCGGCACGGACTCGCACACCACCATGGTCAACGGGCTCGGCGTCCTCGGCTGGGGCATCGGCGGGATCGAGGCCGAGGCCGCGATGCTCGGCCAGTCCATGTCCGCCCTCGTCCCGGACGTCGTCGGCGTACGTCTGACCGGCGAACTGCCCGCCGGAGCCACGGCCACCGACCTGGTGCTGACCATCACCGAACGCCTGCGGGCGTACGGAGTCATCGGCAAGTTCGTCGAGTTCCACGGCACGGGCGTCACGGCGCTGCCGGTCGCCGACCGCGTCACCATCGCGAACATGAGCCCCGAGTTCGGCTCGACCTGCGCGCTGTTCCCCGTCGACGACGAGACCCTGCGCTATCTGCGGTTCATCGGGCGCTCCGAGGCCCATGTCGCGCTGGTCGAGGCGTACGCCAAGGAGCAGGGCCTGTGGCACCACCCCGGCGGTCCGCCCCGGTTCACCGACACGGTCGACCTCGATCTGTCCACGGTCGTTCCCTCGCTCGCCGGGCCCTCCCGCCCCGAGGACCGCGTCCCGCTGGACCAGGCCAAGTCCCGCTTCCGTACGGCTGTCGCGTCCCTCCGCGAGCAGAACACCAACGGCGATACGACCGCCACCGCCACCGCCACCACCGCCACCGTCGTCATCGACGGCACCGCGCACGAGCTGCGCGACGGAGCGGTGGCGATCGCCGCCATCACCTCCTGCACCAACACCTCCAATCCGGCGGTCATGGTGGGCGCCGGGCTGCTCGCCAGGAACGCCGTCCGGGCGGGACTGCGCAGCAGGCCCTGGGTCAAGACCACCCTGAGCCCCGGCTCACGGGTCGTCATGGACTACTACCGGCGGGCCGGCCTCATCCCGGATCTGGAGGCCCTCGGCTTCCACCTGGCCGGGTTCGGCTGCATGACCTGCATCGGAGCCTCCGGCCCGCTCATCGGCCCGGTGTCCGAGGCGACAGCCGAGACCGGTCTGACGGTCGCGTCCGTGCTCTCCGGCAACCGCAACTTCGAGGGTCGCATCCAGCCGGAGGTGGCCATGAACTACCTGGCGTCCCCACCCTTGGTCATCGCCTACGCCCTCACCGGCACCATGGACATCGACCTGCGCACCGAACCCCTCGGCCACGACTCGCAGGGCGATCCTGTCTTCCTGCGCGACATCTGGCCCGACCCGGCGGAGATCGAGGCCGTGATGGCCGAGAGCATCGACGCGGCGATGTTCACCGACGCCTACGGACACGTCTTCGACGGTGACCGGCGTTGGCAGGACATCAGCGTGCCCGCGACCGAGGGCTTCGCCTGGGACGAGGACTCCACCTACATCCGCCGCCCGCCCTACCTCGACGGTATGACCAGGGAACCGGAGGCCGTCAAGGACATCACCGGGGCACGGGTGCTGGTCAAACTCGGCGATCAGGTCACCACCGACCACATCTCGCCGGCCGGCGCCATCACCGCTTCCAGCGCGGCGGCCCGATACCTCGCCGGGCTCGGCGTATCGGGAGGGGACCTCAACACGTACGCATCCAGGCGCGGTAACCACCAGGTGATGATGCGGGGCGCGTTCGCCAACGTCAGGCTCCGCAACCAGGTCGCCCCCGGCACCCGTGGCGGCCGGACCCTCAACTTCCTTGAGGACGGCCGCGAGAGCACGATCCACGACACGGCGGCCGCCTACCGTGAGGCCGGCATCCCCATGGTCGTCGTGGCAGGCCGGGACTACGGCGGCGGGTCCTCGCGGGACTGGGCCGCCAAGGGGCCCGCGCTGCTGGGGGTCCGGGCGGTGATCGCGCGGTCCTTCGAACGCATCCACCGGTCGAACCTCATCGCCATGGGCGTCCTGCCGCTCGAACTCGTCGACGGCGGCCCCCAGGACCTGGCTCCCGCCGGTGCCGAGACGATCACCGTCCACGGGCTGCAGACCCTCAACGCCGGACAGGTCCCGTCCACGGTCCGCGTCCTCTCCGACGGCCGCGAGTTCACCGCCCGGGTCCGCCTGGACACCCCCCGTGAGGCCGACTACTTCCGCCACGGCGGGGTCATGCCCTATGTCCTTCGCGGTCTGCTCGCCGACACAGCCGAAACCGACCAGTGAGGTGTGCCGATGGACCACCTGCCCACCCCGATGGACGCCGCCCTGCAGGCCGCCTACTTCATCATCGGAGTGCGCGCCGCCGGGCTCGACGCCGGCCCGATGACCGGCGTCGACCTCGCGGGCATCCAGAAGGAGTTCCTGGACGATGACCACACCCCGCTGATGGTCGTCAACATCGGCAAGCCGGGCGAGGACGCCTGGTTCCCGCGCGCCCCGCGCCTGGATACGACCAGGTCGTCACCACGGTGTGGAAGCCCCTCGCGTGTCAGCGGCTCCTGGCTGTGCGTGCGACGACTCGGCCGGCCGGTCCCGTCGGGTGTCCAGGGCCGAATCGTTCCTGGGGCTTCATCGTGGCGATGGCGTACTTCAGTCGTGGTACGCAGGCCGCGTGCGAGGATGCTGCTGTGCTGGATGCGATCGACGCGGTGGACTGGGGGTCCATACCGGGCCATCCCCACTGGTATGAACCGGACCGTGCCGCCCATGGTCTACGTGCCCTGGCCGAGGCGGCGAACCTGGTACAGGCGGCGGAGGCCGGCTCGCTGCTCGGCGGCGGTGGAATCGTTCATGGTCACAGTGCCGCTGTGTTCCCAGCCGCTGTGGTGGCGGCCCCGCTGCTTTTGGACATTGCCCAGAAGGGTCACCCGGCGGCAAAGGGCACCGCGTTGGGCCTGCTTGATGAGGCTCTGTCGTGCTATCCGCATGCCGGGTACACGCGGGCAGTGGCTGCTGACGGCACCGCGGTTCCCATCTGTTGTGCCATCGCACACCATCTGCGAGATCGCACCGATTTCCTGGTCGGGCTGGGCAAGAGGGGCAAGTCATTGCTGGCCGATGCGGCCCCGCACTGGCGCTTCGAGATCCGCGAGTGCGTCGCCGACTGCGGCGGCACGGCAGCCTTCGGCATCTTGGCCGGCTGTCTCCCCGACGGCGTGCATGCGGCGGAAATGCATCTCGCCGGCACCATCACCGTGCTGAGCGAACTCACCCTCGAATACCCACCCGCGGAGGGCTCTGCCGAAGCATGCCTGCGGGTGAACGCTCTGCATCCGGGCGAACTGCCGCCAGGAGCCACGCTGTTTCCGGCGGAGTGCGGGGATCGCGTGCACTGACTGGCTCCAGTACGTGTCGTCGCGTATCTCCCAGCGGATCCGCAGGCGGCGGAACCAGTGCAGGTGGGCGAACGCGCGCTCCACGCCCCGGCGTTGGCTGCCCAGGCCGGAGCCGTGCTCGGTGTCCCGCCGGGCGATCAGCGGCTCCACGCCGAGATCCCGGACCAGGCGGCGGTACTTGTCGTGGTCGTCACCGCGGTCGCCCAGTACTGCGTCCGGGCGGCGCCTGGGCCGGCCACGCTCGCCCCGCACCGGCGGCACGGCTTCCAGCAGTGGGATCAACTGGGTGACGTCGTTGCGGTTGCCGCCGGTCACGGTGACGGCGAGCGGGAAGCCGGTGGCGTCGGTGACCAGGTGATGTTCACTGCCCGTTCTGCCCCGGTCCACGGGTTTTCGTCCGGTCTTGGAGCCCCTTTTGATCGGTGCCGTCGGCGCGGGCCACGTGGCAGGCGATGGCCGCGGTGATCCGGTGCCCGTGCTCGGCCGCCCGTGGCGATCCGGACGCAGCACCACGGTCCGGCTACCGGAGCCGAGTCGGCTGTAACTGCTGGTGGCGTAGCGGCCGGTGAGGTCTCCGAGCCGACCTCCATCGGCGCCAGAAAGGTCTGCGGAACGGCCGTCCTGGAGGCCCTCGTTTGTCTGGTCCCGAGTGGAGACAGGCGTCCCTCACCCGGCGCTGTTCGCACGGCGGACCCCCGCCCGTCATACCCGCGCCACGGACCCTTCCCCGGCATTCGTTCCTCTTGGACCATTCCTTTCGCACAGGTCACATCCGACGCACCACGTCAGGACAAGAGGTCATCCACCCATGCCTGAAGTCAACCGGCGGCGATTCCTCCAAGTCGCGGGCGCCACAACGGCGTTCAGCGCACTGTCGGCCAGCATCCAGCGGGCCGCGGCGCTTCCCGCACACCACGGTTCCGGCACGATCGAGGACGTCGAGCACATCGTCGTCCTCATGCAGGAGAACCGGTCCTTCGACCACTACTTCGGCGCGTTGCGAGGGGTACGGGGCTTCGGCGACCCGCACCCGGTGACGCTGGACAACGGCAGATCGGTGTGGCACCAGTCGGACGGCACGAAGGACGTACTGCCGTTCCACCCCGAGGCCGACGACCTCGGCATGCAGTTCCTGGAGGGCCTGCCGCACAGCTGGCCGGACGGGCACGCCGCCTACAACGGCGGCAAGTACGACAAGTGGGTGCCGGCCAAGGGCACCACGACGATGGCGTACCTGACCCGCGAGGACATCCCGTTCCACTACGCCCTCGCCGACACGTTCACCGTCTGCGACGCGTACTACTGCTCGTTCATCGGCTCGACCGACCCGAACCGCTACTACATGTGGTCCGGGTACACGGGCAACGACGGCAAGGGCGGCGGACCCGTCCTCGGCAACGACGAGCTCGGCTACGACTGGACGACCTACCCCGAGCGCCTCGAAGCGGCCGGGATCTCCTGGAAGATCTACCAGGACATCGGCGACGGCCTGGACGCGGCCGGCTCGTGGGGCTGGATACAGGACGCCTACCGGGGCAACTACGGCGACAACTCGCTGCTCTACTTCAACAAGTACCGCAACGCCAAGCCCGGCGACCCGTGGTACGACAAGGCCCGCACCGGTACGAACGCGAAGGCCGGCGACGGCTACTTCGACCTGCTGAAGGCCGACGTCAAGGCGGGCAAGCTGCCGCAGATCTCGTGGATCGCCGCGCCCGAGGCGTTCTCCGAGCACTCCAACTGGCCCTCGAACTACGGCGCCTGGTACATCTCGCAGGTCCTCGACGCGCTGACCTCCAACCCGGCCGTCTGGGCGAAGACCGCGCTGTTCATCACATACGACGAGAACGACGGCTTCTTCGACCACCTCGTGCCGCCGCTGCCGCCGCGCGACGCGTCCCACGGCAAGTCCACGGTGGATGTGTCACCGGACCTCTACGAGGGTGACGCCAACCGTGTCGCCGGCCCCTACGGTCTCGGCCCGCGCGTACCGATGCTGGTCGTCTCGCCCTGGAGCAAGGGCGGTTACGTCTGCTCGGAGACGTTCGACCACACCTCGATCGTGCGGTTCATGGAGCGCCGGTTCGGGGTGAAGGAGCCGAACATCTCACCGTGGCGGCGTGCCATCTGCGGTGACCTGACCTCCGCGTTCGACTTCTCCCGCAAGGACAGCCGGCCCGCCGCGCTGCCGGGCACCGACGAGTACGAGCCGCAGGACCGCGAACGGCACCCCGACTACAAGCCGGCCGTGCCGGCGGACCCGAGCATGCCGAGGCAGGAACGGGGGTTGCGTCCGGCGCGGCCGCTCAAGTACGCGCCCAGGGTGGACGGTTCGGCGAACGCGGGAGCCGGGACCTTCACCCTGACGTTCGCCTCCGGCGGCAAGGCCGGTGCGGCGTTCCTGGTCACGTCCGGCAACCGTACGGACGGGCCGTGGACGTACACCACCGGAGCGGGCAGGACCGTGTCGGACACGTGGGACTCCGCGTCCTCGGGAGGCTCGTACGACCTGACGGTGCACGGTCCGAACGGTTTCCTGCGGGTCTTCAAGGGACCGGGGAGGACGGGTGGGCCGGAGGTCACCGCGCGGCACGTCGGGGAGGACGTGGAGCTGACCTTCACCAACAAGGGCTCCGGCACGGTGAGTCTGAAGGTCGAGAGTGCGTACGGCGGCCGGGCCCGTACGGTCAGGGTGCGGGCCGGGGCGACCGTCCGACAGGTCGTGGACCTGCGGGCGAGCCGGCGCTGGTACGACCTGACCGTCACCGCCGACGGGGGGTTCCTCCGGAGGTTCGCCGGACACGTGGAGAACGGGCGGGCCGGGGTGAGTGATCCGGCGCTGGGGTGGCGGTAAGGACGCCCGAGAGCCGTAGAGCCGTAGAGCCATAGAGCCGTAGAGCCATGGAGCCGTAGAGCCCGAGAGTCCGGGGGAGCTGTGGTCGGGCGGCCGCGGGCCGTACGTGGCTGATCGCGCGGTTCCCCCGCGCCCCTTGGGGCCTACAGCCTCAAGGGGCGCCGAGGGGCGCCGAAGGGGGGCCGGCACCGTGTCAGTGCCGGTAGTCGCCGATCCCCCCGGCTTCAGAGGGGAGTGAGGTGTCCCGCCGCCGGTGGCCGCGGCCGGCGGGGGAGCAGGGACGGTTCTGCCGGGGCGTCGTGGGGTTCCAGGGCCAGGACGGCCGCCACCGGGTGGTCCTCGTCCACCAAGGCGTGCTCCGGTGGCCGGTGCTCGACCGGTGTCACCCGGGTCAGCAGCACCACACCCCGCGCCGCCACCGCCGCTCCCGCCACGGCCAGCAGGACCCCCGCGACACCGCCCCGAAGGCCCTCGCCGAGGAGGGAGACGCCGATCACGGCGGCGGCCAGGGGGTTGGTGAGGGTCACGACCGCGAGGGGCGCGCCCAGGCCCCTGCGGTAGGCCGTCTGGGACAGGAGGAGCCCGCCGACGGCGAACGCGGCGACCAGGAGGGTCACGCCGACGACCTGGACGCTGAGGAGGGACCCCGAGCGGTCGGTCGCGGCGACCGTCACCGTCTGGGTGAGCGCGGAGGCGACGCCCGAGGCCATGCCGGAGGCGGTGGCGTGGCGCAGCCCGGGCTTGCTGCCGGGACGGGAGAGAAACCCGATCAGGGCGGCGGTGGCACCGGCCACGGCGAGCGCCTCCGGCACGCTGAGCACATCGTCAGGGGCGGGCCCCGAGGCGACGACCAGGATCGCGGCGAGGCCCGCGAGCGTGAGTGCGGTGCCCCGCCACTCCGTCGCGGTGACCCGCCGCCCGGCCACCCGCGCCCCGAGCGGCACCGCGGCCACGAGGGTGAGCGCGCCGAGGGGCTGCACGACGGTGAGGGGGCCGTACTTGAGGGCCACGACGTGCAGCAGCGCGGCGCCGGCGTTCAGCGCGACCGAGCTCCACCAGGCGCCGGTGGCCAGCATCCGCCGTACGCCCGTGCCGGCGCTGCGGGAGGCGAGCCGCTCCTGGGCCACGGCGGCGGCCGCGTAGGCGGCGGCGGAGACCAGGGAGAGGGCGACGGCGACGAGGGTGGCGTTCATCGGCCCGCTCCGACCAGGACGGGCTCCTCGGCCGGTGCGAGGGTCTTGGAGCGCTGCCCGGCGGTCGTGACCGTCCGGTGCGGGAGCTGGATGACGGCCAGGGCGACGGCCAGCAGGGTGCCCGCCACGATCGCGTCCAGCCAGTAGTGGTTCGCCGTGCCGACGATCACCAGCAGAGTCACCAGCGGGTGCAGCAGCCAGAGCAGGCGCCACCGGGAGCGGGTCGCGGCGATCAGACCGATCGCGACCATCAGGGCCCAGCCGAAGTGCAGCGAGGGCATCGCCGCGAACTGGTTCGCCATGGAGTCGGTCGCCGGGGTCGCCGAGTAGACCGTCGGCCCGTACGCCTGCCCGGTGTCGACGAGGCCCGCGGTGTCCAGCATCCGTGGCGGGGCGAGCGGAAAGGCGAGGTGCAGCAACAGGGCGGCGGCGGTGAGGGCGGCGAGGACACGGCGCGCCCAGACGTAGTGCGCCGGGCGCCGCAGATAGAGCCAGACCAGGAAGGCCGCGGTGGCCGGGAAGTGGACGGTCGCGTAGTAGACGTTCGCGGTGTGGACCAGCGTGTCGCTGTGCAGCAGCGCGGCCTGCACGGAGCCCTCGCCCGGCAGACCCAGGGCGCGCTCCCGGTCCCACACGTCCTGGGCGTTGCGGAAGGCCTCGGCGGTATGGCCGTTGGCCAGCGCCCGGCCGAACTTGTAGACGAGGAAGAGCCCTGCGACGAGCAGGAACTCACGGACGAGGGGCGGCCGCGATACGGCGGCGGCCGGCTCTTCCGCAGGCTCGGTGCGGCATTCCATCCCCGGCCCTTTCGCTGACGGCGCCGGTGGCGCTGGTTCCCATGGAGGTACTGGCGATCAATACGCAGACGTACCGATACGAGGTAGTACCGATACGTGAGTGTACCGATACGCCCTCGTACCGAAACGGGTGGGTATCGATACGTCACTGTACCGATACGGAGGCGTTCCGGTACAGTGGCGTTTCGACAGGCCTTTCGGCATGGGGACGACCGAAGGAGACACGAGTCATGACGTCGCAGGCAGCGGACGGGCCGGAGACGGCAGTCGCCTCGCGCCGCTCCAAGCTCACGCCCGAGCGCGAGCAGGAGTTCTTCGACGCCGTACTCGAACAGATCCGTGAGTGCGGTTACGACTCGGTGACCATGGAAGGCGTCGCCACCAGCACGCGGTGCAGCAAGTCGACGCTCTACCGGCAGTGGAAGACCAAGCCGCAGTTCGTGGCGGCGGCGCTGCGCGCCCGCCGCAGCGTCCGCTTCGCCGGGATCGACACCGGCACGCTCGCCGGTGACCTGCGCGAAGTGGCCCGGCGGGCCGGCGAGGGCTACGTTCTTGAGGGTCGGCTGTTCCAGGCCCTCGGCCACGCCGTCGTCCAGGACGAGGAACTGCTGGCGGCCCTGCGGGACGCGCTGGTCGAGCCGGAGATCGACGCGCTCAGGGCGTTGGTCGACCGCGCGGTGGCCCGGGGCGAAGTCCCCGCGGACCACCCGGCGCTGGAGTTCATCCCGGCGCAGATCTTCGGCGTCCTGCGGGCCCGCCCGGTCCTGGAGGGGCAGGACGCGGACGAGACGTACATCACCAAGTTCATGGAGGCGGCCGTGCTCCCGACGCTCGGCCTCGCGTGAGACTCAGGCCGCCGTCCGTCAACTGACCGGACGACGACCTGGTCGCGCCGCACCGTGGGGACGGGGGCGGCGCGCAACCCCGGCCGGGTGGGGTTCCTCTGGAGCGGAGAGGAACCCCGCCCGGCCGGCTTTTCCGGTCTGTTCCGGCAGGTGCGAGGGTCGTCCGGGGCGTGCGGAGTCACACGTCCTGACCGCTGCCGCCCCCGCTGATCGGCGCCTCCTTGATGCCCTTGGTGATCGTGTCGATGACCGACTGTCCGGGCGCCTCGTCGCTGACGTCGATACCGAAGCGGACCACGACGAGCTGCGAGGAGTCGGCCGGGGACGGGAAGGCCAGCGACTCGACATAACCGTCGTCGCCCTTGCCCGTGATCACCTTCCAGCGGACGTAGTAGCCCTTCTCGCCGGCCACGGTCACCGCCTTGGAGGCCAGCTCCTCGTGCGAGGTGATCTTTCCGTAGCCCTCGCTGCCGTAGGCGTCCTCGGCGTTCTTGGAGATGTCCTCCTTCGCCGCCGCCTCCGCCGTGGTCGCCTTCAGCTCCAGCAGCTCGGCGGGCATCGAGTACGCGCCGCCGCGCGTGCACGTCTTCGAGGGGTCGGCCGGGCACTCGTACGACGCCTCCGTCGTCACCTGTGCGCCGATCCGCAGGGGTGAGGTGACCCAGCCGTCGGGCACCGGGATGCTGATGCCGCTGGCCGCGTCGGTGGCGTACCCCTCCTCCTGCGGCGGCAGCGCGGACTCGCCGGGCGCCGGGCTCTGGCCGCCGGAACCACCCGATCCACCGGACCCACCGGATCCACCCGACCCGCCCCGGCCGCCGTCGGCACCGCCCTGGCCGTTCTGCCCGCCGGGGCCCTGGGATGTCGTACTGCCGCCGCTGCCGCCGTCGTTGCTGGTCAGGGCGTACACGCCGACCCCGATGCTGGCCAGGACCGCCGCCGCCACGGCGACGGCTATCCCGGTGCGCAGGCCGCGCTTCGGAGCGGCGACCGGGTACCCCGGGTACCCGGGGTGGGCCCCGGGCCCCGGCGGATACGGTGCGGCGCCCGGCGGATAGGCCGGCGGACCGAACCCCGTGGGGGCCGAACCGGCGGGGCGGACCTGGTCCGTCCACGCCTTGCCGTCCCACCAGCGCTCGGTGGCGGGCGCGTCACTTGTCTGCCCGGGGTCGGGGTACCAGCCGGGAGGAGTCACCTGCGTCATGGGGCAACCGTATGAGGCCGGAGTGAAAACCGGATGAGAGGGGACCGGTATTGGCGTGTTCGCCGCCTGATTTCCCCGGCGGCCACCCGGGAACCGCCCCCCGGACGGCTCCACGACGACCAGCCGCACCGGCGACCGCACCGCACCCCCCCCGCGCGGGCAACCCCCGGCGTGCTCAGCGGCTCGGTGCCCGGGAGGCCCTGTGCGGTCGGAAAGTCCAGCACCGTGAACGCGTACGTCTCCTTCGCGGCGCCCAACAGCCCCGGCGCCACCGTCAACGACCGCCACGACCCGTACAGCCCCCGTCGGCCCGGTGGCGCGAACTCCGTCATCACTGACACCGCGCCCCCGAACGCCCCGTCCGTGGACAGATCTTGGAGCATCCGGAGGAAGGTCAGCAGCCAAGGGGGGCGAGGGCACCGATCCCCGGCGCCCGATCCGGTCACCGAGCCGCCCGAACGACGCGGCGCCCACCGGCCGAAGAAGAACGCCGGCGCGAACGAGGTGTACGTCCTCATGGACCGGCCGACGCCGGAAACCGGAAAACCGGCCTCGAAGCACGGGCAGTTGACTGTCCATCACCTTCAACTCCACAGGTGGGCGGCCGGATGCGTCGCCCGTCGGCCGCCCGATGTCACCCGACACGGCAATAGGTGCCCGGACCAGCCTCCACTTCGGCAGCCGTGGGGCTACGCTCAATGACCGGTACATCATTCGGGCGACCTGGGGAGGTAGCGGGATGACGGAGGCACGGCCCGATGCGGCGGCCTCGGCCTCCCTGTGGGAGCGCGACGCGGAGATCACCGCCATCACGGAGGCGATCGACGAACTGCGCGTCGACAAGGCATCCCCGGGCAGCGTCCTGGTCTTCAGCGGCGAGGCGGGCGTCGGCAAGACCGCCCTCCTCACCGAGGCCCGCCGTATCGCCGAGGAACGCGGCTGCACCGCATGGTACGCACGCGGCGGCGAGACCGTCACCTCCGTTCCCTTCAACGTCGTACGGCAGTTGCTGCAGCCCGCGCTCCTCGGTCTGATGGAGGAGGAGACCCGCGAGTACCTGGGCGACTGGTACGACATCGCAGGACCCGCCCTCGGACTCGCGGAACCAGGCGAGGGCCAGGCCGACCCGCAGGGCGTGTGCGACGGAATCGTCGCCGCGGTGAACCGGCTCGTGCGCCGCGCCTGGCCGCTCGTCCTGCTGATCGACGACGTCCACTGGGCCGACCAGGAGACCCTGCACTGGCTGTCCGCCCTGACCGACCGCCTGAGCGAGATGTGCGTACTGGTCGTGCTGGCCCGCCGCCCCGGCGAGGCCACAGGCGAGCGGGCCCGCCACCTCACCCAGATCGCCGCCAAGGCCCGCCCGGTCTCCACGCTCCGCGCGCTCACCCCCGAGGCCACCGCCGGGCTCACCCGGGCCACGGTCGGCCGGCACGCCGACGACCCGTTCTGCCGCGAGGTGTGGGCGGTGACCGGTGGCAACGCCTACAACACCGTCGAACTCCTCGCCAAGGTGAGGGACAGCGCGATGGACCCGGTCGAGGACCGGGCCGCCGAACTGCGCGACCTGAACCGCTCGGCACGCGGCACCGGACTCGTCGCCCGCCTCGAAGACCTCGGTGTCGAGGCCACCCGCTTCGCCTGGGCGGCGGCCATCCTCCACACCGGCATCACCGTGGACCTCGTCGCCCGCCTCGCCCGCCTGGACCGGGACAAGGCCGTGCTCTGCGCCGAGCTGCTGACCGCGGCCCGAATCCTCACCCAGCCCGATCCGGCCAACCGTCAGGCCGACGACGGGGACCTGGAGTTCGTGCACCCGCTGATCGCCACCGCCGTCTACGACTCGATCCCGCCCGGTATCCGCACCGCGTTCCACGGCGTCGCCGCGACGGCCGTCACCGAATCCGGACGCGGTGCCGCCGCGGCCTCCCGCCACCTCATCGAAGTGCACCCGGACGGCGAGGCCGATCTGGTCGAGCAGTTGCGGGCCGCCGCGACCGAACACCTCGCCGTGGGCGCCCCCGAAGCCGCCCGCCGCTGTCTGGAGCGGGCCCTGAAGGAGCCGCCGCTGCCGGACGTCCGGGCCCGCGTCCTGTACGAACTGGGCTGCGCCACCCTCCTCACCTCACCCGCCACCACCGTCGACCACCTCCGCTCGGCGCTCGCCGAACCGGGCCTCAGCAGCGCCGAGCGAATCAACGCGGTCTTCCGCCTCTCCCAGGTACTCATCCACGACAACCAGCCGGACGAGGCCGTCCGCACGGTCGACGCGGAACTCGCCCGGCAGGAACCGGGCCCCGCCCGGATGCGGCTCCAGGCCGTGCGCTACATGTGGGACACCATCCACGTGGGCGAGGAGCTCCCGCCGGCGCATTCCCAGGAGCTCGCCGCCCTCACGGCGAGCTGCACGGGCAGGGACAACTCCGAACGCGCCCTGCTCATCCTGCGCGGCTACGACGCCATGACACGGGGCGAGAACGCCGAGGAGGTCGTCGAGTTCTGCGACCGCGCCCTCGTCAACGGCCGCCTCGCGCCCGGGCTCGGCTGGACCGACACCGAGTGGGGCATCGAACTGCTGCTGTTGCTGGCCGTCGCGTACGCCTACGCGGACCGGCTCGACCGGGCGGAGGGCCTGTGCACGGAGGCCCTGCGCACCTACGAGTGCGCCGGGTGGAGCGGCGGCCACCTCGCGCTGGCCCACGCCCATGTCGGGCTCGTCCACCGTATGCGGGGCCGGCTCAAGGACGCGGAGGCCTCGCTGCGCAAGTCGCTGGCGCTCGCCGAGCGGGTCGGCCGCGGACTGCCCCTGTACTGGAGCGCGACCTGCAACCTCGTCGACACGCTGCTCGTGCGCGGGCACGTCGAGGAGGCCTGGGAGGTGGCCGAGCAGTACAACTTCGCGCCGCCGTACCCGTCCACCATCGTGATGCCCGAACCCCGCTCCGTACGGGGACGGCTGCTGCTCGCGGTGGGCCGGACCAAGGAAGGCATCAACGAACTGGAGGCGGCCGAGAAGGCGACGGCCGCCCGATGCCACCACAACCCGGTCTCCGCCACCTGGGGCGGCGCCCTCGCCCGTGCCCTCGCCACCGAGGACCCGCGCCGTGCCGCCGAACTCGCCGCCACGCTCCGCCGCCGCGCCGAACGCTTCGGCACGGACACCGCCATCGGTGAGGCCCTCCGTGTCGAGGCCCACCTCGCCACCGGCAAACAGGCCGCCTCCCTGTACGCCAAGGCGGTCACGTTCCTGGCGGCCTCACCCGCCGCCTACGAGCACGCCGCGGCCCGCGTCGAATACGGCATCGCCACCCGCTCGACCTCCGAACTGACCCGGGGCCTGACCCTGGCCGAATCCTGCGGCGCGGACGGCCTGGTCCGGCAGGCGCGGGAGGCACTCGCCCGGATCGGCTAGGGCTTCGGCCGGGTGTCAGCCCTGCTGCTCGTCCTCCTCGGCGAGCACCCGCTGGGCGCTGGCGAACGCGGAGTTGGCCGCGGGGACACCGCAGTACACGGCGGTCTGCAGGAGTACGGCGCCGATCTCCTCCGGGGTGAGGCCGTTGCGGCGGGCCGCCCGGACGTGCATGGCCAGCTCGTCGTAGTGGCCGTGGGCGATCAGCGCCGTCAGCGTGATCATGCTGCGTTCGCGGCGGGACAGCGTCGGGTCGGTCCAGATCTCTCCCCAGGCGTAGCGGGAGATGAAGTCCTGGAAGCGGGCGGTGAAAGGCGTCTGGCGGGACTGGGCGCGGTCCACGTGTGTGTCGCCGAGGACCTGGCGGCGCACCTCCATACCGCGCTTGGCGTATCCGTCGAAGTGCCCGCGCAGCGCGGCCAGTACGGCCTCCGGACGCTCGGCGGGAGCGAGATGGGACGCGCCGGGGATTTCCGTGAGCGACGACCCCGGCACCGCGTCCGCGATCTCCCGCAGATGCGCGGGCGGTGTCGCCGGGTCCTGGCGGCCGGCGACGAGGAGCGTGGGCACGGAGATCTTCGGGAGGTCCCCGCGGATGTCGAACGCGCCGAGCGCGTCGCAGCAGGCGGCGTACGCCTCCGGGTCGGCGTTCCGGTGGTCGTCGACCAGCTCGGGGACGGTGAAACCGGAGGTGAACCAACGGGAGTCGGCCGTCGAGGCGAGGCCGCCCAGGCCCTCCCGGCGCACCAGCTCCGCCCGCTCCCGCCACGGCTTGGCACCGTTGAAGTGGGCCGAGGAGCAGATCACGGCGAGGGAGGAGACCCGCTCCGGGTGGTGCGCGGCGAGCCGCAGACCGACCGCGCCGCCGAGTGACACACCCGCGTACGCGAACCGCTCGACACCCAGTGAGTCCGCCAGGGCCAGCACGAGTCCGGCCAGGTCGGCGACCGTCGCACCCGGGCCGATCAGGTCGGCGGGGGAGTCGCCGTGCCCCGGCAGGTCCCAGCGGATGACCCGGTGGGTGATCGACAGCTCGGGGGCCACCTTGTCCCACAACTTGGTGGAGGTGCCGAGGGAGGGGCCGAGCAGCAGCGGGGGAGCGGAAGTCGGGCCCTCCGCACGGTGGTTGAGCAGCTTGTCGGTCAACGTCGCTCCAGGGCACGGTCGGTGAGGGCTCCGGCGGAGCCGGTGTAGCGGGCCGGATCGGTGAGGTCCGCGAGGTCGATGTCCTTCAACTCCGGCTCCTGTGCGAGCAGTTCGCCCAGCGGCCGCCCCTCGGTATAGACCCGCCTGGCGGCCTGGGTGAGCAGTTCCTTGGCGCGGGCCCGTCCGAGCACCGGCGCCAGCTCGGCGGCGATCCGCTCGGACACGATCAACCCATGGGTGAGGTCCAGGTGCCGGCGCATGGTGCCGGCGTCCACCCGGAGTTCCCGCGTGAGCTCCACCGCCTCCCGGGCGGCGCCCCCGACCAGCCGCAGCAGGTCGCGCAACGGCTCCCACTCGCCGTGCCAGGCCCCGGCCGGCCGCTCGTCCTCGGCGGCCAGCGCCCCGTACAACGTCGCCGCCAGCTGGGGCGCCCGCCGGGCCGCCGCCGCGATCAGCGTGGACCGCACGGGGTTCGCCTTGTGCGGCATCGCCGACGAACCGCCTCCACTGCCCTCGGCGACCTCCGCGATCTCCGTACGGGCCAGGGTGAGGACGTCCACCGCGATCTTCCCCAGGGCGCCCGCGGCGAAGGCCAGTGCTCCGGCGAGATCCGCGATCGGGGTGCGCAGGGTGTGCCAGGGCAACGCGGGTTCACACAGGCCGAGTTCGCGGGCGTAGGCCGCGCTCAGCGCGCGGGTGTCGGTCGCCCCGAAGACGGTGAAGGCCGCCAACGTGCCCGCAGCGCCCCCGAGTTGCGCGGGCAGACTCGCCCGTACAACCGCGAGCCGGTCCCTGGCGTCGAGGACGAGCGAGCGCCAGCCCGCCGCCTTCAGGCCGAAGGTGGTGGGCACCGCGTGCTGGGTGAGTGTCCGCCCGGGCATCGGGGTGTCCCGGTGCGCGGCGGCGAGCGCGGCCAGCGCGGACTCCGTACCGCCGAGGTCGGCCAGCACGAGGTCGAGGGTGCGTGCGGCGATCAGCATCGTCGCCGTGTCCATGATGTCCTGGCTGGTGGCGCCCCGGTGGACGTACGGGCCGTACTCCGTGCCGACCGCCTTCGTGAGGTCGGCGACCAGCGGGATCACCGGGTTCCCGCCACCGCGGGCGCGCTCCGTGAGCGAGCGCACGTCGAAGCCGGCGGCGTCCGCGGCCGAGGTCACCGCGGCCCCGGCCGCCGCGGGGACAAGCCCCAGCGCGGCCTGGGCGCGGGTCAGCGCGGCCTCGGCGTCGAGGAGCGCCTGGAGGTAGGCGGTGTCGCTCGTCGAGGCCGCTGCCGGGGAACCGGCCCACCCGGGGGCGAGCAGACCGGTGTCGGCGTCAGCAGAAGTCACTGGAACTCCAGGAAGACCGTCTCGCCTTCGCCCTGAAGGCGGATGTCGAAACGGTAGGTGCCGTTGCCCTGGTCCTCGGCGATCAGCGTGCCCCGGCGCGCCTCGTGCACCTGGGCCAGCAGCGGGTCGGAGGCCAGCGCGGCCTCGTCGCCCGGCAGATAGATCCGGGTGTACAGATGGACCAGCAGACCGCGCGCGAAGACGCACACGCTGAGGTACGGCGCGTTCCTCCCGCGCGCCCCGGGCCGCAGCGTACGCGCGGTCCAGTGCCCGTTGGCGTCGGTCTGGACGCGGCCCCAGCCGGTGAACTCCACGCCGTTGCGGCCCAGGAAGCCGCCGCTCGCCGGGTCGCGCCGCATGGAGCCGTCGACCTGGGAGACGTTGCCGTCCGGGTCCGGGCCCCACAGTTCGAGGAAGGCGTCCGGCAGCGGGTTGCCCTCGCCGTCGAGGATGTAGCCCTGCAGCGAGACGGTGTCCGGGTGGCCGACCGGGGCGATGTCGCCGCCGCCGGGGAAGGGCAGGGCGTGGCCGTAGAAGGGGCCCACCGTGTGGGACGGGGTCGGGAGGACCGTCTCGGGACGGCTTGTGTCGATCTTCGTCATGGCAGGTCAGCGCCCTTCTTCGATCCAGGTGGCCTGCGGCCCGTCGAGCACGATGTCCCAGTGGTAGCCCATCGAGAACTCCGGCACCGACAGGTTGTGGTCGTAGGTGGCGACCAGCCGCTGCCGGGCCGCGTCGTCCGTCACCGACTGGATGATCGGGTCGTACGGGAACAGCGGGTCGTTCGGGAAGTACATCTGTGTCACGAGCCGCTGGGTGAACGCCGAGCCGAAGAGCGAGAAGTGGATGTGGGCCGGCCGCCAGGCGTTGAGGTGCTGGCGCCACGGGTACGGGCCCGGCTGGATCGTCGTGAAGTGGTAGTGCCCGTCGCCGTCGGTCAGCGTGCGGCCGACGCCCGTGAAGTTCGGGTCCAGCGGGGCGTCGTGCTGCTCGCGCTGGTGGGCGTAGCGGCCGGCCGAGTTGGACTGCCAGATCTCCACCAGCTGGCCGCGCAGCGGGCGCCCGTCGCGGTCGAGCAGCCGGCCGGAGACGGTGATGCGCTCACCGATCGGCTCGCCGTTGTGCTGCCGGGTCAGGTCGTTGTCGATCTCGGTGATGTCCCGCTCGCCGAAGGCGGGGGAGGACAGTTCCACCAGCTCCGGGTCCTTGGAGACGTCGATGGAGATCGGCGGCTGCTTCGGGTGCCGCAGCACCGAGGACCGGTACGGGGCGTAGTCCCGGCGCGGCTGGTGCTCGACGGGGGCACCGTCGGCGACCCGCTTCTCGTAGGCGGCGTGCTCGGCCGCGATTTCCTGGTCGATGTCCGCTTGGGTGAGAGTCATGGGGGTTCCTGAAGTTTTTTTGTCGGTCTCGTCGAAGTCAGGGCTCGGATCGCGCCCCCTAAGGGGCGCGGGGAACTGCGCGACCAGCCACAGACGGCCTGCGGTCACGAACGGTGCTCAACGTTCCAGGACGAGGGCGACTCCCTGTCCCACCCCGATGCACAGCGTGGCGACGCCGACACCGCTGCCCTTGCGGGCCAACTGGTGGGCGACCGTGCCGGCGAGCCGGGCACCCGACGCACCCAGCGGATGGCCAAGAGCGATCGCACCACCTTGCGGGTTGAGGATCGCCGGATCGAACTCGGGCCACTCGGCGACACAGCCGAGCACCTGCGCGGCGAACGCCTCGTTCAGCTCCAGGACCGACAGATCACCAAATCCCTTGCCCGCCTTGGCCAGCGCACGCGTAACCGCTTCGACGGGGGCGAGTCCGAAGTAGTGCGGGTCGATCGCGGAGACCCCGGACGCCGACACGCGGGCGAGCGGCTCGCGACCGGTGGCCGCCAGGCCCTCCTCGTCCACCAGCAGCAGGGCGGCGGCACCGTCGTTGAGCGGTGAGGCGTTGCCGGCGGTGACCGTCCCGTCGGCCATGCGGAACGACGGCTTCAGCTTCGCCGTCGCGGCGAGTGAGGCGTCGGCCCGTACGCACTCGTCGGCGCCGAAGACGACCGGGTCGCCCTTGCGCTGCGGAAGGGAGACGGGCGCGATCTCGCCGTCGAACAGACCCCCGGCCTGCGCCGCGGCGGCCTTGCGGTGGGAGGAGAGGGCGAACTCGTCCTGCTGCTCCCGGCTGATCTTGTGCTTGTCGGCGATGAGCTCGGCCGACTCGCCCAGCGGGATGGTCCACTGCGGGGCCATCCTCGGGTTGACCATGCGCCAGCCGAGTGTGGTCGAGTACAGCTCGGTGTGCCCGGCGGGGAAGGGCCTCTCGCTCTTGGGCAGCACGTACGGGGCGCGGGTCATGGACTCGACACCGCCGGCGACGGCGATCGAGGCGTCGCCGAGGGCGATGGCGCGGGCCGCCTGGATCACGGCCTCCAGGCCGGAGGCGCACAGGCGGTTGACCGTGACGCCCGGAACGGAGGTGGGCAGACCGGCCAGCAGCGCGGCCATGCGGCCGACGTTGCGGTTCTCCTCGCCGGCGCCGTTGGCGTTGCCGAAGTACACGTCCTCGATCCGTGCCGGGTCGAGGTCGGGCGTACGGGCGAGCAGCTCACGGATGGCGTGCGCGGCCAGGTCGTCGGGGCGCACGCCCGCCAGGGAGCCGTTGTAGCGGCCGATCGGGGTGCGGACCGCGTCGACGATGTAGACGTCCTTCAAGCCGTCCCTCATACCGTTGCTCGGACCGTTGCTCGGACCGTTGCTCATGACTGGATCTCCTCGGGGATGCGCACCTTGGCTGCGGTCTTCGCGACGATCTCCTCGACGGTGACACCGGGCGCGGTCTCCACCAGCACCAGGCCCTCGTCGGTCACGTCGAGCACGCCCAGGTCGGTGATGATCCGGTTCACGCACGCCTTGCCGGTCAGTGGCAGCGCGCACTCCGAGAGGATCTTCGCCGAGCCGTCCTTGGCGGTGTGGGTCATGACCACGATGACCGTACGGGCGCCGTGGACCAGGTCCATGGCACCGCCGATACCGGTGATCATCTTGCCGGGGATGGCCCAGTTGGCCAGGTCGCCGCCGGCGGAGACCTGCATCGCGCCGAGGACGGCGACGTCGATGTGGCCGCCGCGGATCATCGAGAACGACAGTGCCGAGTCGAAGTACGAGGCCCCGGGCAGGACCGTGACGGTCTCCTTGCCCGCGTTGATCAGATCGGGGTCGACCTGGTCGTCGGTCGGGTAGGGGCCGGTGCCCAAGATTCCGTTCTCCGACTCCAGGATCACCTCGACGTCGGCGGGAAGGTAGTTCGGGATCAGTGTCGGCAGACCGATGCCGAGGTTGACGTACTGACCGTCCTCCAGCTCACGTGCGGCTCGGGCGGCCATCTCTTCGCGGGTCCAGGCCATCACTCGCTCACCGCTCCCTCTGCCGCGGAGGCGGAGACCGTCCGCTTCTCGATCTTCTTGTCGGCCGCCTGCTCGGGGGTGAGGGCGATGACCCGCTGGACGAAGATGCCGGGCAGGTGCACGGCGTCCGGGTCGATCTCGCCGGGCTCCACCAGCTCCTCGACCTCGGCGATCGTCACCTTGCCGGCCATCGCGGAGAGGGGGTTGAAGTTGCGGGAGGACTTGTTGAAGACCAGGTTGCCGTGCCGGTCACCCTTGGCCGCCCGCACGAGGGCGTAGTCGGTGCGGATGCCGCGCTCCAGCACGTACTCGACGCCGTCGAACTCCCGGACCTCCTTCGGCGGCGAGGCCAGCGCCACGCCGCCGTTGCCGTCGTAGCGCCAGGGGAGGCCACCCTCGGCGACCTGGGTGCCCACACCGGCCGGGGTGAAGAACGCCGGGATGCCCGCGCCGCCCGCGCGCAGCCGTTCGGCGAGCGTGCCCTGCGGGATCATCTCGACCTCCAGCTCACCGGCGAGGTACTGTCGCGCGAACTCCTTGTTCGCTCCGATGTACGAACCGGTCACCCGGGCGATGCGGCCCGCCGCGAGGAGGACAGCGAGGCCGGACTCCATGGCCCCGCAGTTGTTCGACACCACTCCGAGACCCGAGACCCCGCGCTCGTACAGCGCCTGGATCAGTACGTTCGGCACACCGCTCAGCCCGAATCCGCCGACGGCGAGGGTCGCGCCGTCCGGCACATCGGCCACTGCCTCAAGGGCTGTGGCGACCACCTTGTCCATCCGTGAGGCCCCATCTCGTCCGAGCGCCCGGTGACCGGTTAATCAGGGCACTGAGTATTTCGGTGAAGTTTCCTTCACGCTGCCACTCGTCGGCTCCCTCGTCAAGGGGCGAGGGAACCACGAGGTCACTTGCTTACCTGGTTCTGGACACGTTCCGGTGGGCGGTGGGTATCGTTCAGTGCACGAACGAAATGCCGACCACGTCCGACACCAAGCCGAGCCGAGGAGCGAACATGGCCGCGGTGGACCTCTCCACCCACCCCGGGCACCTGGCCCGACGGCTGCAGCAGGCCCACTACCTGCTGTGGAACGTGATGGTCTCCGAGGAGATCACCTCGCCGCAGTTCGCGGTCCTCAACACGCTCGTCGCCGAGCCGGGGCTCGACCAGCGCACGGTCGGGGAGCGGGTGGGGCTCGACCGGTCCACGATGTCCGAGGTCATCAGCCGGCTCGGGCGGCGGGGGCTCCTCGACAAGGTGCGCGATCCGCAGGACGGGCGACGGTTCCTGCTGCGGCTCACCGACGAGGGGCTGCGCACCCATCGCAAGCTCACGGTGCGGACGGCCCGGATGAACCAGGTGTTCCTGGCGCCGTTGTCGGCGGAGGAGCAGGGGGTCTTCTTCGAGCTGATACGGCGGGTCGCCGACGCGGCGGAGGAGCTGCGCAGCCCTGCGGAGGCGCTCCGCTAGGCGAGCCGTCATCCGGCTGTGGCCACACATCGCGCGGTTCCGTGCCCGTCACGGGGCGCTGGTGTACACCACCCACACCTGGCCCTTCGCGAGGTTCAGCGGTTTGCCGTCCGGCGTGGTGAAGGTCGTGCCGTCCGTGGGCGTCGCGCGCTCCCAGTCGGCCTCGAAGGCCCGGCCGTCCCGCAGGATCTCCGCGCGGCCCGAGCCCACCGTCTCCGTGTAGGGGGTGTTGTTGCCCAGGTAGTCCTGGAACCGCGACTCGCGGATCTTGACGTACTGCACCACCACCGTGGCCGGGGCGACCCGGGTGTCGTCGGTGGTGACCGTGGGGGTGCCGTCCATGGAGACGAGCCAGCGTCGCTGGTCGTCGGACCAGGTGAAGGTGAAGCGGGCCGCCGGGTAACGGATCGTGCGGGAGTCTTCGGGGGTGCCGCCGGCGGGTGCGGGGCCGTAGCGGAAGCCGGTGGTGAGGGCGGCGTCGCCGGGCGGGGAGCCGATCAGTCTCTCGGGGCGCACGTAGAGGTTGTGCGGGGCGGGTTGGTCCTCTCCGCGGAAGTACGCGTCGGTCGCGTCCTTGGGGCTCCGTGCGTGCAGGGGCGCTTGGTCGATGAGGGGGAGCAGCTTGCTCTGGGCGCCGGAGAAGGCGAGGGTCGGCTCGTCGAACTGGCGCAGGAGTTCCAGATCGGATTCGCGGGCGCTGCGCACCGGGCCGACGTCCTCCGGGAACTTCGTCGCGTACACGGCCATCAGACGGCTCAGGCCGCCCTCGACCTGTTCGGCGTAGACGATGTCGGCGGCGTCGAGGCCGGTCTGGGGGCGGGCGGCGCGGACGTTGTCGATCTTGACGGCGAGTACGGAGCCCGCCGGCGCGGTGCTGGTCGGGGTGTCCCGGCGCTCGTTCCCGCGACCGTCGTCGTCCGGTCCGCCGCCCGAGGTGCAGCCCGCCAGCACGATGCCCGCGGTCACGGCGGCCAGCAGTGCCCCCGTCGTCCCACGGCGTCGCCGCCTCCGCGCCTTCACACCCATGCCCACTGTGCCCATCCCGTCCATGTTGCCTTTGATTGTGCGCTTATAAGTCCATAGATGGCCATACCTGATTCTTTCTGACCGTGCGCGTCCTGTTGGACGGGCGGGCTGGGCGGCCGGAGGCGGGCCCCGATCCGGCGGTTCGGGGGTGGGGTGCCGGGTACTCGTGCGCCACCTGCTGGCCGAGGCGACGGACGGAGCGTGGGCGCGATGAAGGCAGTGACATGGCAGGGCAAGCGGGACG
This sequence comes from Streptomyces sp. NPDC002787, assembly GCF_053592095.1. Lineage (NCBI taxonomy): Bacteria > Bacillati > Actinomycetota > Actinomycetes > Kitasatosporales > Streptomycetaceae > Streptomyces > Streptomyces sp. NPDC002787. The sequence continues at coordinate 40,331 of NZ_JBSFVC010000037.1, read as the reverse complement.
TGCGCGTGGAGACCGTGCCCGATCCGGTGCTCCAGGAGCCGACGGACGCGATCATCAGGATCACCTCCAGCGGGCTGTGCGGCTCCGACCTGCACCTGTACGAGGTCCTCACCCCGTTCATGACGCCGGGCGACATCCTCGGCCACGAACCCATGGGCATCGTCGAGGAGGTCGGCGCCGGGGTGCCCGACCTGGCGGCCGGCGACCGGGTCGTCGTACCGTTCCAGATCGCCTGCGGCTCCTGCTGGATGTGTCTGACCGGACTGCCCACCCAGTGCGAGACCACCCAGTGCACCGGCGAGGGCATGGGCGCGGCCCTCTTCGGCTACACCCGGCTGTACGGCGCGGTCCCGGGCGCCCAGGCCGAGTATCTGCGCGTCCCCCAGGCGCAGTTCGGGCCGATCAAGGTCCCGGAGGGCCCGCCCGACGACCGGTTCCTCTATCTCTCCGACGTCCTGCCCACCGCCTGGCAGGCGGTCGAGTACGCGCACGTCCCGCCCGGCGGCAGCGTCGCCGTGCTCGGCCTCGGCCCCATCGGGGACATGGCCTGCCGGGTGGCCCTGCAGCGCGGAGCCGAGCAGGTGATCGGGGTCGACCTGGTGCCCGAGCGGCTGCGCCGGGCGCGCGAACGGGGCGTCGAGACCTTCGACCTCAGGGACTTCGACAGCGAGAAGGACCTGGTCGGCGCGGTCCAGGACCGGACCGCCGGACGCGGCCCCGACTCGGTGATCGACGCCGTCGGCACCGAGGCCCATGGCAGCGCGGCCGCCCGGCTCGCCCAGAACGCGACCGGACTGCTGCCCCGGGCCATCGGCTCACGGCTCACCGAACGCCTCGGCGTGGACCGGCTGGCCGCCCTCTACACGGCCATCGACCTCGTCCGGCGCGGCGGCACGATCTCCCTGTCCGGCGTCTACGGCGGCAAGGTCGACCCGCTGCCCCTGCTCACCATGTTCGACAAGCAGATCCGGCTGCGCATGGGCCAGGCCAACGTCCGCACCTGGACCGACGACATCCTGCCCCTCCTCACCGACGACGACCCCCTCGGCGTCGACTCCTTCGCCACCCACCGGGTGCCGCTCACCGAGGCCGCGCACGCCTACGAGATGTTCCAGCGCAAGGAGGACGGGGCGGTGAAGGTGATCATGGAGCCCTGACTAGGCCTGTATCGCCCTGATCCTGATCATGGAGCCCTGACTAGGCCTGTATCGCCCGGCGACCGGCACCTCGGTCTCAGGCGCCCAGGATCTCCGCCAGGTCGTAGGTCACCGGCTCCTCCAGCTGCGCGTAGGTGCAGCTCTCGGCCGTGCGGTCCGGGCGCCAGCGGCGGAAACGGGCCGTGTGGCGGAAGCGGACGCCGTTCTCCATGTGGTCGTACGCCACCTCGGCGACCCGCTCGGGCCGCAGCGGCACCCAGGAGAAGTCCTTCTTCGCCGACCAGCGGCTCGGCGCGCCCGGCAGCCGTGCCGTGTCGTGCGCCGCCTCCTCGGCCCAGGCCGCCCAGGGGTGCGCCCCGACGTCCTCCATCAGCAGCGGCTCCAACTCCTCCACCAGCTCCGCGCGCCGCCTCATGGGGAACGCGGCGCACACCCCCACGTGCTGCAGGGTGCCCCCGGCGTCGTAGAGGCCCAGCAGCAGTGAGCCGACCACCGGCCCGCTCTTGTGGAGGCGGTAGCCGGCGACCACCACATCGGCCGTGCGCTCGTGCTTGATCTTGAACATGGCCCGCTCGTCCTGCCGGTAGAGCAGGTTGAGCGGCTTGGCGATCACGCCGTCCAGGCCCGCTCCCTCGTACTGGTCGAACCACTGCTCGGCCAGCTCACGGTCCGTGGTCGCCGGGGCGAGATGGACGGGGGCGGTGACCTCGGACAGGGCCAGTTCGAGGAGCGCGCGCCGATCGGTGAGCGGGACGGCGAGCAGTGACTCGTCGTTCAGGGCGAGCATGTCGAAGGCCACGAAGGACGCCGGGGTCGTCTCGGCCAGCATCCGGACGCGGGAGTCCGCCGGATGGATGCGCTCGGTCAGGGCGTCGAAGTCCAGCCGCCCCTCCCGGACGATCACGACCTCGCCGTCCATCACACAGCGGTCCGGCAACCGCTCCCGCAGAGCCTGCGCCAGCTCGGGGAAGTACCTGGTCAGCGTCTTCCCGGTCCGGCTGCCGATCTCCACCTCGTGCCCGTCGCGGAACACGATCGCCCGGAACCCGTCCCACTTGGCCTCGTAGTGCATGCCCGGCGGGATCGTCGCCACGGACTTGGCGAGCATCGGTTTCACGGGCGGCATCACCGGGAGCTCCATGCTCCGATTCTGCGATCGTGATTCCACTGCCGCGCGGTGAGATTCGCCCGGTATGCGGCATCCTGCCCTTCCGCCTACCGTGGCTCGCATGGGTGAAGCGGTGGAACTGGAGGCGGCGGGGCGGACGGTACGGCTGTCCAGCCCGGACAGGATCTTCTTCCCGGAGCGGGGCTTCACCAAGCTGGACCTCGCCCGGTACTACATCGCCGTCGGCCCCGGCATCCTGCGGGCCCTGCGCGACCGGCCCACCACCCTGGAGCGCTACCCGGAGGGCGTGACGGGCGAGAACTTCTTCCAGAAGCGGGCCCCCAAGAACATGCCCGACTGGATCCCCACCGCCCACATCACCTTCCCCAGCGGCCGCAGCGCCGACGAGATGTGCCCCACCGAGGTCGCCGCCGTCGTGTGGGCCGCCCAGTTCGGCACCCTCACCTTCCACCCGTGGCCGGTCCGCCGCGACGACGTCGACCACCCCGACGAACTCCGCATCGACCTCGACCCGCAGCCCGGCACCGACTACGCCGACGCGGTCCGCGCCGCCCATGAACTGCGCGAGGTCCTGCACGAGTACGGCGGCCTGCGCGGCTGGCCCAAGACCTCCGGCGGCCGTGGCCTGCACGTCTTCGTGCCGATCCGGCCCGACTGGACCTTCACCCAGGTGCGCCGCGCCGCCATCGCCGTCGCCCGGGAGCTGGAGCGCCGGATGCCGGAGCAGGTGACCACGGCCTGGTGGAAGGAGGAACGGGGAAAGAAGATCTTCGTCGACTACAACCAGACCGCCCGCGACCGCACCATCGCCTCCGCGTACTCCGTACGACCCCGACCGCACGCGCCCGTGTCCGCGCCCCTCACCTGGGACGAGGTGGGTGTCGCCGTTCCCCGGGACTTCGACCTGGCGACCATGCCGGCGCGCTTCGCCGAGGTCGGTGACGTGCACGCCGACATGGACGACCACGCGTTCTCTCTGGAGGCGCTGCTGGAGCTGGCCGCGCGGGACGAGCACGATCACGGGCTGGGGGATCTGCCGTATCCGCCGGAGTACCCGAAGATGCCGGGGGAGCCGAAGAGGGTGCAGCCGAGCAGGGCGAAGAAGACATGACAGTGCCCCGCGCCCCTCGCGGGACGCGGGGCACCGGAGTTCCCTACAGTTCCTTGATCCGGATGTCCCGGTAGGAGACGACATCCGTCGTGCCGTGCACCTGGAGTCCGAGGTAGCCGGAGGCGAACCGCCGCCCGTCCGTGCCCGGGTCGTCCGAGCGGGGCGGGGTGAAGTCCTGGCCGCCGATGTTGTCGAACTCGTTGATCAGCACGCCGTTGCGGTAGACCGAGTAGTGCTGGTCGACCACACGGATCTCGTAGTCGTTCCAGGTGCCCTTCTGGGTGACGCCCGCACCGGCGAGCCCCACCCGGTCGAAGCCGTAGACCGAGCCCGTCTTGTACATGTCGCCGTCGGGCCGGTCCAGGACCTGCACCTCATGGCCGTACTTGATGGCCACCCACTCCGGCCGTGACTCCTCGGGGTGCTCGTGGACCCACGGGAACCGCACGAACACACCGGAGTTGGCGTTGGACGTGCCGGGCGCGTCGTCGCGCCACTGGAGGCGCAGCGAGAAGTCGCCGTACTTGCGCTCGGGGAACCACAGCATGCCGAGCCCGGCCTTCGTCGTCCCGGAGGTGATCGAGCCGTCGGCGTTCAGCGCAAACGAACCGCCGCCCACCTGCTGCCACTTGGCGAACGACTCCGCCGTGCCGTCGAGGATCGTCCGGTACCCCTCCGTCTGGCCGGGCTTGCCGATGCCGGACTCCTCCGCCGCCTCCTTCACGGCCGTGTACTCGCGCAGGTCGACGACGCCTTCCCTGAACAGCTTGTCGAGGACCGTGTCCACGTGCTTCAGGAACAGCGCGTGGGAGGTCCACTCCTTCTCGTCCTCGATCAACTCGTTGATACGGCACCGGTTGTTGGTGACCCGGTTCGGCACACCCGAGTCGACCGTACCGACGAAGACCGTCAACCTCTCGTCATACTCGGCGCAGTTGGGCGCGGGAACACCGCCGCCCGAGACCACGGTGAAGCTCACCGAGCGGGCGGCGGCCGTGTTGCCCGCCTTGTCGCTCGCCCGGTACGCGACCGCGTGCGTGCCCGCGCGGTCGACCAGGACCGGTGCGGTGTAGGCGAGATACGGGCCGCCGTCCAGCGAGTACTCGATCGCGGCGACACCCGAGCCGCCGTGGTCGGTGGCGCTGACGGTGACCTTCGCGCTCTTGAGGTACGCCCCGGCGGAGTTCCGGTCGCCCTCGACGGTCACGCCCGTCACCGGCGGTGTGGTGTCGTCGGCGGGCGGGGCGACGACGGTGAAGCCGACGCTCTTCTCGGCCGCGACGTTCCCCGCCTTGTCCGTGGCCCGGTAGCGCACCTTGTGCGTGCCGATCTCGTGCACCATCACGGGCGCGGTGTACGGCTGCCAGGCCCCCGCGTCACCGAGCGCGTACTCGATGGTGTTGACCCCCGATCCGGTGTCCGACGCGGAGACGGTGACCGTCGCCATGGAGACGTAGTCGCCCTGCGGGTTCTTCTCACCGGCCACCGTCGCCGAGGTCTCGGGCGCGGTCGTGTCGTCCGTCGGCGGTGCCACGACGGTGAACTCGACGCTCTTCTCGTCCGCCGTGTTGCCCGCCCTGTCGACCGCCCGGTAGCGGACCTCGTGGGCGCCGACCTGGTCGATCACCACGGGCGTGGTGTACGGCAGCCAGGCGCCGGTGTCGCCGATCGCGTACTCGATCCGCTCGACACCCGTGCCGCCCGTGTCGGTCGCGCTCACCGTCACGGACGCCGAACCGACGTACGCGCCCTGGGAGTTCTGCGTCCCGCTCACGGAGGCGGACGTCTCGGGCGCGGTGGTGTCCTCGCCGGTGCCCTCCGTCACCACGAGGATGCCCTGCATCTGACCGTGCCCGGGGATCGTGCAGTAGTAGCGGTAGCGGCCGGGGGTGAGCGTGACCTCGGCCGTGTGTCGGCCGCCCTGGTCGTCGCCGGGGTTGGCCAGGATGTTCAGCGGGACGTCGTTGTTGTACTCGGGGTCGGACACGTCGAACGTCAGCGTGTGCGGCATCCCCATGGTGTTGCCGGTCGCCGTGCTGTTCTCGAAGACGATGGTGGTCGGGCCGGCCACCGCGGTCCGCGGCGCGGTCGTGTACTTCGTGATGTCGTCGCCGGCGGTCCAGGTGAGCACCTGGGCGGCGGCGGTCGGCTCCTTGGGCTCCTCCGTACGGCCGGAGGCGGGCGTGGACGTGAGCCCGAGCACCATCAGCAGGGCCGCCAACAAGGCCGCCCACAAGCGTCTTTCCCGCATCACTCCGCCTTCCTCGCCAGCTCGTCGGCCGCCGGCGTGGGGCCGCCGCCCGTGTAGGTGACGCGCCACAGTGCCGACCTGGGGTCCGAGGTGAAGAAGCCGCGCCCGTAGTCGAGGACGTACAGCGCGCCGTCCGGCCCGAACTTCCAGTCCATCAGGTTCCTGATGCCGTTGTTGCCGACCGGCACGATCTTCTTCAGCGACTCCGCGTGGATCGGGAGCCCGCCGCTGCCCTGGTTCTTCGGGTCGGTGAGCACCGCGTGGCGCGGCTGGTCGGCGTCGTAGAAGTCGCCGACGAACCACTTGCCGTCCCAGTACGCCGGCCACTGACCGGAGCCGGTGACGGCACCGTCGTACCGGTACACCGGCCCGTTCATCGTGGCCTGTCCGCCGCCCTTCAGCCACGGCAGGAGGTACTTCGCCTCTTCGTTCCTGTACGAGGGGATGCCGTCGGCGTCCCGGGGGAAGTCGGGGGCGCCGCCCTGCGGTGAGTACCAGATGTTGTTGCCGGTCACCGGTGGCAGGTTGACGAGTCCGTCGTTGTTCGGGGACTCGTTCTTCGGGTGGTCGCAGTCGTACCAGCCGAGCGGCTTCGACGGGTCCGGCAGATTGCGGTCCCGGTAGGGCTGCTTGTTGCCCATGCAGTACGGCCAGCCCCGGTTGCCCGCCTCGGTGATGGCGGCGAAGGTGTCGTACTTCGCCGGGCCCCAGGTCGTCGACGGCGCGCTCGCGTCCGGGCCGACCCAGCCGGCGTAGAGGACGTCCGTCCGCTGGTCGACGAAGATACGGGCGGGGTTCCTGACGCCCATCACATAGATCTCGCCGCGTGTCTTGCCGCCGCCCTCGTCGGTCTCCTTCCCGGTGAAGAGGTTGCCGTCGGGCAGGGTGTACGTGCCGTCGGGCTCCGGGTGGATGCGCAGGATCTTGCCGTTGAGGTTGTTGGTGTTGCCGGCGGTGCGGCGCGCGTCCGCGAAGGAGACGCCCTTGTAGTTCGGCTCGGGGTTGTTGCCCGAGTAACCGGCGCTGAAGCCACTGGAGTTGTTGTCGCCGGTCGCGATGTAGAGGTTGCCCTTCGAATCCCAGGTCATCCCGCCACCCGCGTGGCAGCAACTGTGGATCTGCACCGGCCACTTGAGCAGCACCTTCTCGCTGCCCAGGTCCAGCTTGTTGCTCGCGAGGTCGAGGGTGAAGCGGGAGACACGGCGCTCCGCCATCCGGGTGTCGCGTTTGATCTCGGAGTGCGGCGTGTAGTGCAGGTACACCCAGCCGTTCCGCTGGAAGGCCGGGTCCAACTCGATACCCAGCAGGCCCTCTTCGACCTTGATCAGCTCGTCGCCGCCGCCCTTGTTGCCGAAGACGGTGAGAGCGCCCGCGAGGGTGACCTTCTTGGTCCTCGGGTCGTAGACGTGGATCTCGCCCTTGCCCTTGCCGATGTCCGGGTTGCTCCAGTCGGTGACCACGGGCTGCGACGAGTCGGCGCCACCCCGCCCGATATAGAAGACCCGTCCGTCGGGGGCGGTGACCAGGCCGTGCGGTTCGCCGATCTGGTCGTTCTGACCGGGCTGGTTGGGCTGCGTCAGCCGCTCCGCCTTGTAGTTGGCGTCGATCGTCGCCTTGCAGTCCGCCTGCGTCAGGCGGGAGGTCCAGAGCAGGGCGCCGCGCAGATGCGTACGGAAGTCCGTCTCGTCGTACGCCGCGACAGTGCCGCCCATGCCCGTGTAGAAGGAACGGCCGCCGTCGTAGTCACGGCACCAACTCACCGGATGGTCCCAGCCGTTGGCGCTCGCACCCGGCTGGTACGTCGACTCGCGCACCCGGGCCACGGTGTGCACGGTGCCGGACGGGTTCTTCGTCCAGTTGAACCACTTGTCGGGCCGCTTCCACTGCACGGGCAGGTCCTTGGTGGCCGGATGCCTCCGGTCACCGACCTCGACGGTCGCCCGCTGTACGGTCGTCGGGCTGGACGCGGCCGGGCGGGCGCCGATCAGACCCGTGAACCAGTCCGAGTACGGCTCGGCACGCGCCGCGTCATGGACGCCGACGAAACCACCGCCCGCCTCCATATAGGTTTCGAGGCCCGCCTCTTGCTCCGGATCCAGGACGTCACCGCCGCCGGTCAGGAAGACGACGGCGTTGAACCCGCTCAGCCGGGTCTCGTCGGTGAAGACGGAGGCGTCGTCGGTGGCGACGACCCCGAACCGCTCCGCGGCCGGTCCGGACAGCCCGATCCGTTCGATCGCCTCGATCCCGGCGTTCACGACCGGAGACTCCTCCCCGGCCGCCGCGGAGCCGTGGAAGATCAGCACCTGAGGGCCCGAACCGCCCGGTGGCGACTTGATCGACATCGTTGTCAGCGGCGGCTCCGGCGCCGGGCGCGCCTGTGCCGCGGGGCTCGACAGGAGCCCCGCGGTGACGACCGAGGCGGTCAGGGTGGCCGCCCAGGCCCGTCTCTTGGCGTCGCTCAACCCTCGTAAGTACATGGGCACCTCCTCGGTCACAGCAACAGCGCCAAGGAAGCTAGACCCCTTTGTGCGGCTCGCCAATACCTATGACCGTAATGGCACGAACTTTGTCCTGGGTGTGGATAAACAGCCCCTCGGCCGCTACCGTCTCACAGGTTGATCACAGCTGCGTCTCCGCAAGTTCCGTAGCAGGGTGGGGAGTTCCGCATGGACGGAATGGACAGACGAGGGTTCAACCGGCGGGTGCTGCTGGGCGGCGCGGCCGCCGCGACATCGTTGTCCGTGGCCATCGAGACCGTCGGTACCTCCGAGACCGCGAGCGCCGCCACGCGGGCCAGGACCGCCCCGGCCGGTGGCGAGGTCAGGCACATCAAGATGTACGCCGAGAAGCTGCCCGACGGGCAGATGGGCTACGGCTTCGAGAAGGGCAAGGCCTCGATCCCGGGTCCGCTGATCGAACTCAACGAGGGCGACACGCTGCACATCGAGTTCGAGAACACGATGGACGTGGCGGCGAGCCTGCACGTCCACGGCCTCGACTACGAGATCTCCAGCGACGGCACCAAGCTGAACAAGAGCGACGTCGAGCCCGGCGGCACCCGCACCTACACCTGGCGCACCCATACCCCCGGCGCCCGCAAGGACGGCACCTGGCGTGCGGGCAGCGCCGGTTACTGGCACTACCACGACCACGTCGTCGGCACGGAACACGGCACGGGCGGCCTCCGCAAGGGCCTCTACGGCCCGGTCATCGTCCGCCGCAAGGGCGACGTCCTCCCCGACAAGACCGTCACCGTCGTCTTCAACGACCTGCTCATCAACAACAAGCCCGCCCACTCCGGCCCCAACTTCGACGCGACCGTGGGCGACCGCGTCGAGTTCGTCGTCATCACGCACGGCGAGTACTACCACACGTTCCATATGCACGGTCACCGCTGGGCCGACAACCGCACCGGCATGCTCACCGGCCCCGACGACCCCAGCCAGGTCATCGACAACAAGATCGTCGGGCCGGCCGACTCCTTCGGCTTCCAGGTCATCGCGGGCGAAGGCGTCGGAGCCGGCGCCTGGATGTACCACTGCCACGTCCAGAGCCACTCCGACATGGGCATGGTCGGCCTGTTCCTGGTACGCAAGACGGACGGGACGATCCCGGGATACGAGCCCCATGAGCCGCACGGGTCTGGGGCGTCCGGTGGGTCCGAGGCATCCGAGTCGTCCGGGACCTCCGGGACGTCCCACGAGCACTGAGAGCCAGGCCGTGAGCGTGCGTCATGCGGTGGTGCCGGGCGCGGAGGTCCGCTCGGCCGTGTCCCGCCGGCCGATGGCCTCGGCCACCTGCTCGATCGCGGTGCGGATGAGGTCGCCGTACGCGCCCCGGGGGAGACTCGGGGTGTGCTCCCTCGCCGCCTGGATGTGTTCGGCGGCGGCTTGGAAGGACGCGAGCCGACGGTGGTTGTCGGCGAGGTTGAGGTGCAGGGACGGGTAGAAGCCGGCGATGTGCAGACCGGCGTCGTGCTCCTGGACGCGCCGCTCGGTCACGGCGTCGGCGGCGTCCAGGGCCCGTACGTCCCAGACCAGGGCCTGCACGGGGTCCGGACAAAGGTCCGCCAAGTGGTGCGCGAGGGTGCAGCGGTGCAGCGCGTCGCCGGTGACTCCGATCTCGGACCAGAGGTCCAGGAGCTTCCGACGGGCGGAGGCGGTGTCGCCGGCGTGGCCTTCGGCGACGGCTTGGCCGATGGCTTCCATGGTCGGGTCGGTGCTGGTGGCGGAGACGGTCACGGGTGTGCTCCTCGTCGCTTTCCCTGGACGGAACTGTCGGGCTTGATGGGCATGGCCACCGTGGTGAGGTCACCGCGATCGGCGGAGCGGATCGTGACCGGCTGGTCGGCCCCGCGCAGGTCGAGCATCACGTCGGGCCCGACGGCGGTGCTCACGGCGGGATAGAGCGTCGTCAGCGCGAACCAGATGTCGAGTTCCGGTCCGGTCACCGCGGCCGGAAGCCGCCTCTCGGACTGCTCGTCACCCGCCACCGAGAGGGCCGTGGCGTCCTCGGGCACGTGCAGGGCGACCCGCTCGCCGCGGTGCTCCTCCAGGGCCCGCAGGAGCAGATCCTTCGCGAGGGTCACGCGGGTGGTGACCTCCGGCAACGACGCGAGCATCAGCCGGAAGTCGGGGAACTCCTCGGCGAGCGCCCGGCAGTACCGGTCCTCCAGGTCCTCCCGGTCCGCCATACGCAGCCAGATCCCGTGCGGGGTCGCCTCGACGCGCACCAGCGCGCTGCGGCGTGCCTCGGCGGCCGCGGCCCGTAGTTCGTCGCCGCCGACCGTGGCCGCCCACGTCGTCGTCGGCGGCTCGGACGGAACCAGCGTCCGCGTCGACAGCCGGTAGCGGTCGGTCGCGGTCAACGTGAGCGCCTCCTGGTCCGCCTCGATCCGCAGACCACCCAGCACCGGCAGCTCCGGCTCACGCGCCGTCGCGGTCAGGACCTGCTCGACCGCGTCGGCCAGCACGGGCCCCTTCAGCGTGGCGATCGGCACGCTCGGCACGTCGCCCAGAGACGACTTGATGAGCACGGCCTGCCGCTGCGCCGCCACCGCGTCCCCGACGACCCTCGCGACGTGCTCGTCGATCAACCGGCCCGCCTCTTCCGGCCCGGTGTCGAGGACCGCCTCGACCGCGGTGAGCGGCATGCCGATCTCACGGAGCCGGCGCAGCGCGGTGGCCCGTGCCATCTGGTCGGCGGTGTAGTAGCGGTAGGCGGAGACCGGATCGACCTCGGCGGGCCGCAGCAGCCCGGAGTCGGCGTAGAACCGCAACGCGCTGGAAGTCAGACCGCTGTGTCTCGCGAAGACACCGATCGGCATCAGCGCGGGAGGGGACGGCGGACCGGAAGGGGGCAGCGGATCGGAAGGGGACGGCGGACCGGACGAGGACAGCGGATCGGAATGTGGCACCCGCCCATCCTTGGGCTTCAACCCACTCGAAGGTCAACACGGCCGGCCGTCCCCCGCCGCCTCGGGAGCGCTCTCACCGGCGTCCTCCACAGGGCTATCCTGATCGCAGCCGCCCCGAGGAGTGTTCCGAAGTGACCGATACTGCGTCGCGCCCCACGTTGGAAGCCGTGGCCGCGCGGGCCGGGGTGTCCCGGGCGACGGTGTCGCGGGTCGTCAACGGGGGCGAGGGCGTCCGGGAGCCGTTGGTCGAGCGGGTGCGCAGGGCGGTCGAGGAACTCGGGTATGTGCCGAACCAGGCCGCCCGCAGTCTCGTCACCCGGCGGCACGACGCCGTGGCCGTCGTGATCGCCGAGCCCGAGACGAGGGTCTTCGCCGACCCCTTCTTCGCGCTCCAACTCCGGGGAATCAGCAAGGAGTTGACCGCACACGACTCTCAGCTCGTGCTGCTGCTCACCGAAGGACCCGAGGACTACGCGCGGGTGGGCCGGTATCTCGCCGGAGGGCATGTCGACGGGGCGCTCGTCTTCTCGCTGCATCTGGACGACCCGCTGCCCGGGCTGATCCGGGGCGCCGGAGTGCCCACCGTGTTCGGCGGCCGTCCCGGCTGGGCGGACGGCACGCGTGGCGACACGCCCACGGTGTACGTCGACAGCGACAACCGGGGCGGCGCGCGGGACGCCGTACGTCATCTCGTCGGCCTCGGCCGCACCCGGATCGCCCACATCACCGGACCCCTCGACCAGACCTCCGCCGTGGACCGGCTCGACGGGTTCCGGGACGTCATGGTCGACGCCGATCCCCGGCTGATCGTGGAAGGGGACTTCACCCCGGCGGGCGGGGAGCGCGCCATGCGGGAACTCCTCGACCGCTGCCCCGAGTTGGACGGGGTGTTCGCCGCCAACGACGTGTCCGCCTCGGGCGCGCTGCGCGTGCTGCGGGAACAGGGGCGGAGGGTTCCCGAGGACGTCGCCGTGGTCGGCTTCGACGACATGCTGCCGGTGGCCGAGCGGTCCGAGCCCCCGTTGACGACGATCCGTCAGGACATAGAGGAGATGGGGCGGTTGATGACCAGGCTCCTGCTCCGGGCTCTCGAACGACGCGGACCCGACGTGCGCGAGCAAGGGGCCGGCCAGGGCCTGGGCGGCGCACTGTCCAGTGTCGTCCTGCCGACGACACTGGTACGCCGCGCCTCCGCGTGACACCAGCGCCCTGCAAGGGGCGCGGGGCCGCATCCCTGTGCGGCTCCGCCGTGCTGCGGGCGCGACCAGCCACGACGTCGCGGCAGACGAGCACGGACATCACGGCCCACCCAGCGGAGCGCCTACGCGCCGACCGTCACCGTGAACCGGCGAGGATTGCCGTCGTGGGCCGCGCCCGACACGTCCGGCTGACCGTCGGGGCGTACGTCGTCGTACGGAAACGCGTACCCGATGGGCGAGTTGGCGTGCACCACGCGCGCCCAGTGGTTGGTCACGGCCCCCCGGTAGTAGTCGGACGCCGTCGCCCCGTTCGGCTGGGTCGGATGGGTGAGCATGATCGAGCGGTTGAAGCCGGCGGCGAGCCGGGCGAGGAGGGCCTTCTTGTCGTCGGGGTCGCCGGGGTTGTTGGCGAACGGGCCGTGGTTGCAGGTGAAGACGTCCTTCGAGGTCGGCCTGGCGAAGGAGTGGCCGCCGGTGAAGGTGAGGGTGTCGCCGGAGACCCGCCCGGTGAGGACGCCCCGGCCGCCCTGGAGGTCGATCCGCAGGTCGGTCGTGCGGTACTTCTCCCACACCTGGCCGACATAGGAGTCCCAGTAGGCGCGGAACGGCATCCGGTCGGGCTGGCCGAAGTGCGGCGCCATCAGGTTCTGCGGTGAGACGACCCGCAGCACCTTGCCGTCGCCGCCCCGCATGACGAGCTGGTCCCACGGCTGGCCGTCCCGCGCCGACTGTGCCACCAGATCCGCGGCGATCCGGTCCACCGCCCCGTCGGGCAGCGGGGCGACGGTGTGCGTGGCGTCACCCTCCAGCGTCAGACCGATCGGCAGGGCCGTCACCAGGTCGACGTAGCTGATGTTGGCGAACAGCTGCGTCGGGTTGAAGGTGAACTCGCAGAACGACCACGTCTTGCCGTAGTTGGGGTCGGCGGGCGTGGCGAAGGCGGGCTCGACCAGCGCGGGGCCCGGATTGAGGAAGAAGTCCAAGGTGCTGTCCCGCACGAAGTAGACGCGAGCGCCGAACATCTGAGGGAGTGTCAGCACGGTCGGCGCCGAGCCGGCCGGGCCGAGCGGGATGGCGCAGTCCACCGGCAGCGGTGTCTGCGGAGCCGAGGGCGAGGCCGGCCGGTACACACCGCCGTCGGCCCGCAACAGTACCCAGGCACCCGTCGACTGCTCGTGCCCGGTGACATACGCCCGGACCGTGCCCGGCAACGAGGCGTTGCGCAGGATGAGTTGGCAGGTGGCGGGAGCGCTCTCGGCACGGGCGGGCGTGCCGAGAGCGCTCCCGAGTGCGGGCACGCCGACGGCGGCGGCGGTTCCGGACAGGAAGATACGGCGGGAAATCACGGTGGGCCTCCTGGACGTGGGGGACTGGAGGCACAGCGGACGGGGCCCCTGCTGTGGTGCACCCACTGTTCCCAGGGGGAGTTGAGGCGTCAAGACTTATGACTGAGAGCGCTCTCAGGAATGTTCGGCGTTCATGAGCTGACGACGGCCGAGGACACCGTCCTCGGCCGTCGTCCGGGCGGCCCGGCTCTCAGCCCTCCGGCTGCTCGCTCTTGATCACCGCGAACCGCGCCCCGTACGGGTCGGTGAGCTTGGCGAAGCGCCCCGCGCCCGCCAGGTCCGTGGCGGGCATACGGACCGTGCCACCGCGCTCCCGCGCCCGGCTCACCGCCGCGTCCGTGTCCGGGACCTCGAAGTACGGCAGCCAGTACGGCCCCGACCCGGCCTCGCTCGGGTCCTCGTCGAGCGGGACGATGCCGCCGAACATGGACTTCGCTCCCGTGCCCGCCGGGTTCACGCAGGTGTAGCTGCCGCCGGCGATGTCGATCGCGGAGGTCTCCCAGCCGAACACGGAGTTGTAGAACCCGGCGGCCGCGGGCAGATCCGGCGTGTACAGCTCCAGCCAGCACAGCGAGCCTGGGTCCATGACGACATCGAGGCCCGTGTTGCGGCGGGGCTCCCAGATGCCGAAGGGCACGCCCGCCCGGTCGGCGAGGATGGCCATGCGGCCCTCGTCCGCCACGTCCATGGGCCGCATCAGCACCGAACCGTGGGCCTGCTCGGCGGCCTCGGCCGTGGCGTCGGCGTCCGGGGTCTGGAAGTAGATGTTCCAGGACGGTGGGCCCTGCTCCGGGGGGTTCTGCATGCCGGCCGCGGCGGTGCGGTCGTCGAGCCGGAAGAAGCCGTAGCCGCCCATCTCGGGGCCGGCCGACTGGAACCGCCAGCCGAAGAGGTGGTCGTAGAAGGAGGCGGCGCCTTCGATGTCGGGGGTGCCGAGGTCGATCCAGTTCGGGGCGCCGGTGACATAACGGGTGGTGAGCATTGCTGCGCTCCTCTGAGAGGGTCCGAGGGGCCCGTTGCCTGTACGCCGAGTCTGGCACCGCGCACCGACAAGCGCTCGCGCGTAGCCGGGATGCCGTGGCTGGGGCTCAGCCATTGGGGTGCCCGGGGTGGGTGGCCGGCCTCCGGCGCGTGGGGGCCGGAACGCTCCGCGCGCCGCCGTGCGTCGTCCGGGTGGGGGAGAGCAGCATGGAGGGCAGGGGAGCCGTGTTGATGTCGCGTTGATCGAACGTTTTTCGGCGCCCGGCACGATGCTGTGCATGCACAACGACACGATCACCCCGATCGACCGTGCCTGGCAGGAGCGGGCGCTGTGTGCGCAGACGGGGGCAGACTTCTTCTTTCCCGAGCCCGGCAGCTCGGTGCGTGAGGCGAAGCGCATCTGCGGCATGTGCGAGATGCGTACCGCATGTCTTGAATACGCGCTGTCCAACGACGAACGGTTCGGCGTCTGGGGCGGACTCTCCGAGAAGGAGAGACTACGACTCCGGCGCAGCGACCAGAACTGACCCGGCCGCGAACCGCCGCACCGGGTAAGTCTGTTCGGTCGTAAATCGGTGGGCCCCGACGCGGGCGGGCGCATAGGATCCGGGGACGCGGTCCGGACGTAGCGCAGAGGCAGGCGCACCGCCTTGTCAGGGCGGAAACGCCGGTTCGAATCCGGTCGTCCGGACCGCGCTCGACTGTTCCGTGGCACCGCACACCGCGTGGGCCGTGACAGGGAACGCGGCACGGGACACGCGGGGCGGGGCGCACGATGGGCGACGGTGGCGGCATCACCGAGGAAGAGCTGGCGGCCTTTCACCGCACGGTCGGCAGGCTGCGTGCGCTGCCCGTCGACGATCCCGTGCGGCTGCGGGCCGAGCAGGTCGCCGCCTCCTTCGCGCGCGACGGCCGGCTGCATCGCCGTAAGGCCCTCGGCGCCGAGAAGTCGGCGGCGGACGCCGCGGCGATGGCCGCGACCGCCACCGGGGCCCTGGAGCGTCGCGAGGACGCGCCGTTGGAGGCATCCGCGAGGGGCGGCGGCGCAGTCTTCCGGAAGCCGCGCGCCTGCTATGTCTGCAAGACGCCCTATCGACAGGTCGACTCCTTCTACCACCGGCTCTGCCCGGACTGCGCCGCCGACAACACCGCCCGCCGCGCCCTGAGCACCGACCTGAGCGGTCGCCGCGCCCTGCTCACCGGCGGTCGGGTGAAGATCGGCTTCCAGCTGGCGTTGATGATGCTGCGCGACGGCGTCGAACTCCTCGTCACCAGCCGCTTCCCGCACGACACCGTGCGGCGGTTCCGCGCCGAGCCCGGTAGCGAGAAGTGGCTCGACCGGCTCACCGTCGTCGCCGTCGACCTACGGGACCCGCGTCAAGTACTGGGTCTGTGCGATCAGTTGCGGCGGCAGGGCGAGCCGCTCGACATCCTGGTGAACAACGCGGCCCAGACGGTACGGCGGCCACCTGAGTCGTACGCCCTGCTCGCCGCCGGGGAGTACGAGGCGCTGCCCGAAGGGGCGCGGCAGGCGCCGGGGTTCACGCCGATGCGGATGCTGGGGGACGGGGCCGCGGCGTTGCCCGTCGCGTTGCGCGAGGCCGACGAGGCCGGGCTGCTGCCCGACCCCTCCCCGGAGAACTCCTGGTCGGCACGGCTCGGCGAACTCGACCCGGCGGAGGTCCTGGAGACCCAGCTGGTCAACGCCCTCGCCCCGGCGCTCCTGTGCGACCGGTTGCTGCCGCTGCTGCTGGCCGCCCCGCACCCCCGCCGTTACGTCGTCAACGTGACCGCCGTCGAGGGAAGGTTCGCCGTGCGCAACAAGACGGCCGGCCACCCGCACACCAACATGGCCAAGGCCGCGCTCAACATGCTCACCCGCACCAGCGCCGCCGAACTGGCCGCCCAGGGCGTCCACATGTGCGCGGTCGACACCGGCTGGATCACCGACGAGAACCCTGCCCCGAAGAAGCACCGCATGGCCGGTGCCGGCTTCCGTACACCGCTCGACATCGTGGACGGCGCGGCCCGTGTCTACGACCCGATCGTGCGGGGTGAGGCGGGCGACCCGGTGTCAGGGGTGTTCCTGAAGGACTACCGGGAGGCGGAGTGGTGAGTGGGAGGGGCTAGGCTTGCCCCCAAGGGCGGGGCCGTAGCGCAGAGGCAGGCGCGCTGGTCTCCAAAACCGGAACACGCTGGTTCGAATCCAGCCGCCCCGCCCCCTCGGCCACAGCGTCGGCGGTGAGGGGTCGTTACGCCCCGGCGCCCCGCGCCGCCATGCGCGCCTTGCGCGCCGCGAGCTTCTCGTCGAACTTGCGGGCCTCCGCGTCGAGTCCGCCCAGGTAGAGGCCGAGTTCCTCCTGGGCCTTCATGCCCTCCGGGCCGAGACCGTCGATCTCCATGATCTTCAGGAAGCGGATGACGGGCGCGAGGACGTCGTCGTGGTGGATGCGCATGTTGTAGACCTCGCCGATCGCCATCTGCGCGGCGGCGCGCTCGAAGCCGGGCATGCCGTGGCCGGGCATACGGAAGTTGACCACGACGTCGCGGACGGCCTGCATGGTGAGGTCGGGCGCGAACTCGAACGCGGCCTTCAGCAGGTTCCGGTAGAAGATCATGTGCAGGTTCTCGTCGGTCGCGATGCGCGCCAGCATGCGGTCGCACACGGGATCACCGGAGTGGTGGCCGGTGTTGCGGTGCGAGACACGGGTGGCGAGCTCCTGGAAGGCGACGTACGCGACCGTGTGGAGCATCGAGTGCCGGTTGTCCGACTCGAAGCCCTCGCTCATGTGGGACATACGGAACTGTTCGAGCTTGTCCGGGTCCACCGCGCGCGAGGCGAGCAGGTAGTCGCGCATCACGATGCCGTGCCGGCCCTCCTCCGCGGTCCAGCGGTGCACCCAGGTGCCCCAGGCACCGTCACGGCCGAAGAGGGAGGCGATCTCGTGGTGGTAGCTGGGCAGGTTGTCCTCGGTCAGCAGGTTCACCACCAGGGCGATCCGGCCGATCTCGGTGACCTTCGACTGCCCCTTCTCCCAGGCCTCGCCGTCCTCGAAGAAACCGGGGAAGTTGCGGCCGTCGCTCCACGGCACGTACTCGTGCGGCATCCAGTCCTTGGTGACCTTCAGATGCCGGTTGAGTTCCTTCTCGACGACTTCCTCCAGCGCGTACAGCAGCCGCGCGTCGGTCCATTCGGTGGACGGGCTGCCGAGATGGGGAGAAGTGATCGACACAGACGCTCCAGGGGGACGAACAGGGGACAAGACAAGATTTCCGTGGTCGGTCGCGGGCGGGCGACCTGGACCTACGGCATCGTAGGCTACGAATCCGTAGGTTACGATGCCGTAGGTTAAGTGTGCTGTAAAGATCGCTGATCAGCGGGGTCCGGTAGGCGTCCGCGGGCGTGCCGAGGGCCCCGTGGACCCGCAGGTCCCGGGGCCGCGAGGGCGAGGAGTCACCCGGTCAGGAGTACAGCTCCCGCAGTCGCACCGAGAGGCAAGTCACACAGCCCTCGAGCTTCTCGAACTCGCTGATGTCGACCACGACGGGCTCGTAGCCGAGGTCGGAGTACAGCTCCGCGGTCTTCGGCGCGCTCGCCGCCATCAGCAGCTTGTCGCCGCCGAGCAGCACCACATGGGCCCCGGCCTCCTCCGGCACCGGCAGGAAGCGCCCGAACAGCGACGGCGTGTCCATCTTCGGGATGTGCCCGACGACCGTGCCGTCGGGCAGCGCGGTGACCGCCGACTTCAGATGCAGCACCTTGCTCACGGGTACCGAGACCACCCGCGCCCCGAGCGGCTCGAACGCGGCCCGCAACTGCTGGACGCCGGCCGCGTTGGTGCGCCCGCCCCGGCCCACGAACACCGTGTCGCCGGCCTTGAGGACGTCACCGCCCTCCAACGTGCCCGGTTCCCAGACCCAGTTCACCGAGCAGCCGAGCGCCGCCACGGCCTCCTCGATCCCGGCGGTCTCGTCGCGCCGGGACTCGGCGCCCGGGCGCGCGATCAGCGCCACGTTCTTGTACATGACCACGGTGTCCTCGACGAACACCGAGTCCGGGCAGTCGTCGGCCGGGTCCACCTCGATCGTCTCCCAGCCGTGGGTGCGCAGGGCCTCCCCGTACGCCTCCCACTGCTCGACCGCGAGGTCGACGTCCACCTCCGTGCGTTCGACGTGCGTGACGAGGCCTTCGGCCAGGCGGGGGCTGGGACGGCGGACAAGGGCCTTCTTGCTGGGCACGTGGGTGACTCCGAATCGAACGAGGGTTTTCCGGCGCCCGTGAAGCGACGCCGGTCCGCCATCATGCAACCCCGGTCCACGTGGACAAAACCCCCGCAGGCAGGCTGTGGCCCTCCTGAGATACTCGGCGGTAGCCAAACCCCGAGGTGGACGCCCCCGACGAGTGCCGTGTCAGTCGGTCACTCCGACCTCCTCCGGTGTGGTCGCCCGCAGTCGCCCCTCCTCCAGCAGCAGCCACCGGGTGATCCCGATCGACTCCAGGAACGGCAGGTCGTGGCTGGCCACGACCAGCGCGCCCTCGTACGACTCCAGGGCGGTCGTCAGCTGCCGCACGCTCGCCATGTCGAGGTTGTTCGTAGGCTCGTCCAGCATCAGCAGCTGCGGGGCGGGCTCGGCGAGCATCAGGGCGGCGAGGGTGGCCCGGAAGCGTTCCCCGCCGGACAGCGTCGCCGCCGGCTGGTCGGCGCGGGCGCCCCGGAACAGGAAGCGGGCGAGCCGGGCACGGACCCGGTTGTTGGTGGCGTCCGGCGCGAACCGGGCCACGTTCTCGGCGACCGTCAGCTCGTCGTCGAGGACGTCGAGCCGCTGTGGCAGGAAGCGCAGCGGGACATGCGCCGTCGTCTCGCCGCTCACCGGTTCCAGCTCGCCCGCGATCGTCCGCAGCAGCGTGGTCTTGCCCGCGCCGTTACGGCCGATCAGCGCGATCCGCTCCGGGCCGCGCAGATCGAAGCCGCCCTTCACCCGGGCGCCGTACTTCAGCTCCAGGTCGAGCAGGGTGAGCACGGTACGGCCCGGGGGCACGGCCGTGTACGGCAGCTCGACGCGGATCTCGTCCTCGTCCCGTACGGCCTCCACCGCCTCGTCGAGGCGCTCCTTGGCCTCGGTGAGTTTCTCCTCGTGCATGATCCGGTGCTTGCCCGCGGACACCTGGGCCGTGCGTTTCCTCAGTTTCATCACGGCCCGGGGTTCACGCTTGTTCTCGTACATCTTGTTGGCGTAGCGCGTGCGCTTGGCCAACTTCGTGTGGGCTTCGACGAGTTCGCGCTTCTGCTTCTTCAGGTCGGCCTCGGCGACCCGCACCATCCGCTCGGCCGCCTCCTGTTCGGTGGCGAGCGCTTCCTCGTACACCGAGTAGTTGCCGCCGTACCAGGTGACCTCACCGGAGTGCAGATCGGCGATCTGGTCGACCAGTTCGAGGAGTTCACGGTCATGGCTCACCACGACCATGACTCCGGACCACGCTTCGACGGCCTCGTACAGCCGGCGCCGCGCGTACAGGTCGAGGTTGTTGGTCGGCTCGTCCAGGAGCAGGACGTCGGGTCGGCGCAGCAGCAGTGCGGCCAGGCGCAGCAGTACCGACTCGCCGCCCGAGACCTCGCCGATGGTGCGGTCCAAGTCGACGTGGCCGAGGCCGAGTTGACCGAGCGTCGCCAGCGCACGCTCCTCGACGTCCCAGTCGTCACCGACCGCGGCGAAGTGCTCCTCGGCCACGTCACCGGCCTCGATGGCGTGCAGCGCGGCGCGGGCGGCGGAGATGCCGAGCGCCTCGTCGACCTTCAGGCCGGTGTCGAGCGTGACGTTCTGCGGGAGGTAGCCGACCTCACCGGCCACGCGGACGGTGCCGTCGGCCGGGGTGAGTTCACCGGCGATCAGCTTCAACAACGTTGATTTCCCTGACCCGTTGACCCCGACAAGACCGGTCCGGCCGGGGCCGAAGGCGATCTGCAGGTCGTCGAAGACGGGGGTGCCGTCGGGCCAGGCGAAAGACAGGGAGGTGCAGGTGAGAGACAGGGGAGTAGACATGAGGAACCTCGCGAGTGTGCTGGAAGCGGCCAGGGGCTACGCGTTCGAAACACCGCGAGGGGCGACACGACGGGGGCAAGAGAAAAGCCCGCTGCCGGGGGACGGCTCGACGCCGAGGTCGCACGCAACGCACACAGAAAAGCCGTGACACGGCAAGGTGTGTGACGCGGTGTCTCAGGACCTCAGACGAGCAACGTCCTTCTCCAATCGACGGCAACAGGACCGTGGAACAACGTACGGAGGGGGCAGAGGGCTGTCAACGGATTAACGCGGCGCCCGGTCGGACGGGCGGGCGAGGGCGGGCGCCCGGCCGGGCCGCCCCCGGGCGGAGCGGGGCGGCGTCCAGGAGTGCGGCCTCAGCAGGCGTCGCGCATCAGTTCCGCCAAGTCGTGGTCCAGGTCGACCTGGTGGTGCTCCAGGCCGAGCGGCACGGCCTCGGTCGTCCGCTCGAGGAAGCCCCGTACCTCACCGGCGTGGACATGCACCACGGCGGTGCCCTCCGGGGCGTGGAACTCCAGGACCAGCCGCTCGTAGCCGTACGGGCGGACCCGTACGTCCCCGTAGCCGACCGACTCCTCCATACCGGTGACCAGGAGCTCGCGGGCGAAGGTCCAGCAGACGTCGACACCCTCCAGCGTGGCCGGGGCAGGGAAGGTCATACGGACGGCGAAGGGATCGCGCCGGTCGTAGTGGAGCGTTGCGGGAATGCTCGGCATCCGCGGCGCGGCGGCGACGAGACGGGCCTCTACGGGCTGCTCGATGACGGTGGACAACGCCTTGCTCCCTTGTGACGACTGGACGGACTCCGGATGACTGAGGCCGGGCATTTCAAGAGACGCCGGATCGGGCCGATCCGTGCACACGAGGGTCGAGTGACCTCTGTCACCGAGCCCAATCACTGAGGTGATCCATTTCTCATCCCGTGTTCCGGGATATGGGAGAGGACACCGGACGCCGCCCGGCGGTTCCCGGCCGAGGGCATCTGGACGGCACCGGATCGGTGCACTAGCTTCGCCCGCCATGAGTGGCTTGGGGCAGTCGAGACGGATGAGTCGGACGAGTCGGACGATGACGACGGGCCTGGCCGCGGCGGCGCTCGCCGCCGCCCTGGCGGTGCCCGCGGAGGCACACGGGGATGGTCGTCCACCCCACTGGGAACTGAAGGAGACCGGCACTGACGTGCGCTTTCGCGGGCTCGCCGCGGTCAGCCGGAACAGCGCGTGGGTGGCGGGCTCCGCCGGGACCGTGCTGCGCACCGGCGACGGGGGCAAGAACTGGCGCAACGTCTCACCGCCCGGCGCACAGGAGCTGCAGTTCCGCGACATCGAGGCGTTCGACGCACGCAGGGCGGTCGTCCTGGCCATCGGGGAGGGCGAGGCCTCCCGCGTGTACCGCACGGACGACGGCGGTGCGACGTGGACCGAGTCGTTCCGTAACACCGACCCGCGCGCCTTCTACGACTGCCTCACCTTCTTCGACCCCCGCCACGGACTCGCCATGAGCGACCCGGTGGACGGGAAGTTCCGCATCCTGTCCACGAAGGACGGCGGCCGCTCCTGGAAGGTCCTGCCGAACGAGGGCATGCCCCCGGCCCTGGAGGGCGAGGCGGGCTTCGCGGCGAGCGGGCAGTGCCTGGTCGGCTCGGGCCCGCGCGATGTGTGGCTGGCCACCGGAGGGGCCGCACGCGCGCGTGTGCTGCACTCCGCCGACCGGGGGCTGACCTGGACGGTCGCCGACACCTCCGTCCCGGCCGGCGACCCCGCCCGGGGCGTCTTCGCGCTCGCCTTCCGCGACCGGGCGCACGGCATCGCCGTAGGCGGCGACTACCGGGCCGACCAGCCGTCACCGCAGGCGGCGGCCACCACCGGCGACGCGGGCCGCACCTGGACGCCCGCCGCGCAGCCCCCGCCCGCCTACCGCTCCGGCGTCGCCTGGCTCCCGTACAGCCGTACGGCCGCCCTCGCCGTCGGCCCCACCGGCACCGACCTCACCACCGACGGCGGACGCACCTGGCGCACGGTCGACACCGGCTCGTACGACACCGTCGACTGCACCCCCGACCGGGGCTGCTGGGCGGCGGGGGAGAAGGGGCGAGTGGCCCGGCTGGAGAACTGACCGATCTCGGGCCGCTCCGCTGGGTTGTTCCAGGCGAAATGGGATACTTGTGGCGTGTTCGAATCACGAAGGGAGTGATCGGCCATGCCACGCGGTTCGAGCCCGAAGAGGGAACGCCAGTACGAGCACATCAAGGAGAGCGCCCAGGACCGCGGTGAGAGCGAGTCGCGCGCCAAGGAGATCGCGGCCCGGACCGTCAACAAGGAACGCGCCCGGTCCGGCGAGTCCAAGACCGCGAGCCGCTCCTCCACCCAGGACATGTCGTCGAGCAAGCGCGGCGGACAGCGCTCGCACAAGGGGTCCGAGGGGCCCACGTACGACCAGCTCTACGAAGAGGCCAAGCGGCGGGGCGTCAAGGGCCGTTCGGACATGAACAAGGGCCAGCTCAAGCGTGCCCTCGGCAACAAGTAGCGACACGTGCCCCCTGCCCGAGCCCCCGCGCCGGGATGCGTACGCTCGTCAGCACCATGACGACCGTACGCATCCCCGCGGGCTGGCCCGCCACCGAAGAACAAGCCCTCGCCGTGCAGGACGAGTTGCGGGGGAAGGTGGTCTTCGACGAGACCGGGCCGCCGCCCGGTGCCGGACACGTCACCGGAGTCGACGTGGCGTACGACGACAAGCGGGACGTGGTCGCGGCGGCGGCCGTGGTGCTGGACGCGGCGACCCTCGACGTGGTCGCCGAGGCCACGGCGATCGGGCAGGTCTCCTTCCCGTACGTCCCCGGACTGCTCGCCTTCCGGGAGATCCCGACCGTGCTCGCCGCCCTCGACGCGCTGCCGTGCGACCCCGGTCTCGTCGTCTGCGACGGCTACGGCCTCGCCCATCCGCGCCGCTTCGGCCTCGCCGCCCACCTCGGCGTTCTCACCGGCCTCCCCACGATCGGCGTCGCCAAGAACCCCTTCACCTTCACGTACGACGACCCCGCCGCCCCGCGCGGCAGCGCCTCACCGCTCCTCGCCGACGCCGAGGAGGTGGGCCGAGCCCTGCGCACCCGCGACGGCGTCAAGCCGGTCTTCGTCTCCGTCGGCCACCGGGTGAGCCTCGACAACGCCTGCGCGCACACCCTGGCCCTCACCCCGGCCTACCGCCTCCCGGAGTCCACCCGCCGCGCCGACTCCCTCTGCCGACGGGCCCTGAAGTCCGCCGGGTGAGTAGGCACGGGTGCTGAACGTGAGTACGACCTGAGTACGAGTACGGATACCGGTGCGTCGTCATGATCGGCAGGCTGTGCCGTATGACGACGCACCGAGCCCCGAAGCCCGCCGCCAGCCCCACCCAGCCCGTCGAGCGTGCCGTGACGGCCGGACTGCTGCTCGCCTTGATCGCCGGACTGGCCTGGATCGGCGGGATGGTCTACACGCTGACGGGATGGGCCCACTAGGGCCCACGCCCGCGTGCGCCGAGCCACCCCTGGCGCGCTACCGGGACGCCGCCACCCGGAACGTGATCCCGGCCGCGCGCAGCCGTTCGATCAGCGCGTCACCCATCGCGACCGCCGTGGTGACCTGCCCCGCCGTGGCCGGGAGGTCGTCGAGGGCCAGGCACAGCGCGGACTCGGCGAACATCTTCGCCGTCTCGCCGTAGCCGGGGTCGCCGCCCGCGACCTCCGTGAAGACACGGCGCCCGCCGCCCTCGCCCACGAACCGCACCGAGAACCAGCTCTTCGCCCGCTTCTCCGCGCTCGGCCCCTCACCCGGCTTCAGCCGGTCGCCCAACCAGCGCCGGACGGGCGGCACTTGGGCGGCGGCGACGACCGCACCGACGAACACCACCCCGCCCACCGCGAACGGCAGGGTCTTCACCGCCGCGTAGTGCCGGTAGCGGAAGTCCGGCCCGTAGCTTTGTAGGGCGCGCGCCGAGCGCTGCACCACCTGCGCGTCGATGGTCGGCAGCGGCAGCGCCCACGCGTCGACCTCCTTGGCGTAGCGGGGCGCGCTCACCGGCGCGTACGCCCGCCGCCCCACCATGCGCGGCTCGTGTCGCTTGCGCTCCTGCGCCGCGGCCATCGTCTGCCGGGTGCGCGAGAACCCGGTGAGCGCGGAGTTGAACGTACCGCCTGAGAACATCCCCTCGGCCCGCACGAAGCCGTCCACGGTGATCGGCACGTCCTTCGGGAGCTGCCGCACGGTGAAGTACGCGCCCAGGTCGTGCGGTATCGAGTCGAAGCCCGCCGCGTGCACGATCCGCGCGCCGGTCTCACGCGCGCGTGCGTCGTGCCGCACGTAGGTGAGGTCCACGAACTCGGGCTCACCGGTCAGGTCCAGGTAGTCGGTGCCCTCGTCGGCGCAGGCCGCCACCAGCTCCTCGCCGTGGATCACGTACGGGCCGACGGTCGTGGCCACCACCCGGGCCTGCCGGGCGAGTTCGCGCACGGCCTGCGGATCGGACCCGTCCGCCTGGAGCACCCCGATCTCCGCGCCGCCGGGCAGCCGCTCGCGCAGCGCCGCGAGCTTCTCCGCGCTGCGCCCGGCGATCGCCCAGCGCAGCCCCTCGGGCGCGTGCTCGACGAGATACTCCGCGGTGAGCTCCCCGACGAACCCCGTGGCCCCGTAGAGCACGATGTCGTACGCCCGGTCCGCCTTGCCCTGCCCACTGCTCATGGAACTCCTCAGCACTCGTCCACGCGCCGTTGTCGGTGGCTGAGGCTAGCGTGAGGGACGAGCAGCCGAGTGCGTGGGATCCGGAGGTGGCCGTGACCGTACCGATGAACGCCCTGAAAAAGTGGGAGAAGGTGCGCGAGTTCGCCCTCGGGATGCCCGGCGCGGTCGAGGAGTTCCCGTGGGGCGAGAGCGTCGCGAAGGTCAACAGGAAGGTGTTCGTGTTCCTCGGTGTGGACGACGGCAGCTATCCGCTGGGCGTCACCGTGAAGCTCAAGGACGAGGAGACCCACGCCCACGCGCTGACCTGCCCCGGCGCCGAGCCCGCGGGATACGGCCTGGGCAAGGCCGGCTGGGTGCGCGTCCCGCTCGAGGAGAAGGGCGCCCCGGGCGCCGAACTGCTGTGCGACTGGGTCGAGGAGAGCTACCGGGTGATCGCCCCGAAGAGGCTGATAGCCGAGCTGGAGGCCCGCTGACCACCAAGGCCCGGTGCAGCAGGCTGACGTGCGCCGCGACATTGGGCACAATGACTAAGCGTTTGCTCACTCGGGGCTTGTGTGCGGTGGAACGCGTTCCTAGCATCACTGGTGTTACATCATTTGTGTCATAGAGCTGAGTCATAGAGCTGGGTCACAGAGCTGGGGGCTCGATGTCAGTGGCGAAGACGCCCGGGCACGGACCGCTCGCCGGTGTGCGCGTGGTCGAACTCGCGGGCATCGGCCCCGGACCGTTCGCCACCATGCTCCTCGGTGACCTCGGCGCCGACGTCGTCCGCGTCGACCGGCCGGGCGGCACGGGCCTCGCCGTCAACCCCCTGTACGACGTCACCAACCGCAACAAGCGGTCGGTGATCGTCGACCTGAAGTCCGCGGAAGGCCCCGACACCGTCCTCGACCTGGCCGCACGCGCCGACATCCTGATCGAGGGCTACCGCCCGGGCGTCGCCGAACGCCTCGGCGTCGGCCCCGAGACCTGCCACGCCCGCAACCCGAAGCTGGTCTACGGCCGGATGACCGGCTGGGGCCAGCAGGGCCCCCTCGCCCAGCGCGCCGGCCACGACATCGCCTACATCGCCCTCACCGGCACCCTCGGCATGATCGGCGCCCCGGACACCCCGCCCCCGGCCCCCGCCAACCTCCTCGGCGACTACGCGGGCGGCTCGCTCTACCTCGTCGTCGGCGTCCTCGCCGCCCTCCACCACGCCCGCGCGACCGGCGCCGGCCAGGTCGTGGACGCGGCCATCGTCGACGGCACCGCGCACCTCTCTTCGATGATCCACGGCATGCTCGCCGCCGGCGGCTGGCAGGACCGCCGCGCCGCCAACCTCCTCGACGGCGGCTGCCCCTTCTACGGCACGTACGAGACGGCTGACGGCCGGTACGTCGCCGTCGGCGCCCTGGAGCAGCAGTTCTACGCGGAGTTCGTCGCCCTCCTCGGCATCGAGGACCGGGCCCCGGCCCGCAAGGACACGGCCGCCTGGGGCGAGCTGCGCGAGACGGTCGCGGCCCGCTTCAAAACCCGTACGAGGGACGAGTGGACGGCCGTCTTCGAGGGCTCCGACGCCTGTGTGGCCCCCGTCCTGTCGCTGCGTGAGGCCCCGCACCACCCGCATCTCGCGGCCCGGGGCACCTTCACCGACCATGGCGGCATCACCCAGCCCGCGCCCGCGCCCCGCTTCTCGGCAACCCCCGCCTCCGTCCGCAGCGGCCCCGCCCAGCCGGGCGCCGACACGGCGGACGTGGCCCACGACTGGGGCATAGCAGGCCTCCTGCCGGACGCCCGCGCGCAGGACACCGACTGACACCGGCCCCCGGGCCGCACCCTCCCGCCACTGGAAAGGCCAGACTCGTGAGCACCGAAGCGTACGTGTACGACGCGATCCGCACCCCGCGCGGCCGCGGCAAGGCGAGCGGCGCCCTGCACGGCACCAAGCCCATCGACCTCGTCATCGGGCTGATCCACGAGGTCCGGCGCCGCTTCCCCGGCCTCGACCCGGCCGCCGTCGACGACATCGTGCTCGGTGTGGTCGGCCCGGTGGGCGACCAGGGCTCCGACATCGCCCGGATCGCCGCCATCGCCGCCGGACTGCCCGACACGGTCGCCGGCGTACAGGAGAACCGCTTCTGTGCCTCGGGCCTGGAGGCCGTCAACCTGGCCGCCGCGAAGATCCGTTCCGGCTGGGAGGACCTGGTGCTCGCGGGCGGCGTCGAGTCGATGTCCCGGGTGCCGATGGCCTCGGACGGCGGCGCCTGGTTCAACGACCCGATGACCAACCTGGCGGTCAACTTCGTACCGCAGGGCATCGGCGCCGACCTCATCGCCACGATCGAGGGGTTCTCGCGGCGTGACGTCGACGAGTACGCGGCGCTGTCCCAGGAGCGGGCGGCCGCCGCCTGGAAGGACGGCCGGTTCGACAGGTCCGTCGTCCCCGTCAAGGACCGCTCCGGCCTCGTGATCCTCGACCACGACGAGCACATGCGGCCCGGCACGACCGCCGCATCACTCGCGGGCCTCAAGCCGTCCTTCGCGGACATCGGCGAGCTCGGCGGCTTCGACGCGGTCGCGCTGCAGGAGTACCACTGGGTCGAGGAGATCGACCACGTCCACCACGCGGGCAACTCCTCCGGCATCGTGGACGGCGCGTCGCTCGTCGCCATCGGCACCAAGGAGATCGGCGAGCGGTACGGCCTGCGCCCGCGGGCCCGGATCGTCTCCGCCGCCGTCTCCGGCTCCGAGCCCACCATCATGCTCACCGGCCCCGCGCCCGCCACCCGCAAGGCACTCGCCCGGGCCGGGCTGACCATCGACGACATCGACCTCGTCGAGATCAACGAGGCGTTCGCGGCCGTCGTCCTGCGCTTCGTGAAGGACATGGGCCTCTCGCTCGACAAGGTCAACGTCAACGGCGGCGCGATCGCACTCGGCCACCCGCTGGGCGCGACGGGGGCGATGATCCTCGGCACGCTGGTCGACGAACTGGAGCGCCAGGACAAGCGGTACGGGCTGGCCACGCTGTGTGTGGGCGGCGGCATGGGCATCGCGACGATCGTCGAACGCGTCTGAGGACCGGCGGACCAAGAGACTTCTACGGAGACCCTGTCATGACACAGAGCACCACCATCCGCTGGGAACAGGACCGCACGGGCCTCGTCACCCTCGTCCTCGACGACCCCGACCAGTCCGCGAACACCATGAACCAGGCGTTCCGCGACTCCCTCGCGGTGATCACCGACCGCCTGGAGGCCGAGAAGGACACCATCCGGGGCATCATCGTCACCTCCGCCAAGAAGACCTTCTTCGCCGGCGGCGACCTCCGCGACCTCATCCGGGTCACCCCCGAGACCGCGCGGGAGCTGTTCGACGGCGGCCTGGAGATCAAGCACCATCTGCGCCGCATCGAGACCCTCGGCAAGCCGGTCGTCGCGGCGATCAACGGCGCGGCCCTCGGCGGCGGTTACGAGCTGGCCCTCGCCTGCCACCACCGGATCGCCCTCGACGCCCCCGGCTCCAAGATCGGCTGCCCCGAGGTCACCCTCGGCCTGCTCCCCGGAGGGGGCGGCGTCACCCGCACCGTACGGCTGATGGGCATCGCCGACGCCCTCCTGAAGGTGCTGCTTCAGGGCACCCAGTACACCCCGCAGCGCGCCCTGCAGAACGGCCTCGTCCACGAAGTGGCCGCCACCCAGGACGAGTTGATGGCCAAGGCCCGCGCCTTCATCGACGCCAACCCCGAGTCGCAGCAGCCCTGGGACAAGCCCGGCTACCGCATCCCCGGCGGCACCCCCGCCCACCCGAAGTTCGCGGCGAACCTGCCCGCCTTCCCCGCCACCCTGCGCAAGCAGACGAACGGCGCGCCCTACCCGGCCCCGCGCAGCATCCTCGCCGCCGCCGTCGAGGGCGCCCAGGTGGACTTCGAGACCGCCCAGGTCATCGAGGCCCGCTACTTCGTGGAGCTGGCCGCCGGCCAGACCTCGAAGAACATGATCCAGGCCTTCTTCTTCGACCTCCAGGCCGTCAACTCCGGCGCGAACCGCCCCAAGGGCATCGAGTCCCGCCAGGTCCGCAGGGTCGCCGTCCTCGGCGCCGGGATGATGGGCGCCGGCATCGCGTACTCCTGCGCCCGCGCGGGCATCGACGTGGTCCTGAAGGACGTGTCCCTCGAAGCGGCCGCGAAGGGCAAGGGCTACTCGGAGAAGCTCTGCGCCAAGGCGGTGTCCAAGGGCCGTACCACCCGGGAGAAGGCCGACGCCCTCCTCGCCCGCATCACCCCCACCGCCGACGCGGCCGACCTCGCGGGCTGTGACGCCGTCATCGAAGCGGTGTTCGAGAACACCGAACTCAAGCACGAGGTGTTCCGGCAGATCGAGGACGTGGTGGCACCGGACGCGTTGCTGTGCAGCAACACCTCCACGCTCCCCATCACCGAACTCGCCAAGGGCGTCGCCCGCCAGTCCGACTTCATCGGCCTGCACTTCTTCTCGCCCGTCGACAAGATGCCGCTCGTCGAGATCATCAAGGGCGAGCAGACGGGCGACGAGGCCCTCGCCCGTGCCTTCGACCTGGTCCGGCAGATCAAGAAGACCCCGATCGTCGTCAACGACTCACGCGGCTTCTTCACCTCCCGTGTCATCGGCCACTTCCTCAACGAGGGCGTCGCGATGGTCGGCGAGGGCATCGAGCCGGCGTCCGTCGAACAGGCGGCGGCCCAGGCGGGCTACCCCGCCAAGGTCCTCTCCCTCATGGACGAGCTGACCCTCACCCTGCCGCGCAAGATCCGCGCCGAGTCCCGGCGGGCCGTGGAGGAGGCGGGCGGCACGTGGACGGTCCACCCCGCCGAGGCCGTCATCGACCGGATGGTCGACGAGTTCGGCCGCCCGGGCCGCAGCGGTGGCGCCGGCTTCTACGACTACGGCCCCGACGGCCGCCGCGGCAAACTCTGGCCCGGGCTCCGCGAGCACTTCACCAAGCCCGGGTACCGGATCCCCTTCGAAGACATGCGGGAACGCATGCTCTTCTCGGAGGCCCTGGACACCGTACGCCTCCTGGAAGAGGGCGTCCTGACCTCGGTCGCCGACGCCAACATCGGCTCTGTCTTCGGCATCGGCTTCCCCGGCTGGACCGGCGGCGTCCTGCAGTACATCAACGGCTACGAGGGCGGCCTCCCCGGCTTCGTGGCCCGTGCCCGAGAACTCGCCGCCCGCTACGGCGACCGCTTCACACCGCCGGCCCTCCTGGTGGAGAAGGCGGAGAAGGGCGAACGCTTCACGGACACGTGACCCTGCCCGGGCGCGCGGGGGTTGTTCGCGCAGTTCCCCGCGCCCTGAAAGACCTCAGCCCTGCGGGCCGAAAAGCAAGGGGCGCAGCCCCTGCTTTTCAGGGGCGCGGGGAACTGCGCGAGAAGCCCCACCGGGCCGCGGCTGGGGGTCGAAGGGGCGCAGCCCCTGGGAGGGGACGGGTAGGGGCGGCGGGGGCGAGACCCTCAACGCGGCCGGACTACAGGCGTACCGGGACCGCCCCTCAGGACTCCGCCAGCCACTCCCGCAGCTCACCCGTCAGCGACCGCTGAAAGGTCGTCAACAACGCCTGCACGACCAGCGGTTGCATGTGCGCGGACAGGGCCTTCACGGCCTGCGGCTCGCGTTCGGCCACCGCGTCGCGGAAGAGCCGCGACAACTCGTGGGCGGCCGCGCGAGAGTGCTCGATCAACACGTTCCGCGCGGCGAGGATCGACTCCTCGGACAGGGGTACGTCGATCAGCTCCACCCCGAGCCGGAGCAGACCCGGATCCAGGCGGAACCCGCCGCCGTCCCGCTCGACCACACCCATGGCCACCAGCCGCTCCAGCTCCCCCTCGCCCAGGGCCCGCCCCGCCCGCCGGTCGAGCTCGTCCCGTGTCACCGTCTCCACGGCGTCCGGGGCCCAGGAGGCCACGACCGCGCGCTGGAGTGCGAGATCGCGCGGGGTGAGGTCCGGCGGCAGCTGCCGCAGATACCGTTCGATGGCCGCGAGAGTCATGCCCTGCCGCTGTAGTTCCTCGATCAGCGCCAGCCGCGCGAGGTGGTCGCGCCCGTAGTGCCCGACCCGGCGCGGACCGATCACCGGCGGCGGCAGCAGACCCCGGGTGCCGTAGAAGCGGACCGTACGCACCGTGACACCCGCCCGCGCGGCCAGCTCGTCGACGGTGAGGACGATCTCTCCGCCGCCTTCCCCCGAGCCGCGACCTTCCCCCGAGCCTGCGCCTTCCCCGAAGCCGGTGCCGCCGCCCTGCCTGGACCCCGTGCCGGTGCCGCCGCCCTGCCCGGACCCCGTGCCGGTGCTCTCTCCGGTGTCGGTCGTCATGCACAGCAGTATCGCTGCCCCGCCAGTGCCGTGACACCTGGGGCGAGGGCGATTGTCACTGCCGCCCCGTACGGTGGCGTCATGTCGGGGATCACATACGTTCGGGGTGACGCCACCGTGCCGCTGGGCAAGGGCGTCAAGGTCATCGCCCATGTCAGCAACGACAGCGGCGGCTGGGGCAAGGGCTTCGTCCTCGCCCTGTCGCGCCGCTGGCCGGAGCCGGAAGCCGCCTACCGTGCCTGGCACCGCGACCGCGCGCACAACGACTTCGCACTCGGCGCCGCCCAGTTCGTCCAGGTCGGCCCCTACACCTGGGTCGCCAACCTGATAGGCCAGCGCGGCACCCGCACCGGCAGCAAGGGCGTCCCCGTCCGCTACGAGGCCATCGACACGGCACTCGCCCTGCTCGCCGACAAGGCCCTGGAGCTGGGGGCCTCGGTCCACATGCCCCGCATCGGCTGCGGACTCGCGGGCGGGAGGTGGTCCCGCGTGGAGCCCCTGATAACCGACCGACTGGTCCAGCGCGGGATCGCGGTGACGGTGTACGACCACGGCGACTGATCCGGCACCGAAGTGCGGTACCTGGCCTGTGTGAGCGGGTAAGGCACCCGTATGGATCTTCTCCCGATGGACATCGGCCCGTTGAACCCCGTCGTCGGGGAACTAGTCGTGGCGTCGGTGCTGTTCGCGTCCGTGTTCCTCTTCTTCGTCCGGCTGCTGCCCCGGCTCCAGCGCGTCCTGGACGAACGTGAGGCCGCGACCAAGGGAGCCGAGGCACGGGCCGCAGCCCTGCGGGAGGAGGCGGAGGCCAAGCGGGCCGAGGTGGCCGCGGCCTTGGCCGCCGCCCGTCACGAGGCCGCTCGCATCCGCCAGCACGCCTTCGAGGAGGGCGCCGCCCTGATCGCCGAGGCCCGCGCCGACGGCCAACGCCAGTACACCGCCGTGCTCACCGAGGGCCACGCCCGCCTGGCCTCCGACCGCGCCACGGCCGAGGCCGAACTCCGCCTCCATGTCTCGGAACTGGCCTCGAACCTGGCGAGCAAGGTCATCGGCGAACCGATCGAGGCCAAGGCCACCACCACTGCCGCTGAGAACCCGCGCCCCTGAAGGGCCGCAGGCCATGCTCATGCTCGTGCAGCCCGGCGAAGCCAAGGCCGCCGACCGGCCTGCGGCACCCCTTTCGACGCCCCTTTCAAGCCACACCGTGGCCGAACCCTCGCACACCCCAACAGGCCCTCTTTTGCACGGGAGTTGACAGCAGTACCGTCCGCGCATGCCGATACCTGCGCGACGTACGCCCTTCGCCACCTGGAGATCGCTCGCGACGGCGGCCACGGCCGCCGCCCTCACGGCCACGTTCCTCACCCCGGCGGTCGCCGCGACCCCGAGCCCCCGCAAGAGTGAGCCGGTCTACTCGTACGACAACGCCATCCGTGAGGCCGTCTGGGTGGACACCGGGCTCGACGGCGACCGCGACGGGAAGACGGACCGGGTCGCCGTCGACATCGTCCGCCCGAGTGAACCCGACCGGCGGGGCCGCGAGATACCCGTGATCATGGACGCCAGCCCGTACTACTCCTGCTGTGGACGCGGCAACGAGGGACAGCGCAAGACGTACGACGCGAACGGGAACGTCGTCCAGATGCCGCTGTTCTACGACAACTACTTCGTGCCCCGCGGCTACGCCTTCGTCGCCGTCGACCTCGCCGGCACCAACCGCTCCGACGGGTGCGTGGACGTCGGCGGCCGCTCCGACATCCAGTCCGCCAAGGCGGTCGTCGACTGGCTCAACGGACGCGGCAAGGCATACACCACCCGCACGGGCCGTACGAAGGCCGAAGCCGACTGGACCAACGGCAGGACCGGCATGATCGGCAAGAGCTACGACGGCACCATCGCCAACGGTGTGGCCGCCACCGGGGTCGAGGGCCTGGAGACCATCGTCCCGATCGGCGCGATCTCCTCCTGGTACGACTACTACTTCGCCAAGGGCGCCCCCCTCTACAACTCCGGCCCGGAATGGCTCTCCGACTACGTCGAGAGCCCCGACGCCCGCGCCAAGTGCGGCCACGTCCAGCGACAACTCGTCGACGGCGCCCCGCGCACCGGCGACTGGACCCCGCTCTGGACCGAGCGCGACTACGTCAAGGACGTCCGGAAGATCGACGCCAGCGTCTTCGTCATCCACGGCCAACAGGACCTGAACGTCCGCCCCAAGCACTTCGGCCAGTGGTGGGACGCCCTCGCCGAGCACGGCGTCGAGCGGAAGATCTGGCTCTCCCAGGTCGGCCACGTCGACCCGTTCGACTTCCGCCGCGCGGAGTGGGTCGACACCCTGCACCGCTGGTTCGACCATGAACTCCTCGGCTACGACAACGGCATCGACGACGAGCCCATGGCCGACATCGAACGCCACCCCGACCAGTGGCAGACGTCGAAGGTCTGGCCGCCGCGCGCCACGAAGGCCACCACCCTCCGCCCCGCCGAGGGCACCCAGGCCGGCGTCGGCACCCTCGGTCTGCGCAAGCGGTCGGGCACCGAGACCTTCACCGACAACCCGTCGCTGAACGAGACCGACTGGGCCGCGTACGTCGACCGGTCCACCCCCGACAAGGCGGGCTTCGTCACCGGGCCGCTCACCGAGGACCTGCGTCTGTCCGGCTCCTCCCAGGTGACCGTCACCGCCACGTCCACCACCTCCACCGCCCACCTCTCGGCGGTCCTCGTGGACCTCGGCCCGGACATTATCCGCGACTACTCCACCGCGGGCGAGGGCATCACCACCCTCACCGAGCGCACCTGCTGGGGCCCGAGCACCACCGGCGACAGCTCCTGCTTCCGGGAGACCGCGACGAAGACGGCCGACGTCGACTACACGATCTTCAGCCGCGGCTGGGCCGACCTCGGCAACCACTCCTCCGGCACCGGAGCCCCGCTCACGCCCGGCACCCCGTACACGATCACGCTCGATCTGCACGCGAGCGACCACGTCGTCCCGGCGGGCCACCGGCTCGCGCTGATCATCGCGGGCACCGACGAGGATCTCATCGACCCGCCGTCGAGCACACCCACGCTGACCATCGACCTCAAGCGCACCTCCGCGAAGGTCCCGCTGGTCGGCGGTGCCGCGGCCTTCCGGAACGCCACCTCGGGCGTGACCGTCACCCCGGAGACGTCCGTCCTCGACGGCGTACGCGACCCGAGCCGCGCCGCCCGCATCCCGGACGGTGGTGCATGAGGGCCCGTATCGCGACGCTGATCGCCACCGCGCTCGCCGCGCCGCTGCTGTCGACGCCCGCGTACGCGACGGACACCACACCGCCGCGCACCGGATTCGAGCAGTCGGGCGGCGCACGCTGGACCACCCTGCCCGAGGAGCAGAAGTTCCTCGCCGCCGTCGACCGGGCGAGCGACCGAGTGTCGATGACCCGTATCGGAACCACCCAGCAGGACCGCCCGCTCCAACTCGTCCGCATCGGCACCCGCCCCACCACACGCACGGTCCTGCTCATCTGCAGCCAGCACGGCAACGAGCCCTCCGGCCGCGAGGCCTGCCTCACCACGATCCGCGATCTCGCCCATGCCAAGGACGAGCGGACGAAACGGCTGCTGAGATCCACCACCGTGCTCGTCGTACCCACGGCCAACCCCGACGGCCGGGCCGCCGACACCCGGGGCAACAGCGACGGCATCGACATCAACCGTGATCACCTCGCGCTCCGGACGGCCGAGGCGCGGTCGCTCGCCGCCGTCCTGCGCGACCGCGAGCCCGACGTCGTCTACGACCTGCACGAGTACGGCGCCACCCCCCAGTACTACGACAAGGACCTGTTCGACCTCTGGCCGCGCAATCTCAACACCGACGCGGCCGTCCACACCGAGGCGCGGAACCTGTCCCTCAACCACGTACGGCCCACCGCGGGGGCCGCCGGCTACTCGACCGGCACCTACGGGATCTGGACCGACCCGGTCACCGGCGATCCGATCCGCCAGGTCGCGGGCGATTCGGCCAGGAACGCATCCTGCGCAACATGTCCGGAATCAAGCACTCTGTTGGGTTGCTGATCGAGAGCCGGGTGGAACCGCTGACACCCGGCACCGCCGAACCGGCCAACAACCTGCGACGGGTGAACTCCCAGCTCGCCGCCCTGAAAGGCCTGTTCGCCTTCGCCGTCGAACGCGGCCGACAGGTCGACCGGGCGACCGGCGCCGCCCGGCTCGCCGGACTCCGCGACACCGGCCCGGTCTACGTCGGCGGCGCCGACAACGACCCCGCCGAACCCGCCGAGGTGATCCAGGACCCGCCCTGCGGCTACCGGCTCACCATGCGGCAGTACGAGGAGTTCGCGGACGAGCTGACCCTGCACGGTGTCCGCGTACGGCACGGGAGCGACGGCGACGGCGTGCTCGTACCGCTGCGCCAGCGGATGCGCGCACTCGTCCCGCTGCTGCTCGACGAGCGGGCGCCCTACCGCCTGACGGCCGGGGAGCCCGACATCACCTGTTGAACAAGAAAGGATCGAGGTCACATGTGGTAGGGGTTCCTGGGCAGGAGTAGGTCAGTTCCAGCCACTCGCGGAAAGGTTCCACCTGTGACGCACGATCATCGCACCACCCACCACGGGGGAGGCGCGCTTCCAGGCTCGGAGGCGGGTCTCCCCGGCGGCGGGCGGCCCCGGACGGACCGTGTCGTGTTCGGTGTGACGGCGGCGCTGACCCTGGCCTTCGTGCTCTGGGGCGCCATCTGGACCGACTCGCTCGAATCCGCCTCCGGCAAGATGCTGAACGGCCTGATCCACAACGGTGGCTGGGCCTTCATGCTGGCCGCCTCCTGTTTCGTCGTCTTCGCCCTCTGGCTCGCGGTCAGCCGCTACGGCCGTATCCACCTCGGCGTCGAGGGCGAGAAGCCCGAGTTCCGCACGGTGTCCTGGGTCGCCATGATGTTCAGCGCCGGCATGGGCATCGGCCTGATGTTCTACGGAGTCAGCGAGCCCCTCGCCCACTACACCTCGCCGCCGCCGGGCACGAACCCCGGGGGTTCCGGCGAGCGCATGGAAACGGCGATGGCGACCACCCTGTTCCACTGGACGCTGCACCCCTGGGCGATCTACGCGGTGGTCGGCCTGGCCATCGCCTACAGCACGTTCCGCAAGCAGCGCCGCCAGACCATCAGCGCCGTCTTCACCCCGCTGATCGGCGAGAAACACGCGAACGGCACCGCGGGCCGGGCCATCGACATCCTGGCGATCATCGCCACGATCTTCGGCTCGGCGGCCTCCCTCGGCCTCGGCGCCCTCCAGATCGGCTCCGGCTTCCAGGAGCTGGACTGGATGAACAAGGTGAGCACCGGCCTTCTCGTCGGCATCATCGCCGTCCTGACCCTGGCCTTCGTCGCCTCCGCCGTCTCCGGTGTGGAGAAGGGCATCCAGTGGCTTTCCAACACCAACATGGTGCTGGCCCTGGTGCTCGCGGTCTTCGTCTTCGTCGCCGGCCCGACCATCCTGGTCCTCGACCTGCTGCCCACCTCGGCCTTCTCCTACCTCGGCGACCTGACCCAGCTTGCGGGCCGCACCGAGGCGTCCGGCGGCGAGGGCGTCGCCGACTGGCTCGGCAGCTGGACCGTCTTCTACTGGGCGTGGTGGATCTCCTGGACGCCCTTCGTCGGCATGTTCATCGCCCGCATCAGCCGCGGACGCACCATCCGCCAGTTCGTCGGCGGCGTCATCCTCGTCCCCAGCTCCGTCAGCCTCGTCTGGTTCGCGGTCTTCGGCGGCACGGCGATGAAGCTCCAGGAGCAGGGCCGGCTCGGTGAGGAGGCGACGCCGGAGGGGCAACTCTTCGCCGTCCTCCACGAGTTCCCCATCGCCACGGTGTCCAGCCTGCTGGTGATGATCCTCGTCGGCATCTTCTTCGTCTCGGGCGCCGACGCCGCGTCCATCGTCATGGGCACGCTCTCCCAGCGCGGCGCGCTCGAACCCGGCCGCTTCGTCGTCGTCTTCTGGGGCGTCGTCACCGGGGCCGTCGCCGCGATCATGCTCCTCGTCGGCAGCGGTCAGGGCGACGCCCTGACCGGCCTGCAGAACCTCACGATCCTGGCCGCCGCACCGTTCGTCCTGGTCATGATCGGCATGTGCGTGGCGCTCATGCGCGATCTGCGCCGGGACCATGTGATCGTCCGCGAGGAGATGGCCTCCGAAGCGGTCGAACTCGCCGTCATCGAGGGCCACAAGCGTTACGACGGCGAGTTCGAGATCAGGGTCGGACCGGGCCAGGGAACGGAGATCGAAGGGGATCCGATCGGCCATCGCGCCGAGTGAGGACGCGGTGGAGGCTGGCGTGCAGCGTCCCTCAAGGCGCGCGGGGGACCGCGCGACCAGCCCCCACCGGCCCGCAGCCGACCGACTGCCCCGTACCGGCGCAGCCGACCGACTGCCCCGTACCGGCTATTCGGTCGTCAGCCGCGCAGCGATCCGTGCGCAGCCCCACGCCACCGTGACTCCCGCCCCGCCGTGCCCGTAGTTGTGCACCAACACCCGTCCGCCCGGCAGGGGTTGCCGCTCCAGACGAACCGCCGGGCGTGACGGCCGCAACCCCACCCGGTGCTCGATGATCCGCGCCCCGGCGATCTCCGGCCGGACCGCCGCGCACCGCTTCACGATCCTCTCGGCGATCACCGGGTCCGGCGTCAAGGACCACGCGTCCTCCTCCGCCGTACCGCCGAGGAGCAACCCGCCCGGCTGCGGGAGGAAGTACGTGCTCTCCGAGCCGGCGTGATCCACCAACCCCAGCCAGGTGGTGACCCCGGGGTTCTCCACGACGACCAACTGCCCCCGCACCGGCCGTACGGAGGGGTCCGGGACCAGCTCCCGCGCACCGAGCCCCGTGCAGTTGACGACGACCCGCGCGTCGACCGCCGCGAGGTCCGTGACCGTACGCTCCTCGACCGTCCCGCCCGCCGCGACGAACCGCTCGCGCAGCCACCGCAGATGGACCGGCATGTCGATCAGCGGCAGCCGTGCCCACACCCCGACGCCCGGGAACTCCTCGGCCGTCGCCGCCCGCAGCTCCGCCACCCGCGTGGCCCACGCCCCGAGCCCGTCCAGCGCGGTCCCGCCCTGTACGCCCTCGACCATGCGTACGCCCGTCTCGTCCGGCCGGGCCGCCAACTCCTCGTACACGGCCAGGGACTCGAGCGCCCACTCGCCGACGAGTTCCTCCGGTTCGATCCGGTACGGCCACCACAGTCCGCCCGCTACGGCGGACGTGGTCCGCTCCCCGGGCTCCCGCGCCCAGACCCGGACCTGTCTGCCGCTCTCCGCCAGAACCACGGCCGTCGTGAGACCGACGACTCCGCCACCGACCACGATCACATCGCTGTTCGATTCATTGGTCACGTAGGGACGTTAACGGAATATGTCATGCCGTGCTCACAAGTCTGCCTTTGTGGGGATACTCACAACATGTCTGCCGAGTACGCGACCTTCGGCCTGGCACCGGCGATGCGAGCCGGTGGCGTCCTCGCCAACGGTGACTACCAAGTGCACCGGGACTTCGTGGACTTCATCGTCGACGGACGCCCGCTGCTGTTCCAGCTGTCCGACCTCGATGCCGTCTCCCCCCTCGCCTCCGACGTCCCTCCCTCGATCTTCACCGCCCAGGTGCGCAGCCTGCTCCTGGAAGCCGAAGCGCCCCTGACCCGCGGCCGTTACGTCATCTACGGCTGCCCCGAATGCGCCGACCTCGCCTGCGGAGCCGTGACCGCGGTGATAGAGCGGGACGGCGACGACTACGTATGGCGGGACTTCGCCTGGCAGACCGAGGAGGAGGCCGACCTCAAGCTCAACGGCTACACGGGCATCGGTCCTTTCCGGTTCCACGGCGCCGAGTACCGCAGCGCGCTGCAGTCCCTGCTGCGCAAGTCCGCCGCCGAGCCGTCCGCCCGCCGTCGGGTCCTCCTCATCGGTGCCCGCGTGGCCGTCCTGGCCAAACTCGCCGCGGCCCTGCGCGCCATCGGCATCGGCGCCGACATAGTGCAGGACGCCACCGGCGTGCCCCCGGAGGAGCTGCGCACGTACGGTGCCGTGGCCTTCGGGCGAGCCGTCGGCGAGGCGGACCGCGCTGCCGTACGGCTGGCCTTCGACCGCGCGGGAGTCCAGGTCGCGTACGTCGACGGGCTCGCCCCGATCATCCCGCTCCTCGTCGCCCAGATCGAACACGCCCTCGACCGCAGCCCGGCGCAACAGCGCCGCCTCACCCGCCTCGTCGCCGCCGACGGCCAGGCCGGCATCGAGATCACCTCCACCTGTCGGGTGGAGCTGACCGCGTACCGCCTCGACCGGCTGTACCGCACGCACACCTACAGATTCTTCGACGGGATCCTCCCCGCGGGCCGGCACCGCATCGGGCTGGACCCCAAGGCCGCGAAGGGAGAATCGTTCATCGTGGCCCGAACCTCGGGAACAGTGCTGGTGGAGCCTATGGCGGGGTGAGGGACTGCGCCCCGTCGACCTGAGGGGGGTGCGTTGCCGGGTGCGGGTCCGGTGGGGGCTGGTCGCGCAGTTCCCCGCGCCCCTGAAAAGCAGGGGCTGCGCCCCGTGCTTTTCGCCCCTGGGTGGCCGCAGGCCCTCAAGGGGCGCGGGGAA
>NZ_JBSFVC010000036.1:0-78248 GCF_053592095.1 Streptomyces sp. NPDC002787 | reverse complement strand
TACCAGGTGACGAACGTCGAGGCGTCGATGTCGTCCCCGGCCTCGCTGCTGCACTGGACCCGCCGCATGATCGAGATCCGCAAGCAGAACCCGGCGTTCGGCCTGGGCTCGTACACCGAACTCCAGTCGTCGAACCCGGCCGTGCTGGCGTATCTGCGGGAGGCTCCTCCGACCGAGGAGGGCGCGGACGACCTGGTGCTGTGCGTGAACAACTTCTCCCGTTTCGCGCAGCCCACCGAACTCGATCTGCGTGCCTACGAAGGACGCCACCCCGTCGAGCTCATCGGCGGAGTGCGTTTCCCGGCCATCGGTGAACTGCCCTATCTGCTCACCCTCGCGGGCCACGGCTTCTACTGGTTCCGCCTGCGGAAGGACACCGTGTAAGCCCGACCGGAACCCGCCGACCGGAACCCGGGGCGGGCCGGTTTCTCCCGGCCCGCCCTGGGCACGCAAACAGGAACACCCCGCCCCGGGGAAAGGACGCGACGCCATGTCGGAAGCCGTCACGCACTCCACTGCGACAAGTCCTGCTCCACCGCCTGTCGCAGAACCGATGCCCGGGCTGCTCGCCTCCCTCGAACCGCTTCTGCGGGAGTGGTTGCCGCGGCAGCGCTGGTTCGCGGGGAAGGGGCGGCCGGTCACCGGGTTCAGCCTGGTCGCGGGGACCGAGTTGCTGCCGGTGGGCACCTCCAAGGCCGGGCTGCTGCACCTCCTCGTACGCGCCCACCAGCCGCTGGTGCCCTCGCAGGGCGCCCCGGCCCACCCCGGCGACTGCTACCAACTGCTGATCGGCGTACGCCAGGCGCTGCCGCCACGGCTGGCGCCCGCGCTGATCGGACATGTGGCCGAGGGGCCGCTCGCCGGGCGGACGGTGTACGAGGCGCTGCACGACCCGCGCCTCGCCGACGTCCTCCTGGAGGCACTGCGGACCGAGGCGCGTGTGGGAGAGCTGCGCTGCGAGCGGGACACGCGGCACGACATCCCCGAGGGCCTGGTACCGCGCGTGGTGACCTCGGAGCAGTCCAACTCCTCGATCGTCTATGGCGATACGTTCATCCTGAAGCTCTTCCGCCGGATCGTGCCGGGGGACAACCCCGACCTGGAGCTGCCGCTGACCCTGTCCCGCGAGGGATGCCCCCGCGTCCCGGCCCCGGCGGCGTGGATGGTGGCGGACCTGAACCGGGCGGGCGACCACGATCCCGACGGCCACCACGTGCTCGGCGTCCTCCAGCCGTTCCTCCATGGCGCGGCGGACGGCTGGGAGCTGGCGCTGAGCATGCTCGCCAAGGGCGAGGACTTCACCGCCGAGGCGCGGGCGCTGGGGCGGGCGACCGCCGAGGTGCACACCGCGCTGACCCGCGCCCTGCCGACGGCCACTCTGGGGCGGCCCCAACTGGAGCTGCTGGTCGACGGGATGACCGAGCGCCTGGAGGCCGCCGCGCAGGCCGTACCCGCGCTGCGGCCGTACACGCCCGGGCTGCGCACGGCCTTCGCCGCGCTCGCCGACCTGGCCGGCGAGGGCCGTACCTGGACCGCCCAGCGCATCCATGGCGACCTGCACCTCGGGCAGTGTCTGCGCTCCCCCTCCGGGGAGTGGTCCCTCATAGATTTCGAGGGCGAGCCGTCGAAACCGCTGGCGGAGCGCCGGATGCCGCAGCCCGTCGCCCGCGACATCGCCGGCATGCTCCGCTCCTTCGACTACGCCGCACACTCCCTGCAGCCCCCGGCCGCCGACTGGGCGACCGTCTGCCGGGCCGCGTACTGCTCCGGCTACGCGGACGTAGCCGGGGACGATCCGCGGACCGATCCCGTCCTGCTGCGCGCGTACGAGACCGACAAGGCCGTGTACGAGGTCGTCTACGAGGCCCGGCACCGCCCCGACTGGCTCCCGGTCCCGCTGGCCGCCGTCCACCGCCTGGCCACGGACCCCTGCACCGACACCGACACCCCCTGAAACCCCCTCCCGAGGAGACCGTCCCTGTGACTCCCCGCCCGCCGTCCGACGACAGCACGCACCGCCCCGAGGCCGCGGCCGAGGTACCCGCCCCGGTGAAGAAGACCGCGGCGAAGAAGACGACCACGAAGAAGGCCGCCGCAAAGAAGGCGACAGCGAAGAAGACGGCGACGAAGAAAACCGCGACGCAGAAGACAGCGACGCGGACGACAGCGACGCAGACGACAGCGACGCGGAAGACCGCGACAACGAGCCCGACCAGGACGGCCGCCAAAACGGCTGCCAAGACGTCGGCCGAGGGGACGCCGACGGCCAGGAAGACGGCCGGCAAGACGACCGCGAAGAAGGTCGGCGATGGCGCGGCGACGGTCGAGAAGACGGCTGGGGGGACGCCGAGGGCCAAGAAGACGGTCGCCAAGAAGGTCGGCGCGGGGACGGCGGCGGCGAAGAAGGCGGTCGCCAAGATGGTCGGCGAAGGGAGGGCGGCCGCGAAGAAGGCCCCCGGGGGCGGCAAGGCCGCGGCGAGAAAGGTGGCCGAGAGCACAGGCGCGGCCGAGAGCACGGCCGTTGCCGCGCAGGCCCCCGCCAAGGAAGCCGCCGAGAAGAGTGCCCCCGCCAAGAAGGCCGCCACGAAGAAAGCCGCGGCAACGAAGGCCGTGGCAACGAAGGCCGTGGCGAAGAAGGCTGTGGCCAAGAAGGCCGCC
This sequence comes from Streptomyces sp. NPDC002787, assembly GCF_053592095.1. Taxonomy (NCBI): domain Bacteria; kingdom Bacillati; phylum Actinomycetota; class Actinomycetes; order Kitasatosporales; family Streptomycetaceae; genus Streptomyces; species Streptomyces sp. NPDC002787. The sequence goes on along the minus strand of NZ_JBSFVC010000036.1, from coordinate 75,590 downwards.
ACGAAGGAGACCGTGGCCAAGAAAGCCGCCACGAAGGAGACCGTGGCCAAGAAAGCCGCCACGAAGGAGACCGTGGCCAAGAAGGCCGTGGCCAAGAAAGCCGTCACCACCAAGGCCGCCGCCACCAAGGCCGCCGCCACCAAGGCCGCCGCCACCAAGAAAGCCGCAGCGAAGAAGACCGCCGCGAAGAAGACCGTGAAGGCGCCGCAGAAGGCGGAGAGCGCGGCGTTGGCCCCTGCCGTCCCACCGGGCGCCGGAACACCCTCTCCCGCGGCGGTGCTCTCCCAGTCGGCGTCCTCGGAACCGATGGTCCCCAAGCAGACCACCGCCGAGCCTGTCGCCCCCGAGCCGGCCACTCCCGACCCGGTGGTCCCGAAGCAACCCGCCGCCGAGCGGATCGCCCCCGAGCCGGTGCCGGCTCAGTCGGTGGCCCCCGAGTCGGCCACCGCCGAACGGGTCACCTCTGCCCCGGTGGTCCCCAGGCCCACCGTTCCCAGGCCGGCCACCTCTGAGCCGGTGTCTGAACCGGTGTCTGAACCGGTGGTCGCCGAGCCGGTCGGCGACGAACCCCCCCTCGGCGGCCCCGCCCAGCCCGTCTTCTCGCCCGCCCTGGACGGCGGCGATCGGGATCGGCTGCTGGACGGTACGCACCACGCGCCGCACTCGGTGCTCGGGGCCCACCCCGTGCCCGGCGGGGTGGTGTTCCGAGCGTTTCGGCCGTACGCGCTCAAGGTGTGCGTGGTGGTGGAGTCGCTGCGCGCGGAGTTGCACGACGACGGGGGCGGGTTCTTCTCGGCGCTGCTGCCGTTGCGCGAGGTGCCGTCGGCGTACCGGCTGCTGATCTCGTACGAGGGGACCGAGCAGGAGACCGAGGACGCGTACCGCTTCCTGCCGGCGATCGGCGAGCTGGACCTCCATCTGATCAACGAGGGCCGGCACGAGGAGCTGTGGCGCGCGCTCGGCGCCCAGCCGATGACCCACCAGGGCGTCACCGGCACCCGCTTCACCGTGTGGGCGCCGAACGCGCGCGGCGTACGGCTCGCCGGGACGTTCAACTTCTGGGACGGCACGGGCTATCCGATGCGCGCGCTGGGCTCCTCGGGGGTGTGGGAGCTGTTCGTCCCCGAGATCGGCGAGGGCGAGCTGTACAAGTTCGAGATCACCCGCCCGGACGGCTCGAAGACCCTCCGGGCCGACCCGCTGGCCCGCCGCACGCAGACCCCGCCCGAGACCTCGTCCGTCGTCCACGCCTCGCACTACGAGTGGGCCGACGAGGAATGGCTGACGAAACGGGCCGAGACCCCGGCCCACGAGGCCCCGTTCTCCGTCTACGAAGTCCATCTGCCCTCCTGGCGACCTGGGCTGACCTATCGCCAACTGGCCGAGCAGCTACCGGCGTACGTCTCGGACCTCGGCTTCACCCACGTCGAGCTGCTGCCCATCGCCGAGCACCCCTTCGGGGGTTCCTGGGGCTATCAGGTGACCGGCTTCTACGCCCCGACCGCCCGCCTCGGCACCCCCGACGACTTCAAGTACCTCGTCGACGCGCTGCACCAGGCCGGGATCGGTGTGCTGATGGACTGGGTCCCCGCCCACTTCCCGCGTGACGACTGGGCGTTGGCCGAGTTCGACGGGCGTCCGCTGTACGAGCACGAGGACCCGCGGCGGGCCGCGCACCCCGACTGGGGGACGCTGGAGTTCGACTACGGGCGCCGCGAGGTGCGCAACTTCCTGGTGGCGAACGCCCTGTACTGGTGCGAGGAGTACCACATCGACGGGCTGCGGGTGGATGCCGTCGCGTCGATGCTCTACCTCGACTACTCCCGTGAGCCGGGCCAGTGGACGCCGAACGAGCACGGCGGCCGGGAGAACCTGGACGCGGTGGCCTTCCTGCAGGAGATGAACGCGACGGTGTACCGGCGGGTGCCGGGCGTCGTGACGATCGCGGAGGAGTCGACGGCCTGGGACGGTGTCACGCGCGCCACCCACCACGTCGGCCCCGGTGGCTTCGGCGGGCTCGGGTTCGGCCTGAAGTGGAACATGGGCTGGATGCACGACTCCCTCGGCTACATGGCCAAGGAGCCGGTGCATCGCAAACACCACCACCACGAGATGACGTTCTCGATGGTGTACGCGTACAGCGAGAACTACGTCCTGCCGATCTCCCACGACGAGGTCGTGCACGGCAAGGGCTCGCTGGTGTCGAAGATGCCGGGCGACTGGTGGCAGCGGCGCGCCAACCACCGCGCCTACCTCGGCTTCATGTGGGCCCACCCCGGCAAACAACTCCTCTTCATGGGGCAGGAGTTCGCCCAGGGCGCGGAGTGGTCGGAAGCCCACGGCCCGGACTGGTGGCTGCTCGACCCGGCGTACGGCGCCGAGGCCGACCACCGGGGCGTACGCGACCTCGTACGCGATCTGAACACGGTCTACCGCCGCACGCCCGCCCTCTGGCAGCGGGACACCGACCCGTCCGGCTTCTCCTGGATCACGGGTGACTCCGCCGACGACAACGTCCTGGCGTTCCTGCGCTTCGACGCCGACGGCACGCCGCTGCTGGCGGTCTCCAACTTCAGCCCGGTGGTCCGCGAGGAGTACCGCCTGGGGGTGTCCGACGACGTCCCGGCCTGGCGGGAGGTCCTGAACACGGACGCCGCGGCCTACGGGGGCAGTGACGTCACCACCCCCGACCCCGTCAAGCCCGAACCCCACCCCTGGCACGGCCGCCCGGCCGGCATCCGGCTGACCCTGCCCCCACTGGCAACGCTCTGGCTCCGCCCGGCGTAGCCCTCGCCTCCGCCGTGACTCCCCGGGCGCCTCATGGCTCGGGGAGTTCGGTCAGGGGGCGTGTGCGGGTGTGTGGGGGCTGGTCGCGCAGTTCCCCGCGCCCCTGAGACGGCCCTGCGGGCCGGTGAAAAGCAAGGGGCGCAGCCCCTGCTTCTCAGGGGCGCGGGGAACCGCGCGACCAGCCACACCCGACCCGCACCCGCCGTACGACCGAACCCCCCGCCCCGTCAGCCGCTCTTCCGCCCCCCGAACATCAACCGCCGCAACGCCCCCAGCAGTCCACTCCCCGACCCCTCCGAAGCAGGCTGCACGGCACCCGGCGCCACCGGCGGCGCCACCTCGTCCTCCCGCCGAGCCACCGGCACCCGCGCCGTGCTCTGCGCGCTCAGCTCATAGCGGACCGGCAACAGCCGCAGCCCCCGCACCACCGGCCCCGACCGCCACGGCAACTGGTCCGGCGGCAGGGTGAGTTCCGCACGGGCGAAGTGCTCGAAGATCCGCCCCACCGCGGTCGTGACGATCGTCCCCGCGAGCTCGCGCGCGGCGCTGGGACACTGATGCGGCCCGGCCCCCCACGCCAGATGCGCCCGCGTACTGATCGTGGAGTCGACGATGTGGGAGGACCCGATCGCGAGCAGATCCCGGTGCGCGGCGGCGACGGACGGGGACACGATGTCACCGGCCCGGATCCAGAAGTTCCCGAGCTGTACGTCGCGCGCCGCGAAGCGGAAGCACAGGTTGGCCGTCGGCGGGTTCACCAGCGCCGCCCGGTTCACGGTCTCCCCGAGCTGCCCGTCGGACAGACTCCGCCGGACGGTCGCGTTGCCCCTCAGCACCTCCAGGAGGGTGTTGCAGACCATGTTCCCGGTGATGTCGTTCAGGTAGACCGCGTTCATGAACAGCTCACGGCCGAGCTGCTCGTCGCTCAGCGACGGGTTGGACAGCAGCATGTAGGAGGTCAGGTCCTCCCCCGGCCGCGACCGCCGGTGCGCCGCCAGGCGGGTCATCGCGCCCAGTGCCCTCCCGGTCGCGGGCCCCGCGTCCGGGCCGCCGTCCAGCATCCGCCACAGGTCCATGACCATCTCGTCGCCGAGATCGACGGGGCAGCCGAACAGCTTGGTCGTCACCATGAGGAGCAGCGGCCGGGTGTACTGCGCCGCGAGATCGGCGAACCCGGTGGTCCCGGACTCGGCCGCGAGCATGGCGATCAGCTCGTCGGCGTACCGCGCGGCGGCGGCCCGCAGTTCCCAGCCCTCGGGGGTGTGCCCGTCCTGGAAGGGCCGCATCGCCGAGTGGTAGCTCAGCCGGGCGGCCCGGTGTTCCTCGTCGTCGAAGAACATGGTCTGCCGGACCTCGTACCCGGCGAGCAGGGGCCAGTCCTTCGGCAGTCTTCCCTCCGCCCGGGCCCGCCAGTTCCGTACGTCGCGTCGCCAGACGGTCTCGTTGCGCAGCACCTCCAGCACCTCGCGGTAGTCGAGAACCAGCCACGCCGGTACCCCCATCAGCCCCACCGGTGCCACGGGGCCGTACGTGCTCCGCAGTCGCTCGTAGACGCTGCCCGGGTCCACGTCGAACTCCGAGGTCAGCAACGGCTCCACGGGCAGCGATTCCAAGTGGGGGCTGCCGGCCGGGGCGGCCGCGAACGGATGTGTTTCCATGACCGACACGCATACCGTATGAGACGTGCACGAGCAGTGACGATGACGGGAACTGTTACGGCTTGGTGATCCCTGATGCACCTGTGGTGACGGTGACGAGGCGGGCGGGTCTGCCGGGCACCCGCCCGGCAGACCCGCCCGCCTACTTCAGGCCAACCGTCGACAACTCCCCCAACGCCTCTCCCAACGCCTCCGGCAACTCCTCCGCGTGCACGACGCCCAGCGCCTGTGTCGCCCGCGTGAGCGCCACGTACAGGTCGCTCGTGCCGAAGCGTCCCGGCTCGACGACGAGGACGGAGTCGAACTCCAGTCCCTTGGCCTGCCGGGGGTCGAGGAGGACGACGGTCCTGGTGAGGTCCGGCTCCGCGCCGGCCGTCACCCCGTCCAGCCGTGTGGCCAGCGCCCGGTGCAGCGCGCGGGGCGCGATGACCGCGAGCCGCCCCTCGGCGGGGGTCAGTTCGGCGACCGCCTTGGCCACCTCTGCGGGCAGTTCCCCGGCCGCCGCGCGGCGCGCCCAGGGCCGTACGCCCGTCGACCGTACGGAACTCGGCGGTTCGAAGTCCGGCCGCTCGGCGCGTACGACACCGGCCGCGACGGCCATGATCTCGGCGGGGGTGCGGTAGTTGACGCCGAGCCGGGTGTGCTCCCAGCGGTCCTCGACGTACGGCGCGAGGATGTCGGCCCAGGAGCCGACGCCCGCGGCCTCCGCCGTCTGGGCCGGGTCGCCGACGAGGGTCATCGAGCGGGTCGGCGAGCGGCGCATCAGCAGCCGCCAGGCCATCGGCGACAACTCCTGGGCCTCGTCGACGATGATGTGCCCGAACGCCCAGGTCCGGTCGGCCGCCGCGCGTTCGGCCGCGCTGCGGTGGTCGTCCTCCTCGTGCCGCTCCGCGAACCGCTCGGCGTCGATGATGTCGTGCGCGGACAGCACCTCCGAGCCGTCGCCGTCGGGATCGCTGTCCTCCCTGTCCTCGAACTCGTACGTCCGGGACGCGTACGACACCTCCAGCACGCCCTGCGCGTACGCGATCTGGGCCTCCCGCTCGCGTTCGGCGCGGGCCCGCGCCAGCCGGTCGTCCTCGCCCAGCAACTCGGCGGCCTCGTCGAGCAGCGGCACGTCGGCGACGGTCCACGCCCGCGTGACCGGGCGGCGTACGGCGTCGGCGTCCTCCTGGGGCAGATACGCGTCCGGCTCGGCGAGGAAGTCGGCGATCAGGCGGCGCGGGGTGATGCGGGGCCACAGCCGGCCGATGGCGGACCAGACCTCGGGGTTCTCGGCCAGTTCGTCGCGGATCTGGGTGATGTCGCTGGCGTCGAGGAGGTTGGAGCCGTCGTACGGGTCGGTGCCGATGCGTTCGGCGACCATCTCGGTGAGGGTGTTGAGGATGTAGCCCTCGAAGTGCTCGCGGGCCACGTTGTGCGGGAGCTTCGCCTCGCGGGTGCGCTCGCGGGCGACCCGTACGAGGTCGTCGTCGAGCATGAGGATCTCCCGGTCGTGCTCGATGGCGATCACCGGGTCGGGCAGCGCCTGCCGGTCCCGTACGACGGCGGCGAGCACCTCGGCCATGGCGGCGCTCCCCTTCACCCGGGCGGCCTCGGGGGTGTCGGAGGCGGTGGCCCGTACGCCGGGGAAGAGTTCGCCGACGGTGGACAGCAGCACGCCCGTCTCACCGAGCGAGGGCAGCACCTCGCCGATGTAGCCGAGGAACGCGGGGTTGGGGCCGACGATGAGGACGGCGCGCTTGGCGAGCAGTTCGCGCTGCTCGTAGAGGAGGTAGGCGGCCCGGTGCAGCGCGACGGCGGTCTTGCCCGTGCCGGGGCCGCCCTCCACGACCATCACGCCCTGGTGCGGGGCGCGGATGATGCGGTCCTGCTCGGCCTGGATGGTCTGCACGATGTCGCCCATACGGCCGGTGCGGGCCGAGTTGAGGGCGGCCAGCAGGACGGCGTCGCCCGTGGGGTCCTCGTACCCGGTGCGGGTCGCGTCGCCGAGGTCGAGGATCTCGTCGTGCAGGGCGGTGACCCGGCGGCCCTCGGTGGTGAGGTGCCGGCGGCGGCGCAGGCCCATCGGGGTGTGGCCGGTGGCGAGGTAGAAGGGGCGGGCGACGTCGGCGCGCCAGTCGATCAGGATCGGGGTGCGCTCGGTGTCGTCCTCCCGCAGCCCGATGCGGCCGATGTGGTGGACGGCCCCGTCGGCGAGGTCGAGCCGGCCGAAGCAGAGCGAACCGTCGACGGCGTTCAGCGCGGCCAGCAGCCCCGAGCGCTCGGCGACCAGGATGTCCCTCTCCAGGCGGGCCTGCATGGGCGTGTTGCCCTGGGCGAGCGCGTCCGTGACCGAGCCCTCGGTCTCACCGCGCAGGGCGTCCACGCGGGCGTACAGCCCGTCGATGAATTCCTGCTCCCGCCGCAATTCACCGTGTTCATCGTGCGAAAAGCCGGTGTTTGACAATTCCACTCCCGCCCGGATATACTGTGCTCACTGAACTTCTTTGCGACTCAATCCCCTTGAAGTCGCGAACCATTAAATATACGCGGAAAAAGCCCCCGAGCACAATTGCTCGGGGGCTTTTCTCATCCAGGCGTCAGACGACGTCGGCGAGTACGTCGGCGATTTCTTCGAGCAGCCGCCGCTTCGGCCGGGCGCCGACCATGGCCTTCACCGGCTCACCGCCCCGGAACACCATGAACGTCGGCATCGACAGCACCTTGTACGCGAGGGTGGTCTCCGGATTGGTGTCCACGTCCAGTTGCACCACCTTCAGCCGCTGCCCCTCCTCCGTGGCGAGCGCGCTCAGCACCGGCCCCATCTGCCGGCACGGCGGACACCAGTCGGCCGTGAACTCCACGAGCACCGGCAGCTCCGCCCCGATCACCTCTGCCGCGAAGTCCGCGTCGGTCACTTCGGCCACACCCGCCGCCCTGATCACAGCCGTCCGCCTCCCAGTTCACACCCCGGCTCCGGACCCCCCGGAACCTCCGCCTCGGCCGCCAGCCGCTCCCGCGCCAGCTCGGCCCGCGCCAACTGCTCGCCGACCGACGCCCGTACGGCCGCCAACTCGCCGATCAGCGCGTCGAGTTCGTCCAGCTTCCGGCGGTAGACCGCCAGTGACGCCGGGCACGCGTCGCCCTCCGGGTGCCCGGCCCGCAGACACTCCACGAACGGCCGCGTCTCCTCCAGGTCGAACCCGAAGTCCTGCAGCGTCCGGATCTGCCGCAGCAGCTTCAGATCCTCGTCGTCGTACGTCCGGTAGCCGTTCCCCGTCCGCCGCGCGGGCAACAGCCCCCGCGCCTCGTAGTACCGCAACGCCCGTGTCGTCGTCCCGGCCCGTGCCGCCAGTTCCCCGATGCGCATACGAGGACGGTATTCCTTGACGCCGACGTCAAGGCAAACGCGCCCCTTCAGAGGCGCGGGAAACTGCGCGAGGAGCCCCACCGGGCGGGGAGCGGACGACGAAGCGGAAAGCCGAGTGACCAGGTCAATAGGGGGAGGACCTGGCCACTCGGAGTTCTGGTGCTCTTCAGTTGTGAACCGTACGGCCGGGTCTACGGGGGAGGACCCGGCCGTACGGAGTCGTGGGGGGCTTGTCAGGAGGGCCCAACCCTTGCCCCGCAAGGGGCGCGGGGAACTGCGCGACCAGCCACACTCGACCGGCGGCCGTGAGACGGCCTAGCAGTCCCCGGCACTCCCGGGCGGAGCCTCACGCCTTGGCGAGTTCCTTCTCACCGTCCGGCTCGGCGGCAGCCGCCGGCGCGGACCCGTGCCCGTCGTCCAGCAGCGTCTTCTCGTCGAACGGCAGCCGCCCGGCGAGAACCTCGTTGACGCGCTCCTTGTCGATCTCCTTGGTCCAGGTGCCGATGAGGACCGTGGCGACCGCGTTGCCAGCGAAGTTGGTGAGGGCGCGGGCCTCGCTCATGAAGCGGTCGATGCCGACGATGAGGCCGATGCCGTCCACCAGGGCGGGCTTGTGGGACTGCAGACCACCCGCGAGGGTCGCGAGACCGGCACCAGTGACACCCGCCGCGCCCTTGGAGGCGACCAGCAGGAAGAGCAGCAGCGGGATCTGCTCGCCGACCGACATCGGAGTACCCATGGCGTCGGCGATGAACAGGGACGCCATGGTCATGTAGATCATGGTGCCGTCGAGGTTGAAGGAGTAGCCGGTCGGGACGGTGATACCGACGACGGGCTTGCTGACACCCATGTGCTCCATCTTCGCGATGAGGCGCGGCAGCGCCGACTCGGAGGAGGAGGTGGACAGGATCAGCAGGAACTCACGGCCCAGGTACTTGAAGAACGTGAGGATGTTCAGGCCCGAGACGATCTTCAGCAGCGCGGCGAGCACGATGAAGACGAACAGGAAGCAGGTGGCGTAGAAGCCGAGCATCAGCACGGCGAGGCTCTTGAGGGCGTCGAGGCCGGCGGAACCGGTCACGGCCGCGATCGCGCCGAAGGCACCGATCGGGGCGGCCCACATCACCATGGCGAGGATGCGGAAGACGAGGCGCTGGATGTGCTCGACACCGCGCAGGATCGGCTGACCGGCGTCACCCATGGCCTGCAGCGCGAAGCCGGCGAACAGGGCGACGAGCAGGGTCTGGAGGACCTCGCCGCCGGTGAAGGCGGAGACGATCGTCGTCGGGATGATGCCGAGCAGGAACTCGGTGGTGTCCTTGGCTTCCGCCGACACCTGCGCCTGACCGGTCTCCTTGATCGCGTCGGTCACCGCGAGACCCGTGCCCGGGTCCAGGATGTTGCCGACGACCAGGCCGATACCGAGGGCGACCAGCGACATCACCGTGAAGTAGGCGAGGGCGATACCGCCGACCGCGCCGACCTTCGCGGCCTTCCGTACGGAGCCGATGCCCAGCACGATCGTGCAGAAGATGATCGGCGAGATCATCATCTTGATCAGGTTGACGAAGCCGGTGCCGATGGGCTTCAGCTCCACGGCGAAGTCCGGGGCGATCAGACCCACGGCGATGCCGAGGGCCACAGCCACGATCACGGCGATGTACAAGTAGTGCGTGCGGTCCCGCTTGGCGGGTGCGGTAGGTGCCGTATGGGTGGTGCTGGCCACGGCTGCCCTCCTCGTCGACGACGTCGTCGGCTCGCTCTTCCGGCGTGCGGCTCACGTCCGGGGAAATTCGGGAGACGGTCTCCCGGGGTGGGAACCGGCGGGTTCCCGGGTGGGAGACCGGCTCCCGGGGCCGGGAGCCGGCGGGCTCCCGGAGCCGGTAGTTGGGGGACTTCCGGCGGGTGGGAGCGGGGCTCCCGGGGGGTGTGGGAGCCGGGACTCCCGGCGGTGGAAGCCGGCGGGCTTCCGGGCCGGAGGCCGGGGGCCTCCGACGGTGGGAGCTGGGGGGCTCCCGGTGCGGGGAGACAGGCTCCCGGTGGTGGGAGACGTGCCTCCCGTGAGGGGAGACGTACCTCCCGGCGGTGGGAGACAGGCTCCCGGCGGCTCGGGTTGTGGGGTCCCGGGGGCGGGAGTCGTACTCCCTCTCGTGTCCATGTGCTGGACGAGTCGATGGAGTGACTATGTCCCGCCCTGTGAGGGCGGTCACCCTTCCGTTCATTTAGTTCACGCCAACACGTCGATGCAGACTGTTGCCATGCGCGTCCCGTCCCTCCTTCGCCCCCGCAGCCTGGCCGGCCAGCTCTTCGCCGTGCAGGCGGTGCTGATCGCGGCCGTCGTGGCCGGATACGCGCTGTTCACGTACGTCAGCGACCGCAGCCAGGCGGAGGAGGCGGCGACCCGCCAGGCCCGGGCCGTGGCGGCCACGGTCGCCGACGCACCCTCGGTCCGTGCGGCGATCCACACACCGAAGCCGACCAAGCAGCTCCAGCCGTACGCCACCGAGGTGCAGGAGCACGCGGGCGTCGACTTCGTCACGATCATGAACTACGACGGCATCCGCTGGACGCACCCTTCCCCGAAGCAGATCGGCCGGAAGTTCGTCGGCCACATCGAGGAGGCGCAGCAGGGCGGCACCATCACCGAGACCTACACCGGCACCCTCGGCCCGTCCGTCCGCGCGGTCGTCCCGATAAAGGAGAACGGCGAGGTCATCGGCCTGGTCAGCGCCGGTATCAAGGTCCAGGCGATCAGCGACCGCGTCCAGGACCAGGTGACGGCCCTCATCGGGGTCGCCGCCGGCGCCCTCGCCCTCGGCGGCATCGGCACCTACAGCGTCAACGCCCGCCTGCGCCGCCACACCCACAACATGAACGCCGCCGAGCTCAGCAACATGCACGACTACCACCAGGCCGCCCTCCACGCCGTACGCGAGGGCCTGCTGATGCTCGACGGCCAGTTCCGGGTGGCGCTGATCAACGACGGTGCGCGGGAGCTGCTGGGGGTGACGCGGGAGGTGGTCGGCCACTCGGTGGCGGACCTGGGCCTGCCGGCGCCGTTGACCGGGGCGCTGCTGTCCTCGGAGCCCAGGGTCGACGAGGTGCTCCTCACCGCCGAACGCGTGCTGGTGGTGAACACCTCCCCGGTGTCGGGCGGCCAGCGCCGGGGCACGGTCGTCACCCTGCGCGACGTGACCGAACTCCAGTCCCTCACGGGCGAGCTGGACTCCGAACGCGGCTTCACCCAGGCGCTGCGCTCCCAGGCCCACGAGGCCGCCAACCGCCTCCACACGGTCGTGTCACTGATCGAACTGGGCCGCTCGGACGAGGCGATCGACTTCGCGACGGCCGAACTGGAACTGGCCCAGGCCCTGACCGACCAGGTGGTGGCCGCGGTGAGCGAGCCGGTGCTCGCCGCCCTCCTCCTGGGCAAAACGGCCCAGGCGAACGAGCGGGGCGTGGAGCTGGTGGTGTCCGAGGACAGCCGCATCGACGACGGCCTGCTCCCCGAATCCCTCCCCGCCCGTGACCTGGTCACGGTCCTGGGCAACCTCATCGACAACGCGGTGGACGCGGCACAGGGGTCGGTGGGGGCGCGGGTGACGGTGACGGCGTATACGGACGAGCAAGGCGACGCGGAGGGGGCGGTGGACGGGTCCGTGCTGGTGCTGCGGGTGTCGGACACGGGGAGCGGAGTGGACCCGGCCCACGCGGAGGCCGTCTTCGAACGCGGCTTCTCGACGAAGCCCTCCGGGCCCGGCGGCCGTGGCCTGGGCCTGGCCCTCGTGCGGCAGACCGCGCGCCGCCACGAGGGCACGCTGACCGTGTCGGAGGCGGCCGGGGGCGGGGCCCGGTTCGAGGTACGGCTGCCGCTGCGCACGACCGGTACGAACAAGACGGTGCGGACTGTCCCGGCCCCTCGGGCCACTGCGGCTGGAGGCGACGACGTATGACCAAGGCCGGATCCGACCCCATCAGAGTCCTGGTCGTGGAGGACGACCCCGTGGCCGCCGACGCGCACATGATGTACGTCGGCCGTGTCCCCGGCTTCACGGCGGTCGGCAAGGCCCACACGGGCGCGGAGGCGCGGCGCGCGCTGGACCGGATGCCGGTGGACCTGCTCCTCCTGGACCTCCACCTGCCGGACGGCCACGGCCTGCAACTGGCCCGCTCCCTCCGCGCGGCCGGCCACCACGCGGACGTGATAGCGGTGACATCGGCGCGGGACCTGACGGTGGTCAGGGAGGGCGTCTCCCTGGGCGTCGTCCAGTACGTCCTGAAGCCGTTCACGTTCGCAACGCTCCGCGACCGTCTCGTCCGGTACGCCGAGTTCCACGCGGCGGCGGGCGAGGCGAGCGGCCAGGACGAGGTGGACCGGGCACTGGCGACGCTGCGGGCGCCGGGTCCGGCGGCGCTGCCGAAGGGGCTGAGCGCGCCGACGCTGGAGCGGGTGACGGTGACCCTGCGGGACGCGGGCGAGGGCCTGACCGCAGCCGGAGTGGCGGAGGCGGTCGGCATCTCACGGATCACGGCCCGGCGGTATCTGGAGCACCTGGTGGACGCGGGGCGGGCGGCGCGGAGCCCACAGTACGGGCAGGTGGGACGCCCTGAGCTGCAGTACCGGTGGGTGAAGGGGTAGGCGGCAGCCGTCAGGTGGAGGGCGTGGCGGCAGCCGTCAGGTGGAGGGTGTGGCCGCCCCGGACGGCCTGGCATAGAGGACGATCTGGACCCCGAGCCCGACGACCGTGAGCGCCTCGACACCGGAGAGGACGACGAGCCCCGCACTGGTCTCCCCACTCACCCAGTACACCAGCAGCCCGGCGAACGGAACGACACAGAAGGCCAGCAGATCGATCCCGCACTGGATGACTTTGCGGGAGCCCCGGCGTGCATCCGCACGGTGGGCCACTTCCCAGTCGAAAACCTTCTCCGCTCCGGCGAGTCGCGCGAGCCGCGGCCCGAGGTCCCCCCGCACGTACGCCCCGATCGCGGAGATCTTCTCGTCGTTGACGAGGTAGGTCCACCCGAGCACGACACACACCGGCGGCAGCGCGAGCAGCATGGCCGGCTGCTTGGCCTGCGCGGAGGCGGCGATGACGGCCGCGAGAACGGTGAGGGTGACGTAGAGCAGATTGTCCCGGAACCCGATACGGGTCTTCTGTTCGTCCTTGACGGTCTGGTACTCGGCGAGCAGCAACTGCCCGACGGTGACGTCACGTTCGGGGCGGTCGGCGGATTCCGGCACGGTGGTCCTTTGGATCGGGCAGGCGGGACGGGCCGGCGGCACGGGCCGGCATCGCACCCTATGTTCGGTGCAGACGCATTGACCTGACTAGACCACTCCTCGTACGGTCACCGGGCACCCACCCAGGCCACAACTACGTAGCCAGCAGGAGGTCGCGCCCGTGCGCCCCACCGCACCCCACCCCCGCCGATCCCCCCTCCGCCTCCTCCTCACCGTAGCCCTGGCGATCACCGCCCCCGGCGCGCTCACGGCCTGCGGCAGCGGCTCCGGCAGCGACCCGGACACGGTCGAGGTCTCCTACAAACAGTCCACGGACAACCAGATCCGCGTGCTGGACACCTTCCTCGCCGACATCAAGAAGCAGTTCGAGAAGGCGAATCCGGGCAAGAAGGTGAAACTCGTCCCGATCAAGGCCCCGGACTCGGAGTACTACACCAAGGTCCAGCAGATGCTGCGCTCTCCGAAGACGGCCCCGGACCTGGTCTACGAGGACACGTTCCTCATCAACTCGGACATCACGAGCGGTTATCTGAAACCCCTCGACGACTACCTGGCCGACTGGAAGGACTGGGACCAGTTCATCGACACGGCCAAGACGGCGGCGAAGGCCGAGGACGGAAAGACGTACGGCATCCCGGACGGCACGGACACCCGAGGTCTGTGGTTCGACAAGGCGATCTTCGAGAAGGCGGGCCTGCCGACGGACTGGCAGCCGAAGACCTGGGACGACGTCCTGTCCACCGCCCGCACGATCAAGGAAAAGGTCCCCGGCGTCATCCCTCTGAACGTCTACACGGGCAAACCGGCGGGCGAGGCCGCCACCATGCAGGGCTTCGAAATGCTGCTCTACGGCACGGAAGGCGCCACGAGCGGCGGTGCGGGCGACGACCCCCTGTACGACGAGAAGTCGAAGAAATGGAAGGCCGGAACCCAGGGCTTCAAGGACGCCCTCACCTTCGTGGAGACGGTCTACAAGGAGAAACTCGGCCCGGAAGTCTCCGACGCCCTGGACCCCAACATCTCCACCCGGGTACGCGGCGAACTCCTCCCCGAAGGCAGACTCGGTATCAACCTCGACGGCTCCTGGCTCCCCCAGGACTGGCTGCCCGGCAGCGGTCACGAATGGCCGGAGTGGTCGGAAAAGCTGGGCCTCGCCCATATGCCGACGCAGAACGGCCAGGCCCCCGGCAAGGTGAGCATGTCCGGCGGCTGGACGTGGGCGATCCCCGACAAGGCCGCCAATCCCGACCTCGCCTTCAAGTTCATCGAGACGATGCAGACGAAGGCGAACGCCCAGAAGTGGTACATCGCCAACTCGGGCATAGCGGTCCGTAAGGACGTGGCTGAGGACCCGGCGTACGCGCAGGCCCAGCCCGGCATCAAGTTCTTCACCGACCTGGTGCCGAGCACGCACTACCGCCCCGCGTACCCGGCGTATCCGAAGGTCTCCACGGCCATCCAGGAGGCGATGGAATCGGTGACGACGGGCGACGCGTCGGTGGCGGAGGCGGCGAAGAACTACGACGAGGAACTGAAGGCGGCGACGGACGGCCAGGTGATCGAAGAATGAGCGCCCGCGCATGAAGGGGCCGGCTGTGGGATCGCCCCGCCCCGCCCTCCGTTCCCTGACCCGAGCGCTCCCCCTCACTCCCGCCACGATCCTCCTGATCCTCTTCCTGGCCGGCCCGATCGCGTACTGCGCCTACATCGCCTTCACCGACCTCCAACTCACCGGCCAGGCCGAGGACTCCTTCATCGGCTTCGAGAATTTCCGCACGGCATTCGGAGACGAGGCGTTCCTCAACGCGGTCTGGCTGACCCTGGTCTTCACGGTCGTCTCGGCGCTGCTGGGCCAGAACACACTGGGCCTGACGCTGGCGGCCCTGATGCAACGCGCGTCGAAGCCCGTCCGCACGCTGGTGGGGGGAATCGTCGTCACGGCCTGGGTACTGCCGGAGGTGGTGGCCGGCTTCCTCCTCTACGCCTTCTTCCGCCGCGAGGGCACCCTGAACGCCGTCCTGGAATGGCTGCATCTCCCCACCCAGAACTGGCTGTACGCGCTCCCGATCCTGGCGGTGTCGTTCGCGAATGTCTGGCGGGGAACGGCCTTCTCGATGCTGGTCTATTCAGCGGCCCTGAACGAAATCCCGAAGGAGATCACGGAGGCGGCGGAGGTGGACGGCGCGGGTGGTTGGCGCCGGATGTGGCACATCACGCTGCCGATGATCCGCCGCTCCATCGGCACGAATCTGATGCTCATCACGCTGCAGACGTTGTCGGTCTTCGGCTTGATCTGGGTGATGACGAGGGGCGGGCCTGGCGGCAAGAGCCAAACACTTCCGTTGTTCATGTACGAGGAGGCGTTCCAGAAAAGCATGATCGGCTATGGCACGGCGGTGGCGCTTTTGCTGCTGGTGGTGGGTTCGCTGTTCTCGGTGATCTATCTGCGCCTACTGCGAACGGAGGTGTGAGCGTCGTGGCCCTCCTGAATACCCGACGACTGGCGGCCGACGCGGGGCTGCTCGTCATCGCCGCGGCCTTCGTCCTCCCACTGGCCTGGGTGATCCTCTCGTCGGTGGACCCACAGGCGAACCTGACGGTGAAAGTCCCGGACGGCGTGACGCTGGACAACTTCGACGCGGTCCTGACGCCGGAGATCACGTTCACGCCGCTGCTGAACAGCCTGTTGCTGTGCGGCGGGGGGACCGCGTTGACGGTGGTGTGCGCGGCGCTGGCGGCGTACCCGCTGTCTCGCTTCCGCTCCCGCCTGAACCGCCCTTTCCTCCTGACGATCCTGTTCGCGACGAGCCTCCCGATCACGGCGATCATGGTCCCGGTGTACGCGTTGTTCGTGCAGGTGAATTTGATCGACACCATGCAGGGCACGATCTTCTTCTTCGCCGCGTCCCAATTGCCGTTCGCGATCTGGCTGATGAAGAACTTCATGGACGGCGTCCCGAAGGAGCTGGAGGAGGCGGCGTGGACGGACGGGGCGTCGTCGCTTCAGTCGCTGGTGCGGGTGGTGCTGCCGCTGATGGGGCCGGGGGTCGCGGTGGTGACCGTCTTCTCGTTCGTGATGATGTGGGGGAACTTCTTCGTCCCGTTCATGCTGCTGCTCACGCCGGAACAGATGCCGGCGGCGGTGAGCATCAATGAGTTCTTCGGGAACCGGGGGACGGTGGTTTATGGGCAGCTGGCGGCGTTCTCGGTTATTTATTCGACGCCGGTGATTTTGTTGTATGTGGGGGTGGCTAGGCGGTTGGGTGGGGGGTTTGCTTTGGGTGGGGCGGTCAAGGGGTGAGGGGGCTAGCAAGCGCTACCGTAGACGTTCTGCTTGGGCTCGGGCCTGGCTGGCTCGGTGTGGCGTATTGGCGTGCGTGAAGGCCTCGGTGGCCCGGAGCCAGTAAGCGCGGGCTTCAGACAGGCAGTTAGCGTCCTCACAATAGAGAGCAAGATTGTGAAGGGCTGCACCTGCTCTGTACCAGTCCTCAAATTGCCAGAAGATCTCCAAGGCCTCCTGGTACGCCTCGCTCGCCTCCTTCATCCGACGCGCCACATGCAGAGCGCCGCCAAGGTTGATCCAAGCCATGGCCTCGCCATGGCGGTCCCCAGCGGCTTTATGCAAGTCGCGGGAGCGAGTGAGGGCGTCGATCGCTTCCTCCCCCCGACCCACACTCTGCAAAGCGGTGCCGAGGTTGTTCCATGCACCAGCCTCGCCGCGAAGGTCCGCAGCGGCGTTGAAGAGGTCGCGGGCGCAGGTGATGGCGCTGATGGCGTCCTCCCCGCGGCCCGCCTCTCTCAGAGCACTGGCGAGGTTGCCCAGCACCATAGCCTCGCCGGAGTGGTCCCCGGCCGCCTCGAACATGTTGCGGGCGCGAGTGTGGGCGTCGATCGCCTCTTCCCCCCGGCCGATCCCCCGCAAAGCGACACCGAGGCTGGTCCAAGCACTGGCCTCGCCGAGACGGTTTCCAGCGCGGTGCGCTGCCTCCTGCGCAGCACGGAAGACTGTGATCTTGTCGTCGAAGTACCGCCGCCAGTCGAGATACTCCCCCAGACGCAGAGCCAGCCGCACCGCCAAAGCCACGAACCGCTCATCCCGCGCCCACAACACCGCCCCCACGAGCCCCGACCGCTCCCCGTCGAACCAGGCCAACGCCTCGTCCCGGTCCGCATACCGCTCCGGCTCCGCCATCCCCGGCAACCACCGCAACCGGGCATCCGCCGCAGCCGCCCACCGGCAGTAGAACCCCAGCACCCGCTCCTGAGCCGCCTCCCCTTCCTCCCGCAACCCCACATCCCTCGCCACCACACCCACCCCGAACACCCGCACCAAGTCATGCAGCCGCCACCACCCACGCCCGCTTCCCCGCTCGACAAGGTGCGCACGAGCCAGCGCCCGCAGTTCCCCCAGCGGAGGTGCCTCGGCTCCCACCAGCGCGGCGGCGACCTCGTCACTCACCTCGGGCCCCGGCGCGAGGGCGAGCAGACGCAGCAGCCGGGCCTGTTCGGGCGGCAGACGGCGGTACGACAGGTCAAAGGCGGCGCGGACACTGCGCTCCCCGTCGTCGAGATGGGCGAGCCGGTCACGCGATGCCGCAAGCTCATCGACAAGTTCCGCAACCGGCATGCCCGAGTCCTCGACCAACAGCGCCGCCGCAATCTGGAGTGCGAGCGGCAGGTGTCCGCAAAGCTTGGCGAGTCGCCCGGCCGCGTCGATGTCGTCCGTGACGCGGCTGTCCTCGGGTTCGGCGATCCGTAGGGCGAGGTCGAGGAGCCCGCGAGCGTGTTCCGGGGTGAGCTGGTCCAACGGTACGAGCCGGGCGCCGAGTTGGGTGAGGCGATCGCGCGAGGTGACGAGCACCCGATGCCGGTTGTCGCCCGGCAGGAGCGGCCGTACCTGATCCGACGACGACGCGTTGTCTGCAAGTACCAGAACCGCCCCTCGCTCTCTCCCCCGCTCGGCGAGCACCGAACGATAAAGGCCCGCCCGGTCATCGGCCTTGGCCGGGATCTGCTCCGGCGGAACCCCAAGCGCCCGCAACAACGACTGCAGCGCCTGATCGGCGGTGACCGGTTCCTCGTCGTACCCATGCAGGTCGACGAAGAGCACCCCACCCGGGAACCACCCCTCCTCGCACGCCAGATGCGCGGTCTCGACGGCGAGCGCGGTCTTCCCGATGCCGCCGAGCCCGGACACGGCGCTGACAAGAACCGCCGCCGAGCCGTCGAGCGCGCGCAGCAACTCGGCCGTCTCCCCGTCCCGCCCGGTGAACCCACCGGGCCTCGGCGGCAGCCCGGCCATGGCCTCCGGCGCGGCGGCGGCCCCACCGAACTGGATCACGACCTGGACGCCGATCGCCTCCCGCAGGAAGACCCCGCCCCGGAAGTCGGAGTGGTCCCCGCCGTACCAGGCCGTCCCGCTACCCGGCGTATGCCGTTCCATGGCCGCCGCCACGGCACCCGCGACCGTCGGATCTCCGGCGAGCAGGCCGGCCAGCCGCTCGCCCCATTCCCGTACGGCATCCCGCCGTGCCGGGTCCCGTGCGGCCTCGGCAAGCTCCGCGACCGAACCGGCCGACGCCCCGGCGTCCAGCCCGACCGCCCGCGCCAGCGACTCCACCGCCCGGCGTCCGTCATCCCCGCACGCGCCCTCGGCCAGGGCGGTCAGCAACGCCGCTTTCATACGCCCGTCCGCTCCCCGTTCCGTACCGTGAGTCAACGGTACGGCTTCGGAGCGAGGGCCGGACCTGCCTTGCTCCACTGGTCAACAACCCGGCCCCAGCATCGACTTGGCAGTACCGTGGGCAGGTGCCCACACCTGACACACACCGCGTATCAGCCGTCGTCCTCACCGCGCTTCCGGTCGAGTACGACGCCGTACGTGCTCTCCTGACGGACCTGGACCCCGAGGAACTCGTCCACGAGGACGGCGCCCGCGTCGAGGTCGGTCGGATCGAGGGCACGTCCTGGACCGTGGCGATCTCCGAGCTGGGCGAGGGCGCGGTGCACGCCGCCGCGCGCGCGACGCAGATCGTCGGCTGGCTCCGCCCCGAGGTGCTGCTCTTCGTGGGGGTGGCGGGCGGGCTCAAGGACGACATCGAGATCGGTGACGTCGTGGTCGGTACGAAGGTGTACGGCATCCACGGCGGCAAGCAGACCTCCAAGGGCTTCCAGGCCCGGCCCGAGGTCTGGCACGGGTCGGGTCGGCTGCTGCCGGCGGCGCGTTCCGCGCTGCGGGGTCTGCCGGACGTACGGGGCCATCTGAAGCCGATCGCGTGCGGTGACGTCGTCCTTGCCGACGACAGGTCCGCGCTCGCCGAGCACATCCGCCACCACTACAACGACGCCTGCGCGATCGAGATGGAGGGCTCGGGCGCGGCCCACGCGGCCCACCTCAACGGCCAGTTGGACGCGCTCGTCATCCGGGGCATCAGCGACCGCGCCAACCGCCACAAGCACAAGGCGGACGCCTCGGGTTCACAGGAGTTGGCCTCCAAGCAGGCCGCTGCCGTGGCCGTGGCCGTCCTCCGTAAACACCGGCCGCGCGGCGGCGGTTCCTCCGACTCCCAGGAGGGTCCCTTGCGCAGCCACGAAGGCGGAGCCACTTACGGCGGCGATCACATCGACTTCCGAGGGGGCACCTTCCACGGGCCCGTCACCGGCAAGTCGGACGGACGGTAGCGTCGAGGACCGGCCGCAGGGCCGGGAACTCGTCCACGGCCCGGTCCCGGTCGCGACCAGCACCCTCCCGCCCCGCCCTCCCGGTTTCACCGGCCGCACGGCGGAACTGAACCGTCTACTCCCCCGCCTCGCCCCCACCTCGGACGAGGGCACCCCACTTCTCATCTCGGCCGTCACCGGCATGGGCGGCATCGGCAAGACGGCGCTCGCGGTGGAGGCGGCGCACCGGGCGCGGGCGGAGGGCTGGTTCCCCGGCGGTTTCCTCTTCGTCGACCTGCGCGGCTACGACGACAACCCGGCGACAGCGGACCAGGGCGTCCTGGCCCTGCTGGACGCGATGGGCGTACGGGACGCGGACCTACCGCCGACGACAGCACGCCAGTACGACGCCTACCGCACGCTCCTCACCGAGCGGCGTGCCCGCACCCTCCTGATCCTGGACAACGCCTCCGACCCGTCTCAGTACCTCCCCTTGCTCCCCGGCACGGACCACCACCGGGTACTGATCACGTCCCGGGACCGCCCTGACGCCCTCCCGGTACGCGTCATCGACCTCGAAACGCTCGACCCGGACGAGTCCGCCGCGCTCATCACCCGCGCGCTGCACGACGCCGACGAACGCGACGACCGCCCGTCCCGCGAACCGGACGCCCTACGCGAACTTGCCTCTCTCTGTGGCCACTTGCCCCTCGCCCTCCAGATCGCCGCCGCGATGCTACGACGACGCCGTCACCGGGAGATCTCATCGCTGGTGGAGGAGATCCGGGAGGCCGGCGATCCGACGACCGCCCTCGACAGCGGCAGCCCCGGCACCGACCTGTACGGCCGCTCGCTGGTCCTGCGGCCTGTGCTGGAGACCTCCTACCGCCGCCTGCCGCCTGACCAGGCCCGGTTGCTACGGCTGCTGTGCCTCGCGCCGGGCGCGGAGACCGGGACGGAGGCGGTGGCGGCGCTGGCAGATCTGGATGAGGGGACCGCCTTGCCCCTGCTGGAGAGCTTGGCTGCCGCGTACCTGGTCACGCCAGTCCGAGGCGACGAGGGGACGGCTGCCGTCCTGCGGTGGCGGTTGCATGACTTGGTGCGGGTGTTCGGGGTGGGTGTGGTGGCGGGGGATGTGGGGTTGCGGGAGGAGGGGGAGGAGGCTCGGGAGCGGGTGTTGGAGTTCTATCTGCGGTGGGCGCAGGTGGCGGATGACCGGTTGCGGTGGTTGCCGGGTGCTCCGGTGCCGGAGCGGTTCACCGATCGGGGGGAGGCGTTGGGGTGGTTTGACGGGGAGCGGGCGGGGTTGGTGGCGGCGGTGTTGTGGGGGCGGGAGGATCTGTTCGCGGACCCGGCGATGCGGCTGGCCGAGTGCCTGGCAGAGTATTTGGACTGGCGGCGGTACTTCGACGACGGGATCACGGTCTGCAGGGTGGCGCAGGAGGCCGCCTACCGTGCCGGAGAAAGCGTCCGCGAGGCCGGTGCGTGGAACAACCTCGGCCTCGCCCTGCGGGAGGCGGGCCGGGTGGAGGAGGCGATCGAAGCCCACACCCGTGCCCGCGACCTGTACCAGGCCGCCGGGGACGGCCACATCGAGGCCGGTGCGTGGAACAACCTCGGCAACGCCCTGGGGGAGGCGGGCCGGGTGGAGGAGGCGATCGAAGCCCACACCCGTGCCCGCGACCTGTTCCAGGCCACCGGGGACCGCCACCGCGAGGCCAGCACGTGGAACAACCTCGGCGGCGCCCTGCAACTGGCAGGTCGGGCAGAGGAGGCGATCGAAGCCCATACTCGTGCCCGCGATCTACACCAGACCGCCGAGGACCGCCACGGAGCGGCCCAGGCATGGAACAACCTCGGCAGCGCCCTGCAGAGGGCAGGACGGGTAGAGGAGGCGGTCAGGGCGCACGGCATGGCGCTGCAGATTTACCGGGAGTTCGAGGACTGGTACCGCACAGGCCTTGCCCTGCGCAACCTGGCCCTCGCGCACGAGGGTGCCCATCGCCCCGCCGAAGCCCGCGCCCACTATCTCCAGGCCGCCGACGCCTACACCCGAGGCAACGCCCCGACTCAAGCCGCCCGAGCACGCACCCAAGCCGAGCGACTAGCCTGACCCACCCGGGCCCCCTCACACCCTCTCCCCAAACCCCAAAGCCCCCCACCCCGGCAGCACCACCCACATCAGCCGGCAGTCGCCAAGCGGCAACTCCAGCACCTTCTCCGCATGTCGGAGCGCGACAACGTCACGATCTGCGTCATCCCGTTCAAGGCGGGCGGCTTCCCCGGCGCTGGACAGTCCGTCATCTACGCCGAGGCCGCCGTGCCCCGCCTCGACACCGTCGAACTCGACAGCACACACGGAGCCGAGTTCGTCGACACCGAGGCGCAGCTGAACAAGTACCGAGCCCAGCTCGATGCGGCCCAAGCCCTCGCACTCACCCCCGACGCCTCACGCGACTTCATCCGCACCGTCGCCGACGACCTCGCCACGCCATAAGGACCCCGCATGCCTGACATCACCTGGGAAGAGCCCTTCTGTGGTGGAGGCGCCAACTGCTTCCGCCTAGGCACCGACCCCACCGGCAACGCCTACATAGCCATCGCCGGCCAAGAAGACACCTACCTCACCGACACCCGCGAAGGCCTCCGCACCCTCATCCGCGACATCAAGGCCGGCAAGGCCGACCACCTGCTCTAGGCACCCTCCGGCAACACCCCGGGCCGGAACGGCTCCACCCCCACAACCCGCCGCACCCGCAGCGGCTCGATCAGGATCATCAGGCGCCGCTCCCCGGGGAGGAGCCACGGATACCGCTCCTCCCCGATGTACTTCCGCGTGAGCCGGTCCATCGCCCTTTCCGCCTCCTCACCCTCCACGAAGCGGACGACCCGCCCCCGGATCTCCGCCCGGTCGTAGGGGTTCGCGGAGTCGATGTGGGACAGGGAGACACTCGGGTTGCGCCGCAGGTTCTCCTCCTTCACCCGCCCGACCGACGTGTTCACCATCACGTACTCACCCTCGATGTCCACCCACATGGGTGACACCTGAGGCGCCCCGTCCGGTCCGACCGTCGCCAAGTGCCAGAAGTTCGGGGCGAGTAGGCGCTCACGTATGTGTCCGTCCAGCTTCGTCATGCGGTCACCTCTACCCACGCATGCGCACGCAGCCACTCCGATCACTCGAAGCACATCGCCCACACAAACCGTAGATTCCTACAATCCGTGATTGTGGCCGAACAGCCCGTAGTCACCGCACTCCCGCCGCCCTACGTTGTGCGCGTGCACCGACGCTCAGCCCACGAACGGCAGCCCCACCAGCCGTACACGGACCCATACCCGCAGACGGACCCGTACCCGTATCCCGACCCTCACGCCGCCGCGACCCCCACCCCGCCCTTCAACGCCCCCACCGCCCGAAAACTGCGCGTAGCGCTGGGCATGGGACCCGAGCACGTCGCCTACGGAATGCGCTCCTCCTACGGGCTCCCCTACGTCACCCCGGACATCGTCGCCGCCTGGGAACGCGGCGCCGTCGCGCCCACCGGCCCCGAACTCACCGCGCTCGCGGGCGTGTTGTGGTGCTCACCGGGCGAACTCATCGGGGTGCCCCGGACCTTGCGCGAGCACCGTATGGCGCGCGGTCTCGCCGCCGAGGACGTCGCCCGCGCGGTCGGTCTCGAACTCTCCGCCTACCTCCGCATGGAGGAGACCGACGAGTGGCGCGGCACGGACCGCCAGTCCGCCGCGCTCGCCGACGTGCTCGACCTCTCGCTGCCCGACCTGATCACCGTCACGGGGCGCGAGGCGAAGCTGACCGACCTGCTCCGCAGCGCGGTGACCACGCGCTGGCAGGCCCATGTACGGCCGACCGCCAAGCTGCTGTCACTCGAACGGAATCGCGGCCGAAATCCCGACCGGCAGCTGCTGGAAGACGTGCTCCAAGAGATGCACAGCGAGTACCAGGGTCGTATGAGCGCGACCCTCACCTGGGCCAACGGCACCGCCGCCACCGACTCGGGAGACGTCGGCCGCGACTACCTCGACCGGATCACCGACCACTTCTGGTCACTGATCCAGAGAACGACCACCTACTAGGAAAGCCACCGCGAAGCCCTGCCACGCGAAGCGAAGCCTCGCGAACCGAGACCCCGCAGACCGGGACCCCGCGAAGCGAAGCCCCGACCCCTAGAACACCGACTCCGCCTCATCCATCCGGTCCTTCGGCACCGTCTTCAGCTCGGTCACCGCCTCCGCCAGCGGCACCATCACCACCTCGGTGCCGCGCAGCGCGGTCATCCGGCCGAAGTCGGCCCGGTGCGCGGCCTCGACCGCGTGCCAGCCGAAGCGCGTGGCGAGCACCCTGTCGTACGCGGTCGGGGTGCCGCCGCGCTGGACATGGCCGAGAATGACCGGCTTGGCCTCCTTGCCGAGGCGGCGCTCCAGCTCGTAGGCGAGCGCCGTGCCGATGCCCTGGAAGCGCTCGTGGCCGAACTGGTCGATCTCGCCGTGGCCGTAGTCCATGGAGCCCTCGGCCGGATGCGCGCCCTCCGCGACACAGATGACCGCGAACTTCTTGCCGCGCGAGAAGCGCTCCTCGACCATCTTCACGAGGTCGGCCGGGTCGAAGGCCCGTTCGGGCAGGCAGATGCCGTGCGCACCCGCCGCCATCCCGGACTCCAGCGCGATCCAGCCCGCGTGCCGGCCCATGACCTCGACGACCATCACCCGCTGATGGGACTCGGCGGTCGTCTTCAGACGGTCCATCGCCTCCGTGGCGACCCCGACCGCCGTGTCGAAGCCGAACGTGCGGTCCGTCGAGGAGATGTCGTTGTCGATCGTCTTCGGGACCCCGACCACCGGCAGGCCCGCGTCGCTCAGCATCCGCGCCGCCGTCAGGGTGCCCTCGCCGCCGATCGGGATCAGTACGTCGATACCGAACTGGTGAGCCATGTCCTGCGCGTTCTCGCAGGCCTCGCGGAGGCGGTCCCGCTGGAGACGCGACGAACCGAGGATCGTGCCCCCTCGCGCCAGGATGCCGCTGACGGACTCCAGGTCGAGGGCGCGGTAGCGGCCGTCGAGCAGGCCGGCGTAGCCGTCCTCGAAGCCGATGACCTCGTCGCCGTACTGGGCGACCGCTCGGTGCACGACCGACCGGATCACTGCGTTCAGGCCCGGGCAGTCGCCGCCTGCGGTGAGAACTCCGATACGCATCGTGCTGTGTCTCCTGCTCGTCCAGATCGTCCTGATCGTCGTGCGCGGTACTGATACTTGTGAGCCAGTCCGATTGTTTCACGGCTCCCCGGGGCCCGCCGCGCCCGTAGCACCCGCCTGCCCCGACCGCGACCTGACAGGCGCCTTATCCATCCGCAAGGGTATTGTCAAGAGGGTTTCCGCCCGCCACTGCGGTCATTTTCACCCATGACCATCACACGAATTCGCCCACGACCATCACATGAAACGGAGAGCACACGTGACGCGCAGCGTGTACGTGACCGGGATCGACCGCGGCGACGGCCGCCAGGTCGTCGAGCTGGGGATCATGGAGCTCCTGACCCGCCAGGTCGACCGGGTGGGGGTGTTCCGGCCGCTGCTGCACCACGGACCGGACCGGCTCTTCGAACTGCTGCGCGCCCGATATCGGCTCACCCAGGACCCCGCGACCGTGTACGGCATGGACTACCACGAGGCGTCCACCCTCCAGGCGGAGCACGGCACGGACGAGCTGGTGTCCACGCTCGTCGACCGGTTCCACGCCGTCGCGCGCGGCTACGACGTCGTCCTCGTCCTGGGTACGGACTTCGCCGACACCCAGTTCCCGGACGAGCTGTCCCTCAACGCCCGGCTCGCGAACGAGTTCGGCGCCTCCGTCATCTCCGTCGTCGGCGGGCGGAAGCAGACCGCCGAGTCCGTCGCCGCCGAGACGCACAACGCGTACCGCGCGTACGAGGGCCTCGGCTGTGACGTCCTGGCGATGGTCGTCAACCGGGTCGCGCCCGGCGACCGTGCCGAGATAGCCGAGCGGCTCGGCGACTCCCGGCTGCCGCTCCCGGTGCCCTGTTACGTCCTGCCCGACGAGCCCGCGCTCTCCGCGCCGACCGTCGCCCAGATCACCCACGCGCTCGGCGGCAAGGTCCTCCTCGGCGACGACTCGGGCCTCGCCCGCGACGCGCTGAACTTCGTCTTCGGCGGCGCCATGCTCCCGAACTTCCTCAACGCTCTGACCCCGGGCTGTCTGGTCGTCACCCCCGGCGACCGCGCCGATCTCGTCGTGGGGGCGCTGGCCGCCCACAGCGCCGGCACCCCGCCCATCGCCGGTGTCCTCCTCACCCTCAACGAGCGGCCCAGCGAGGAGGTCCTCACCCTGGCCGCCCGTCTCGCGCCCGGCACGCCCGTCGTCGCCGTCGAGACCGGTTCCTTCCTCACCGCCTCCGAACTCTTCTCCATGGAGGGGAAGTTGAGCGCGGTGACCCCGCGCAAGGCGGAGACCGCGCTCGGTCTCTTCGAACGGTACGTCGACACCGCCGAGCTGCGCGGCCGGGTATCTGCACCCAGCAGCGACCGGATCACGCCGATGATGTTCGAGCACACGCTCCTCGAACAGGCCCGCTCCGAGCGGCGCCGTGTCGTTCTCCCCGAAGGCACGGAGGAGCGCGTCCTGCACGCGGCCGAGGTCATCCTCCGCCGGAACGTCTGCGACCTCACCCTCCTCGGCCCGGTCGACCAGATCCGCAAGAAGGCCGCCGACCTGGGCATCGACCTCGGGGACAGCATGCTGGTGGACCCGGCGACCTCCGAGTGGCGGGACGCCTTCGCCGAGAAGTACGCCCAGTTCCGCGCCCACAAGAACATCAGCATCGAGCTGGCGTACGACGTCGTGTCCGACGTGAACTACTTCGGCACGCTCATGGTCCAGGAGGGGCTCGCCGACGGCATGGTGTCGGGGTCGGTGCACTCCACCGCCGCCACCATCCGGCCCGCCTTCGAGATCATCAAGACCAAGCCGGACGCCGACATCGTCTCGTCCGTCTTCTTCATGTGCCTCGCCGACAAGGTGCTGGTTTACGGGGACTGCGCGGTCAACCCGGACCCGAACGCCGAGCAGCTCGCCGACATCGCCATCCAGTCCGCCGCGACCGCACAGCGGTTCGGGGTCGAGCCGAGGATCGCGATGCTGTCGTACTCCACCGGTACGTCCGGCTCGGGCGCCGATGTCGACAAGGTGCGGGAGGCCACCGAGATCGTGCGCTCCCGGCGGCCCGATCTGCTGATCGAGGGGCCGATCCAGTACGACGCCGCCGTAGAGCCGAGTGTCGCGGCGACCAAGCTGCCGGACTCCGAAGTCGCGGGCCAGGCAACGGTGTTGATCTTCCCGGACCTCAACACCGGGAACAACACCTACAAGGCCGTGCAGCGTTCGGCCGGCGCTCTCGCGGTCGGACCGGTCCTGCAGGGGCTGCGCAAGCCGGTCAACGACCTGTCCCGGGGCGCGCTCGTCCAGGACATCGTCACCACCGTCGCCATCACGGCGATCCAGGCCCAGACCCCCGCCTCCCCGCTCACCCCGGCCCCGGCCACCCCCGCCCCGTGAATCCGGTGAATCCGTTGAATCCCGTCAGGAAGCAGACCGTGACCGCCACCCGCGTCCTCGTCCTCAACTCCGGCTCCTCCTCCGTGAAGTACCAGCTGCTCGACATGCGCGACAGCAGCCGGCTGGCCGTGGGCCTGGTCGAGCGGATCGGCGAGGAGAGCTCCCGGCTGAAGCACACCCCGCTCACCGACGGGGGCGCCGCCCGCGAGCGCACCGGGCCGATCGCCGACCACGAGGCCGCCCTGAAGGCCGTCGCCGAGGAGCTGGCCGAGGACGGGCTCGGCCTCGACTCCCCCGAGCTGGCCGCCATCGGACACCGTGTCGTGCACGGCGGGCAGAGCTTCACCCAGCCGACGGTCGTCGACGACGCCGTGCTCGCCGAGATCGAACGGCTGATCCCGGTGGCCCCGCTGCACAACCCGGCCAACCTGACCGGCCTGCGCACCGCCCGGGCCCTGCGCCCGGACCTCCCCCAGGTCGCCGTGTTCGACACCGCGTTCCACACGACGATGCCGGAGTCCGCCGCCCGCTACGCGATCGACGTGGAGACGGCGGACGCGCACCGCATCCGGCGCTACGGCTTCCACGGCACCTCGCACGCGTACGTGTCCCGGGCGACGGCCGAGCTGCTGGGAAAGGCGCCGGAGGACGTCAACGTCATCGTGCTGCACCTCGGCAACGGGGCGTCCGCGTCGGCGGTCGAGGGCGGCCGGTGTGTGGACACCTCCATGGGGCTGACGCCTTTGGAGGGGCTCGTGATGGGTACGCGGTCCGGAGACATGGACCCGGCCGTCATCTTTCATTTGATGCGCGTTGGCGGAATGTCCACGGACGAGATCGACACTCTCCTCAACAAGAAGAGCGGTCTGATCGGGCTGTGCGGCGACAACGACATGCGGGAAATACGCCGGCGTATCGACGAGGGCGACGAGCGGGCGAAGCTGGCCTTCGACATCTACATTCACCGGTTGAAGAAGTACATCGGCGCCTACTACGCGGTGCTCGGCCGGGTCGACGCGGTCGCGTTCACCGCCGGTGTCGGCGAGAACGCGGCGCCCGTGCGGGAGGCCGCCGTGGCCGGGCTGGAGGGACTGGGCCTCGCGGTCGACGCCGAGCTGAACGCCGTACGGAGCGGTGAGCCGCGGCTCATCTCGCCCGTCGGCGCGCGGGTCGCGGTCGCGGTGGTGCCGACGGACGAGGAGCTGGAGATCGCGGCACAGACGTACGCCCTGGTCGGAAAGAACACCTGAAGCACCTGAATCACATATGAGCTTCGAAAAGAACAACTGAGCAAAGAACAGCCGAACAGGCTGAGCAATACACGCCGGTAACACGACTGAGCGCATAGCCGCCCATCTGCAATTCCACCAGACGGAATATTCCGGAGCGAAACAAACCGATAGGATCGTCCCATGCGCCGTTCGAAAATCGTCTGTACTCTCGGCCCCGCGGTCGACTCCCACGAGCAACTGGTCGCCCTCATCGAGGCCGGCATGAACGTGGCCCGTTTCAATTTCAGCCACGGCAGTCACGCCGAGCACCAGGGCCGCTACGACCGGGTCCGGGCCGCCTCCGCCGAGACCGGCAAGGCCATCGGTGTCCTCGCCGACCTGCAGGGCCCGAAGATCCGGCTGGAGACCTTCGCCGAGGGTCCGGTGGAGCTGGTGCGCGGTGACGAGTTCACCATCACCGCCGAGGACGTGCCGGGCGACAAGCAGATCTGCGGTACGACGTACAAGGGCCTGCCCGGTGACGTCTCCCCCGGCGACCAGGTCCTCATCAACGACGGCAACGTCGAGCTGAAGGTCCTGGAGGTCGACGGCCCGCGCGTGCGGACCGAGGTCATCGAGGGCGGTGTCATCTCGGACCACAAGGGCATCAACCTGCCCGGTGCGGCCGTCAACGTGCCCGCGCTGTCCGAGAAGGACGTCGAGGACCTGCGGTTCGCGCTGCGGATGGGCTGCGACCTGGTGGCGCTCTCCTTCGTGCGGGACGCGGGCGACGTGCGGGACGTCCACAAGGTGATGGACGAGGTGGGCCGCCGGGTCCCCGTCATCGCCAAGGTGGAGAAGCCGCAGGCGGTGGAGAACATGGAGGACGTCGTGATGGCGTTCGACGGCGTGATGGTCGCCCGTGGCGACCTGGCCGTCGAGTACCCGCTCGAGAAGGTCCCCATGGTGCAGAAGCGGCTCATCGAGCTGTGCCGCCGCAACGCCAAGCCGGTGATCGTGGCGACCCAGATGATGGAGTCGATGATCACCAACTCCCGCCCCACGCGCGCCGAGGCCTCCGATGTCGCCAACGCGATCCTGGACGGCGCGGACGCGGTCATGCTGTCGGCGGAGTCCAGCGTGGGCGCGTACCCGCTGGAGACCGTCCGGACGATGTCGAAGATCGTCGCGGCGGCCGAGGAGGAGCTGCTCTCCAAGGGGCTGCAGCCGCTCGTGCCGGGCAAGAAGCCGCGTACGCAGGGTGGTTCGATCGCCCGTGCCGCCTGCGAGATCGCCGACTTCCTCGGCGGCCGGGCGCTGGTGGCCTTCACGCAGTCCGGTGACACCGCCCGCCGGCTGTCCCGCTACCGCGCGTCGCAGCCGATCATCGCGTACACCACCGACGAGTCCACCCGTAACCAGCTGGCGCTCAGCTGGGGTGTGGAGTCGCATGTCGTGCCGTTCGTGAACAGCACGGACGAGATGGTCGACCTGGTCGACCACGAGATGGTCAAGCTCAACCGTTTCAACGAGGGCGACATCGCCGTCATCACCGCCGGCTCGCCCCCCGGTGTCCCGGGCACCACGAACATGGTCCGGGTGCACCACCTGGGCGGCGGCGCCCGCGACTGACGCGGACACCGTCGTACGACAGCACCGAGGGCGCTCCCTGGCGACAGGGGCGCCCTCGGTGCTGTGCGGCTCCCGGACGGGTCCTGGGTGACCGGCTGCTCAGTCGGTCATGTACTGGTGCATGCCCGGGACGGTGAGCGTTCCGCCGAACTGGCCCGCCTGCACGACCTTCACCTTGGTGAAGTAGATCAGCGGGATGTTCAGCGGCGGCGGGTGCTTCGGGTCGAAGGTCACCGGGATCAGACCGAGCAGGTTGCCGGAGATGCTCTCGGTGTACATGACCGTCTTGCCGTCGCGGATCGTGGACGTCGTGCCCTTGCCGGCCTGCACGTGGTAGGTCACGCCGGCCTGCTTGTCCTCGACCGTCTGGTGGAGGTCGCCGATGTCGGTGCCGTCGGAGACGACGTACTTCAGCACCTCCTTGACCGTGCCGTCGGCCGTCTTCACCTTGACGATGCCCTTGTAGTCGGCGCCCTTCAGCGTCAGCGAGCTGGCGTTGAGGTACCAGGGGTCGTCGGGCAGCGGCGGGATGCCCTTCTCGACGCCGCTCTCGTCGTCCGTGGCGACCGGGCAGCCCTCGGCGTCCGTGCTCTCGCTCGGGGACGGGCTCGCCGTCGACGTGGCGTCGTCGGTCGCCTCCTCGGTCGGGTCCTCGGTGTCCTCGACGGTGTCGGTGACGTCCTTCGCGGCGCCCTCGACCTTGTCGGTGGCGTCGTCGGCGGTGTCCTGCGCGTCCTTACCGGAGTCCGAGCCGGAGTCCGAGCCGGAGTCCGAGCCGGTGTCCGTGTCCTCGTCCGAGCCGGAGGCGTCCTCCGAGGCGGAGGGCGAGGGCGACGGGCTGGTGGACTCGGTCGGCGTGGTGGCCGCCGTCTCCTTGTCGTCCGGGGTGAACAGGTCCTCGAGCGCGCCGCCGATGTCCTCCAGGACGTTGCCGCCGCTCTCGCTCCCGGAGGTGTCGGTCGAGCCGGCCGTGTCGGTGGCGGACTTGTCGCCGTCGGTCGTCGTGGACCCGCCCGAGGTGTCCTTGTCGTCGGAACCTGAATCCGACGAAGAGGAGTCGTCCTTGGACGTGTCGTCGGAGGCCGAGTCACCGGAGGAGTCGCTGTCGTCGGCGGGGTCGTCGGCGGAGTCGTCGCCCGCGGGCGTGTCCTCGTCCTTGGCCGCGTCGTCCGAGGAGTCGGTGCTCTCCGACTCGGACGGTGTCGGGGTCGGCGAGGCGGAGGTGTCGGTGCCCTCCTCGGCGGCCTCCAGGGCCTCCACGCAGTCCTTGTACTCGTCGGCCGTCAGGCTCAGCTTCTTCGGGTCCTCGGCGCGGGCCAGGGTGAGCGTGGGCGTGAAGCCCATGCCCATGAGGACCGCCGACGGCATCGCCGCCAGGGCTATCGCCTTGCCCGCCGGCATGTTCAGCCGGGTGAGAAGGGGCTTCTTGGGCGCCGCGTGCCGCGGTCCGGATCTCGCACGGGACTCTCCCACCGAAGTCCCGTGGGTCACCTCGTCAGCCGGCACTGTGCCTCCCGTTCGTCCCGTTCGTGGGGGTGGTACCTGTCAGGTCGTCGCCCTCGCCGTTCGCCGCCCCGCTCACCGAGCCCGCTCCCGCGGACTCCGGGGCGTCGCCCTTGTGCAGGGGGACCGCACCTTGCTGTGCCGTGTTCTGCGGGGCCGTGTCCTGGGGAACCGGGGTCCGCGCGGGGGTCTTGTAGGTGGACGGCACCCGCTCCTCCTCGTGACCGGGCGCCCAGGCGATGGCCAGCGCACCGCCGATCAGGGAGAGCATGAAGCCGACACCGAAGCCACCGAAGTTGGAGACCGGGATGGACACGAGCGCCAGGAGGATCGCCGCCGTACCGGCGAAGGTGCGTACATGCCGCTGGAACCACAGGCTGACGCCGAGCACCATCAGCAGCACACCGATGATGAGGGATCCCGCGCCCGCCGTCGTCGACATGGCGAGCGTGAGGTGACCGATCTGCAGGTTCGCGTACGGCAGGTACATGATCGGGAAACCGCCGAGCAGTACCAACAGGCCCGCCCAGAAGGGG
Source organism: Streptomyces sp. NPDC002787 (assembly GCF_053592095.1). Lineage (NCBI taxonomy): Bacteria > Bacillati > Actinomycetota > Actinomycetes > Kitasatosporales > Streptomycetaceae > Streptomyces > Streptomyces sp. NPDC002787. The sequence continues at coordinate 43,418 of NZ_JBSFVC010000036.1, read as the reverse complement.
CGTGCGCCCCTCCAGTCGCGGAAGCGCCGCCGAAAGGCGCGGAGATAGTCTTCGTTCTGCCCCGTTGACTCGGCGCTCATGGACAACAGCTCCCTGGAACGGTGTTGCTGTGGGAAGTTCACGTGCGGCACGTACGAAGCGCGTGCACGGAATTCACGTACGGAGTTCGCGTGCGCGGCGTTGGCGCGCACGGCGAGAAAGACGGGCGGGCGAAGAAGCGCAGGCCCCCTCACCCGCCCAGGGAGTGCTCAGTAGCACTCCACGACGCCCTTGTGGAGCGACATCTTGAGGTTGCTCAGCTTGAAGGTTCCGGCGGTGGTCGCCCACGCCGTCTGCTTCACTCCGGTCAGCGAGGCCGAGTCGGCCTGCTGGGAGAACCCGTAGGGGTTGGCCTGCTCCGAGCCGCCCTTCATGCCCGGACCCTTGTTGGCGTCCTTGGCCGCCACACCGATGTCGATGCCCTTGAAGACGGCGTCCGCCTCAAGGTCCTCGACGTCGATGTAGAGGTTCTCGGCCTCGACCTTCTTGCCACCGGTACCGGCGGTCAGCTTGAGGCTGACGCTACCGAGGATGGGGACACCCGGGGTCACGACCGACTGGCACATGTTGGTGATCGTCGCGGACTTGAACGCCGAAACGGCGACGGGGTGAACCGTCTTCTCGCCCTTGAGGGTGTAGCCCTCGTCGAGCGCTCCGTACTGCGAGAAGCCCGTACCGTCGAGCTGACCCGCCGTCACCTTGAACGACTGGCCCGACACACTGAACGACGCGGCGAGGGCGCCCTGCGCGAGGGCGACACCTATCGCTGCTGTGGCGGCGACGCTGGGCACCATGACCACAGCGAACCGCTTCCATCTGGTCCCGCCACGCACCTGGGACTCCATATTTCCTCCTTCTCGGACGTACATCTCCTGTCACCGGCTCGCCTCTTGGCGGCTCGGCCGGACAGGGATGGGAGAAGTGCTACGTCCTCGGGAAGGAGAGCGCCCGCGCTCGGTGGCGCGAAAAGCGCCCGAATCACCGGCGATCACCCCCGAGCGACAACCACTGGTCGCGCCTGACACGCATCACGCACAACCTGCTGGACAGGCTCCGCCGTTGAGCGGAGACCCCCCTGCCCAAGAGCCGGCGCCACTGTCGCCCGCTCTACTCGGTGGGGACCCAGAAAACCCGTTGACCCGACTGGCTGGCGGGGCACGGGAACGGACCGAGCGTCGCCGATCGTGGTGCATTCTCGCCGCCCCCGCAAGGGGGTCGTTACTGGCTAGTAACGGACGGATAACCGAACAACGACCCATCGGCATCGGCCAGCGACCCTGGGTGGCGTCGAGTGAGGCGACACATCGGTTGACAGTTGGACAGAGTCCGACACAACGACGACTTTCTCTTACTGCAAGTAACAGCGGCCGCGATTACCAAGATTTGGTAAAGCGCGGCCGCTGTGTCGCTGTGTCGCCAAATCTCTCACTCACGCAACACACGCACCGGCACGCCGGAACCGAGCGGTCCCGGCGCACCGACTCCCCCCGCGCGCCACAGCCGACTCTCAGCTGTGGCAACGCTTCGAGGGACGGTCAGAACAACGCCCGAGCCAGCGCCCGCCGCGCCGCGGCCACCCGCGGATCGTCGCCGCCGACCACCTCGAAGAGCTCCAGCAGCCGCACCCGTACGGCGTCCCGGTCGTCACCGAACGTGCGCCGCACCGTGTCGATGAGTCGCCCGAACGCGTCCTCCACATGTCCGCCGACGAGGTCGAGGTCCGCCGCCGCGATCTGCGCCTGCGCGTCACCGGGGTTCTCGGCGGCCGCCTTGCGCACGTCCTGCGGGTCGGCGCCCTGCACGCGCTGCAGCAACTCGGCCTGCGCGAGGCCCAGTTTGGCCTCGCTGTTGCCCGGGTCGTCGCTCAGCACGTTCTTGTACGCCTGCACGGCACCGCCGAAGTCGCCCGCGTCCAGGGCGTGTACGGCGGCTTCGAGCAGGTGGTCGTAGGGGCCGGCCGGGACCTGCGGGGCGACTTCGGCGGGGGCCCCGGACTCGGCGTCCGGGTCCACCACGAGGCCGGTGAGCCCGAAGCGCTGCTCGGCGACCTGGACGAGCTGGTCGAGGGTCGCGCGGATCTGCTGCTCGGGGGCGGCACCCTGGAAAAGAGGCAGGGCCTGTCCGGCCACTACGGCGAACACAGCCGGAATGCCCTGGATCCCGAACTGCTGCATCAACATCTGGTTGGCGTCGACATCGATCTTGGCGAGGACGAACTTGCCGTTGTACTCGACGGCGAGTCGCTCCAGCACCGGGCTGAGCTGCTTGCAGGGCTGACACCACTCGGCCCAGAAGTCGATGACGACGGGCACTTCGGTGGACCTCTGCAGGACCTCGCTCTCGAACCCGGCCTCATCGACATCGATGACCAGGTCGGCCGGGGAGACCGCCCCTCCCCCGCCCTGTCGGGCCGCTTCGGCGCGCGCCTGCTCCGCCTTCGCCTTGGCCTCTTGGGCCGCCTTCACCGCGGCGAGGTCGACGACTCCGCTCATGGACATGTTCCGTGGCTGCATGAGTACATCCTCCCCCTTCCGAGCACGCGCGTGAAAAGCGTCCTGAAACCCGGGCGTCGCCCACTCCAGACTTTCGCTACGGGTCGTAGCGTAACTGTCCCGGGCGACTCTTCTGTACCCCTCAGTACCCACTCCCCGGTGATCTGCCTCACGACTTCCCGGGGGACTTCGGGAACGGCCGGATATGGTCGGCGGATGCAGAGCCGCACCCCCGCCTCCCGTGCCACGGGCGGCCGTCCGCGCAGCGCCGCCGCGGACGCCGCGATCCTGGCCGCGACCCGGGAGGCGCTCGTCGAGCTGGGGTGGTCGAAGCTGACGCTGGGCGACGTGGCCACACGGGCGGGCGTCGCGAAGACGACCCTCTACCGCCGCTGGGCCGGCAAGAACGAACTCGTCGTCGACGCGGTCGCGGAACTCTTCGACGAACTCCGCCTCCCCGACCGGGGCAGCCTGGCCGCCGACATCGAGGGCGTCGTCCTGCAGTTCGCGGCGATCCTCGCCCGCCCGGAGGCCAGGAGCGGCCTGATGGCCGTCATCGCCGAGTCCACCCGCGACGACGCCCTCCGCGAACGCATCCGCGCCTCCATCGTCGACCGCCAGAAACGCCTGGTCCTGGAAGGCCGCTCCCGAGCCCAGACCCGAGGCGAACTCCCCCCGGAGTCCGACCCCACCACCGCCACCGGCACCATCGACCTCATCTTCGACGTCGTGGCGGGCGCCATCGTCCACCGCACCTTGGTGAGCGCCGAACCAGCCGACGAAGCCTGGGCCAAAGCCTTCACCAGACTCCTGCTACTGGGCTTGAGGAACGCGCCCTGAAGGGGCGCGGGGAACTGCGCGACCAGCCCCCACCCACCCGCATCCGAAGAACGAACCCGAGGGGGTCGAAGGGGCGCAGCCCCTGGGGATGGGACGGGTAGGGGCGGCGGGGGCGAAAAACACCCCACGCCACCCGCCCCCTAGAACCCCGCCGGCTCCGTATACACCCCCCACTCCTCCCGCAGCACCCCACAGATCTCCCCCAACGTCGCCTCGGCCCGCACCGCGTCCAACATCGGGCCGATCATGTTGGCCCCCTCCCGCGCGGCAGCGATCATCGCATCGAGCGCGGAGCGCACCGCCACCTCGTCCCGCACACCCTTCCTCCCCGCGAGCACCCGCACCTGCTCCCGCTCCACCTCATGACCGACCCGCAGGATCTCCAGGTCCCCGGTCACGGAGCCGTGGTGGACGTTGACGCCGACGACCCGCTTCTCGCCCTTCTCCAGCGCCTGCTGGTACCGGAAGGCGGACTCCGCGATCTCCCCGGTGAACCACCCGTCCTCGATCCCCCGCAGAATCCCGGACGTGACCGGCCCGATGGGATGCCGTCCATCGGGATGCGCCCGCAGCCCCCGCTCCTTGATCTGGTCGAAGATCCTCTCCGCGTCCGCCTCGATCCGGTCGGTCAGCTGCTCGACGTACCACGAACCGCCCAGCGGATCGGCCACGTTGGCGACCCCGGTCTCCTCCATGAGCACCTGCTGCGTCCGCAGCGCGATCTCGGCGGCCTGCTCCGACGGCAGCGCCAGCGTCTCGTCCAACGCGTTGGTGTGCAGGGAGTTGGTCCCGCCGAGCACCGCCGACAGCGCCTCCACCGCCGTACGCACGACGTTGTTGTACGGCTGCTGCGCGGTCAGCGAGACCCCGGCGGTCTGGGTGTGGAACCGCAGCCACTGCGCCTTCTCGGTCCGCGCCCCGTACACGTCCCGCATCCACCGGGCCCAGATCCTGCGCGCCGCACGGAACTTGGCGATCTCCTCGAAGAAATCGACGTGCGCGTCGAAGAAGAAGGACAGCCCCGGCGCGAACACGTCGACGTCCAGCCCACGGCTGAGCCCCAGTTCGACGTACCCGAACCCGTCCGCGAGCGTGTACGCCAACTCCTGCGCGGCCGTCGCCCCCGCCTCACGGATGTGGTACCCGGACACGGACAGGGGCTTGTACGCCGGGATCTCGGCGGCGCAGTGCTCCATCAGATCCCCGATGAGCCGCAGATGCGGCTCGGGCTGGAAGAGCCACTCCTTCTGCGCGATGTACTCCTTGAAGATGTCGGTCTGGAGCGTGCCGTTGAGCACGGCCGGGTCGACGCCCTGCCGCTCGGCGGCGACGAGGTACATGCAGAAGACGGGAACGGCGGGCCCGCTGATCGTCATGGAGGTGGTGACGTCCCCGAGCGGAATGCCCTCGAAGAGCACCTCCATGTCGGCGGCGGAGTCGACGGCGACCCCGCAGTGCCCGACCTCGCCCAGCGACCGCGGGTCGTCGGAGTCGCGGCCCATCAACGTCGGCATGTCGAACGCGACGGACAGGCCCCCGCCCCCGTTGGCGAGGATCGTCTTGTACCGCTCGTTCGTCTGCCGCGCGTTCCCGAAGCCGGCGAACTGCCGGATCGTCCAGGTCCGCCCCCGGTACCCCGTCGAGTACAGCCCTCGCGTGAACGGGTACTCCCCCGGCCACCCGATCCGCTCGAACCCCTCGTACACATCCCCCGGCCGCGGCCCGTACACGGGCTCCACGGCGTCACCGGAAAGCGTCGTGAAGTCGGCCTCCCGCTTGCGCGCGGCGTCATACCGCTCCTGCCAGCGTCGGCGTCCCTCTTCGATGGCGTCAGCGTCCATGAGACCAATTTACTTGGACGTCCTAGTAAACGTCGACGGCAGACCGCCGTACGCACTCGTACGGCGGTAAGAGGCGGGCGAAGAGGCGGACGCCGGCGTCGCGGGGTCGCGGTGTCGCGGTTCAGCCGACGGGGCCGAGCCTCACACCTTGGCGACCGCGGGTGAACCGTCGGTGATCTTGCCCTCCAGCTCCTGGGTGATCCGGCGCTCCACGAAGAAGGCCGCCGTCGGGATCGTGCCCGCCAGCAACACCCACAGCTGCTTCTTGACCGGCCACTTCGCCTTGGACCCGAGATCGAACGCGAAGACCAGGTACAGGACGTACAGCCAGCCGTGGGCGAGGCTGACGACGTACGTGAAGTCCGCGGCTCCGTCCAGTTCGAGCACGTACTTGCCGATCATGCCCAGGGTCAGCAGAATCAGCAGCACACCGGTGACATAGGCCAGGACGCGATAGCGGGTCAGCACGCTCTTTTTCATGCGTACGAGCCTAGCTACGGGATGCGGGCGATCTTCACGCGCCCCTCGGCCGCCCCTCAAGCGCCCCTCGGCCGTCTCTCGGCCGCCCTTCAGCTCTCCTCGAAGTCCCCCGCGGCCACCCGCAGCGGGCGGAGCATGGCGAAGATCTCCGCGCATTCCTCGGCGTCGTAGACGCCGAGGCCGAAGTCCATGGCCATGAGGTCACGGGTGGCGGCGTCGCAGACCTCACGGCCCTTGTCGGTGATGGAGGCGAGGGTGCCGCGGCCGTCGTTGGGGTTGGGACGCTTGTCGACGAGGCCCGACTTGACCAACCGGTCGACCGTGTTCGTCACGGACGTCGGGTGCACCATCAGCCGCTCGCCGATCTTGGACATCGGCAGCTCGCCCTTCTGGGAGAAGGTGAGGAGCACGAGGGCCTCGTAGCGGGCGAAGGTCAGCCCGTACGGCTTGACGACCGCGTCGACCTCCGCCAGCAGGATCTGCTGGGCACGCATGATCGAGGTGATCGCGGCCATGGACGGGACGCTTCCCCAGCGCTGTTTCCAGTGCTCGTCGGCGCGCGAGATGGGGTCGAAGGAGAGGCTGAGCGGCTTCGGCACGGCACCGACCTTACCGGCCGGTCATATGCTGGTCAGCCCCGTCTCGCCTTTCGGTCGCGGCCCCGCGCAGACCGGGAGAGCTCGGGGGCACGGATTCGTCGCGAGTGCGGGTAAAAGCCCCGGGCTTGCCCGGGGAGTTAAAGGGGCGCGGGGAACTGCGCGACAAGCCCCCACCCACCCGCACCCGACAACACACCCATGCGGGGTCGAAGGGGCGGCAGCCCTTGGGGATGGGAATGGGTAGGGGCGGCGGGGGCGAGAAACACCCACGCTCAGCGCGCGACGCTCTTCCGAAGATGATGCCGAACCGCCCGCTGAGCCACAGGCCCAAGACTGTCAAGGGCGGCCGCAAGCACCGTGAGCTGCTCAAGCGCCCCCAGCGCAGCCGAGGCCCCCTCCGCGTCAACCCCCTCATAAAGCTCCAGCCCCACGAACGACGCGGCCACGGCCCGAGCCAGACCCCCCGCATCGGCGAACTCCCCGAGCGGCGACCCCGCCAGAACCCGACGCAGCACCCCCTCGATCTCCGTGATCCACAGATCGAGCCCCGCCGCCGTGGCCGGCCCCAGCCGAGGATGCGTCTGCGCCCCCGCGAGAAGCTGCCCGAGAACGGCCACATGCCCCTCCGCCCGCTCCTCCACATGCATCTCCCGCCCGAACGCCAGCAATTCGGCGAGAGAGCCGATCTCCGCCAGCCGCTCCCGATGCCGGGCCACCCGCCGCTCCGCCCCGTGCCGGCACGCCGCCGCCAGGAGCTCGTCGACGGACCCGAAGTGGTAGAAGACGAGCGCCTGGTTCACCCCGGCGGTCGCGGCGATCGTCCGCGCGGACGTCTTGGCGATGCCCTGCTCGACGAGCGTGCGCAGCGCGCCGTCCAGCAGCTTCGCCCGCGTCGCCTCGCTCACGCCCTCACCTCCTCGCGCACGGGGCGCAGACCGGGCCGGACCCCGCACTCCCGGACGTCCTGGTACGAGGCGGCGAAGGAGCCCTCGTAGCCGAAGAGCGGCCCGAAGCGCCGGTTCACCACCCTCACCCGGATCCGGAAACGGCCCGTCCGCTCGTCGAACCGCTCCCGCACCTCCGCCTCACCGCCGATGAGTTCGGGGACGCGTACGTCGACCGGCCCCTCCCGGAAGCGGTGCTCACCCGAGCGGATCAGCAGCGACCCGTCGGGTTCCGCGCTGAAGTGCAGATCACTGGCGAGGTGCTGGTGGGTGCCGAGGTAGTCGAGGACACGGTCACCCTTGGGGCTCAACACCATCTGGGCGTCGAACCGGCGGGACCGGCCGGGCAGGTCGAAGGTACGCACGAAGCTCACCGTCTCACGGCCGTGACGGTCGACGTACGGCACGTTCTCGATGACGAAGGGGACGTTCCGCCCCTCGCGCGGGACGAGGATGTTCCGCGTACCGCCGAGCGCGAGGAACGGCTTCACCAGCCCCCGGCCGTACCAGACGCGGTCCATCACACCCCGGCCGACGCACGCCTCACCGCTCGCCAGGCCGACCGAGAAACGGCGGCGCAGCTCGGGGTGGAGCCGCTCGAAGTCCGCACCCATGACCGTACGGAAGATCGAAGTCCTCGGAGCCCACAGAGCCCCCGAACTCCTTGAAGCCGTGGAATCCATGATCGGCTATCCCTTCAGCGTCGCGAGCAGACGGGGCGCACGCGCGCGTGCGGGTGGCGTCCGCAGACAGCGGCGGGCGGACGGCGTGCCGGGCAGGGGCGGCACGAGCAGCGCGGCCAGGACCGCCGACACGGCCAGCACCGGCGTCGCGAACAGTGCCAGCGGTGCCAGAACGCCCGCCGGGTCCACCAGCGCCCCGCACACGAGCCCGGCGCAGGCGGCGACGACGGTCAGCGCGCGTACGGCCGCCTCGGCGAGCCAGTGGCGCAGGGCCCGCTCGGGGGTGATGTCCCGCTCCAGCCACAGACGGAGGCGGTCGAACGACCAGGCGGTGGCCCAGCCCATGAGCGGGCGGAAGAGCAGCCGGTCGGCGAGCGCGCCGAGGCGGCCCCAGCGGGGGCGGTAGTCGTAGCCGGTGAGGAAGCGGACGCCCTCGCCGTCCGGGACGTAGCGCCAGTAGCCGCTGCCCTCCGCGATCAGGGAGAGCGGGTGCGGCGAGACGAACCGCAGGGCCGAGGTCCTGGTGCCGTCCGGGCGCTCCCTCTCGCCGGCCGATATCCCGGTGCCGGCGACCGTCAGGCCGGGGAGCACACGGGTGGCGTACCGGAAGTGCTGCGGCTCGCCCTCCGCGCGCGGGAGGTAGTCGATCTCGGTGAAGCGCAGGTCCCAGCGCTGGTGCGAGGCCGGGTCCTGAGTGCGTTCCCACACCTCCTCCAGGCCGGCCCGTACACGTGTCTCGATGTAGAGACCCATCAGCGTTCCCCCAGGTCGAGTGAAGTTTTGAGCGAGTGCTCAACTCACTTGCCAAGACCGTAGCACCGATTTGAGCGAACGCTCAAACATCTAGGCACAAAAGAACCCCGACCCATGGGCCGGGGTTCTCGAGGGGCCGTAGGGCCGACGGCTACGCGGACAGGTGCCGCTCCACCGTCTCCACCTTCGACGTCAGGCCGTCCGTGACACCGGGGCGGATGTCGGCCTTGAGGACGAGGGAGACCCGGGGTGCGCGCTCCTCGACGGCGGCGACGGCCCGCCGTACGACGTCCATGACCTCGTCCCACTCCCCCTCGATGGAGGTGAACATGGCGTCGGTGCGGTGGGGCAGGCCCGACGCGCGGACGACCCGTACGGCGTCGGCGACGTACTCCCCCACGTCCTCACCGACGCCGAGCGGGGTCACGGAGAAGGCGACGATCACGCGTTCACGATCCCTTCCTTGCGGGCACGGGACGCGATCAGCGCGCTCTCGGCCTCACGGCGGAGCCTGCGCTCGGCGAAGAAGCCGCCGGCGGGCAGGACGGCGAGGGCGAAGTAGAGGGCGGCGGTCTTCAGGGACCACTTGGTGCGGTTCCAGGCGTCGGCCCAGAAGACCACGTACAGGATGAACAGGATGGCGTGGACCCAGCCCATCACGGGTACCGCGTTGAACTCCGTGGTGCGCTTGAGCACCGAGCAGACGAGCAGCAGCAGGAAGGAGACGGCCTCGGGGGCCGAGACGAGGCGCAGGCGGCGCAGGGCTGAGGCGGTCTTTATGTCCACGGGTCACCTTCGGTGGGGTCGGTGGGGCGGGTCGTCGCGTCGCTTGTCGGTCCTTGTGAACGGAAGCACAAGCGCGGTCCATTCTGGCATCCGTCAACCTCCCGATGGCCCTAGGGGTCCCTTCAGGGTCGAGATCCCCCTCTGGGACCTGTCCTGTCCACCCATCGGACGGTTAACGTCACCACGTGGCAATGTTCCGACTTCAAGGCAGCAAAGTGCTGGCCGTCGACATGACCGGTGACGCCGTGAAGGCGAAGAACGGCTCGATGGTCGCGTACGACGGCCAGATGACGTTCAAGAAGCTGAGCGGCGGCGGTGAGGGCCTGCGCGGGATGGTGACGCGGCGCCTCACGGGTGAGCAGATGACGTTGATGGAGGTGACCGGGCAAGGGACCTGCTGGTTCGCGGACCGAGCCTCCGAGATCAACCTCGTGAATCTTCAGGGGGACAAGCTGTACGTGGAGTCGAGCAATCTGCTCGCGACGGACTCCGGGCTGCGGACGGGCACGAGCTTCACGGGGCTGCGCGGCGCCTCGCAGGGCAACGGCCTGTTCACCACGACGATCGAGGGCCACGGCCATGCGGCGATCATGTCCGACGGCCCGGCGGTGGTGCTGCGGGTGAGCCGCCAGTACCCGCTGACGGTGGACCCGGGGGCGTACATCGCGCACCAGGGCGACCTCCAGCAGTCCTTCCAGTCCGGTGTGACGTTCCGCACCTTCATGGGCGAGGGCGGCGGCGAGGCCTTCCAGATCCGCTTCGAGGGCGACGGACTCGTCTACGTCCAGCCCAGCGAGCGCAACACGGTGGCGGGGGACGTCTGACATGGCCTTCCGTGAGATCAACTCGAAGATGGTCGAGGCGACCGTGGCGCCGGGCCAGCGGCTGTTCAGTCAGCGCGGCGCGATGCTCGCCTACCAGGGCGAGGTGTCCTTCACCCCCAACATGCAGGGCGGCCAGGGCGGTATTGCGTCGATGATCGGCCGCCGGGTGGCGGGCGAGGCGACGCCGCTGATGACGGTCGAGGGCAGCGGCACGGTGCTGTTCGGGCACGGCGGTCACCACATCCAGGTGATCAACCTGACCGGCGAGACCCTCTACGTCGAGGCCGACCGCCTCCTCGCCTTCGACGGCACCCTCCAGCAGGGCACGATGTTCATGGGCTCGCAGGGCGGCGTCATGGGCATGGTCCGGGGCCAGGTGACGGGCCAGGGCCTGTTCACCACGACCCTCAAGGGGCAGGGGGCCGTCGCCGTCATGGCGCACGGCGGTGTGATCGAGGTCCCGATCACCCCCCAGCGCCCGGTCCACGTGGACCCCCAGGCGTATGTGGCGCACCACGGCGACGTACGCAACAAGCTCTCCACCGCGCTCGGCTGGCGCGACATGGTGGGGCGCGGCTCCGGCGAGGCGTTCCAGCTGGAGCTGAGCGGCAGTGGTGCGGTGTACGTCCAGGCCTCGGAGGAGAAGCTGTGAGCATGTACGGGGCTCCGGGCGCCGGCCCGACCGTCTTCGACCCGATGACGCTGCCGTCCGACGACAACGTCAACAACTACACCTTCTGCGTGGAGCTCAAGGGGAGCCAGTGGTTCCTGCAGAAGGGGAAGATGATCGCCTACTACGGCCAGATGGAGTTCAACGGCATCGGACACGGCGGGCTGGACCGTCTCGTCCGTTCGTCGTTCCATTCGCCTCTGCACGCGAGCGACTGGGTCGTGGCCCAGGGTTCCGGCAAGATGCTCCTCGCCGACCGGGCCTTCGACGTCAATTCGTATGACTTGGAGGACGGCAACCTGACCATTCGCTCGGGCAACCTCCTCGCTTTTCAGCCAAGTCTCGCGCTGAAGCAGTCGATCGTTCCGGGCTTCCTGACCCTGATCGGAACCGGCAAGTTCGTGGCGGCCTCCAACGGCCCCGTGGTGTTCATGGAACCCCCCATCCGGGTGGACCCGCAGGCCCTGGTCGGTTGGGCCGACTGCCCCTCGCCGTGCCACCACTACGACCACGGCTACATGACGGGTCTGATGGGCGGCCTACGTGCGATGACGGGGCTCGGCGGCGCCTCCGGCGAGGAGCACCAGTTCGAGTTCGTCGGGGCGGGCACGGTCCTGCTCCAGTCCTCCGAGACCCTCATGGCCGAGCAGGCCACGGGCATGGTCCCGCACGAGCCGGGCGTCCCCGGCGGCGGTGGGGTACCCGGGCATCACGGACAGCAGGCCGGCGCACCGCGCCTTCCCGGACAGCTGGGGGACCTCCAGCGTCGCTTCGGGCTGTGAGCGGTAGTCTGCGGAGTGTGACATCGAACGTGTGCGCGTTGTCATGCTCCAACCCGTAAGACCCGACCTGTCCGTACGACCGGCACCACCAAAACCCTCACTAGTTCGCCTTTCAACATTTTAGGTAGACTTCATTCATGGAGACCGAAACGGCCACGCGCTGGCTGACCGATGCGGAGCAGTGCGCCTGGCGCACCCATCTGGACGTCAACAGGCTGCTGACGCACCAGCTCGAAAGGGATCTGCAGCCGTTCGGCCTGACAATGAACGACTACGAGATCCTGGTGAACCTCTCCGAGTCGGAGGGCCGGCGGATGCGGATGAGCGACCTCGCCGCCGCCACCCTCCAGTCCAAGAGCCGCCTCTCGCACCAGATCACACGGATGGAGAACGCGGATCTGGTACGCCGCGAGAACTGCGAGTCCGACCGGCGCGGGCTGTTCGCCGTGCTGACGGAGCACGGCATGGAGACGATGCAGCGGGTGGCTCCGCACCATGTGGCGTCGGTGCGGCGGCACTTCATCGACCTGCTGCCGGAGGAGGCACTGGAGGAGCTGCACAAGTCGCTGGCGCCGATCGCGGAGCACCTCCGGAGCCACCGCGGTAAACCGTAGAGGGCTGGGGGACTGCCGGTTCAGTGCCGACTGCGGGTTCGTCGTGGCTGGTCGCGCAGTTCCCCGCGCCCCTTACCTCGGCAGCCTGAGTTCGAAGAGGGCGCCGCCGCCCGGGGCGTCGCCGACCGTCAGGGTGCCTCCGTGGCGTACGGCGATGTCCCGGGCGATCGCCAGGCCCAGACCCGCGCCGCCGTCGTCCCTCGCCCGTGACTCGTCGAGGCGGACGAAGCGTTCGAAGATGCGGTCGCGGTCGGCTTCGGGGACGCCCGCGCCATCGTCCGTCACCTGGAGGACCGCCCGGTCGGCGTCCGTGCGCAGGGTGACGGCGACCCGTTCGCGGGCGTGACGGCCGGCGTTGTCCAGAAGGTTGCCGAGGACGCGGCAGATCTGGGTGCGTGAGCCGCTCAGCATCAGGGAACCGACGGCCTCCAGGGTCACACCCTCCCGGGAGGACACCTCTTCCCGTACGACCTTCGCCAGGTCGAAGCGCGCGTCCGGCGGCGGGCGCTCCCCCGCATCCAGTCGGGCGAGCAGCAGCAGGTCGGCGGCGAGGCTCTGCAGCCGTACGGTGTCCTCGACCGCCCCCTCCAGATCCAGCAGCTCCGGGTGTGCCGCGGCCACTTCGAGCTGGGTGCGCAGGGATGCGATCGGGCTGCGCAGCTCGTGGGAGGCGTCCGCGACGAACGCGCGCTGCCGCTCCACCGAGGTCTCCAGCGCCGCCAGCGTCTCGTTCGTCGTCCGCGCGAGCCGGGCGATCTCGTCGTGCGTGTCGGGCTCGGGGACGCGCCGGGAAAGGTCCTCGGAGGCGGTGATCGCCGCCATCTCCGAACGGATGCCCTCGACCGGGCGCAGGGCCCGTTTGGTGACGAAGTACGTCACCCCGCTGACCGTCAGCAGCAGGAGCGGCAGCCCGATCAGCATCGTCGTCAACGCGGTGCCGACGGCCTCCTCCTCGGTGGAGAGCGGAGCGCCGGCGTAGACGGTCAGTGGCACACCGGCCGGTGTGATCACGTCGACCGCGGCGAAGCGGTAGTCCGCCGTGTCCCCCTCGACGGTCGCGGTGCCCTCGCCGTACCAGGTCTCGTCGGCGATCTCGCCGGGAGGGAGCGTGCCGGCGTCCTCCGTGTCCCGGTCGCCCTCCGCCCTGTCGTCGGCGTCGTCGTTGGTCTCGGAGTTCAGCCGGTCCGAGGCGACGGCGGTCACGTCCATGCCCTCGACGTCCTCGCCGACCGCGACGGGCTTCTCGTCCCGGTCCAGGACCTCGACCGGGTTCTCGTCGCCGTCCGGCAGCCTCAGCTCGTCGTAGGCGAACCCGTTCGCCAGCGCCGAGGCGGCGTTGCGGGCCACGGAATCGGCCTCCGCGTCCGCCTTGTCGGTGAGCGTGAACCGCAGCGAGAGCAGGACCGCGGCACCCGCGGCGACCAGGGCCAGGGCGACGACGACGGTCGCGGCGAGGGTGGCGCGGGCCCGCACCGAGCCCAGACGGCGCTTCACGGACGGGCCTCCAGTCTGTATCCGGCACCGCGCACGGTCTTGATGAGCGTGGAGCCGAGCTTGCGGCGCAGGGCGCTGATGTAGACCTCGACGATGTTCGGGTCGCCGTCGTAGGCGAAGTCCCAGACGTGCTCCAGGATGTCGGCCTTCGACACGACCTCACCGGCTCTGAGGACGAGCTGCTCCAGGACGGAGAACTCCTTGGTGGTGAGGGTGACCTCGTCCTCGGCGAGGAACACGCGCCGGGCGGCGGTGTCGACCCTCAGATCGCCGACCTCGTGCACGGGCGAGACACCGGCCGACGCGTTGCGCCGCCGCAGCAGCGCCTTCACCCGGGCGACGAGGACGACGTACGAGAACGGCTTGGTCAGATAGTCGTCGGCGCCCGTGTCGAGTCCCTCGGCCTCGTCGTACTCGCCGTCCTTGGCGGTGAGCATCAGGATCGGCACGTCGTGCCCGGCGGCGCGCAGGGCGGCGCAGACGCGGTAGCCGTTCATGCCGGGCAGCATGATGTCGAGGATCACGAGGTCGTACGACCCCTCGCCCGCCCGGTGCAGGCCCTCGGTCCCGTCGTGGACGACGTCCACGGCATATCCCTCGGCCGTCAGCCCCTTGGCCAGCGACACCGCGAGCCGCTTCTCATCTTCCACGATCAACAGGCGCATGCGCCCAGCTTGGCAAACCGAACCTGAAGCGGTCTTCAGGGGGCTTCAGGCTCGCTTCAGCGTCGATCGGCCAGATTGGTTCCCGTCGAAAGCAGACGAGGCAGGCAAGCCAGCTGCAACCGGCGACACCATCCGTCACTGGTTGCAACCAGTCGCATCCCGGAGGAATCCCATGAAGCGCAACATCGTCATCGCCACCGTCGCGGCCGCCGCCCTGATCGGCGGCGGAACCGCGACCGCCATCGCGGTCTCGGGTGACGACGAGGCGCAGGCGAAGAAGACCGTGACGGTGTCCGACGACGACCGCGACGGCACCGACGACACGGACGGCACGGCCCAGGACAAGGCCGAGGACCAGGCCGCCCGCGACACGGACGAGGACGCCGACGACAAGGCCGAGAACGCCGCCGAGGCGAAGGCCGGGCAGGTCACGGCCGCCGAGGCGATCAAGACGGCGCTGAAGCACCAGGCCGGCACGGCCGTCTCCGCCGACCTCGACGACGAGGGCACGAACCTGGTGTGGGACGTCGACGTCCTGACCAACGGCGGCAAGTGGTTCAGCGTCCAGGTCGACCCCGGCACCGGCAAGGTCCTCGGCTCGCACGCCGACCGCGACGACGACGGTGACGACGCCGCCGAGACCGAGCAGATCCGGGCCGCGCTGAAGGGCACCTCCGTGACCGCCGCGGAGGCCGCCGAGGCCGCCGCCGCGAAGGGCACGGTGACCTCCGTCGACCTCGACGAGGAGAGCCGGGACAAGGCCTGGGAGGCCGGCACCACGGCCGCCGACGGCACCGGCAGCGACTGGAGGGTGAACCTCGACTCGGGCAAGGTCACCGCCGACCGCTCGGAGGACTGACCCCTCGCGGGCCCACATGAACCACCGGGAGAAGTGACCGCCGCCCGGCCGTCACCCCTCCAGGAGGACCGCGCCTCCCTCCCCCACACCAACGGGAGACCGGCTCTCCTTCCACGCCGGGAAGGCCGACACCTCAACTCCCCCAGAGGTACGAAGCCCTCCTCACCCCACAGGTAGGGGCACCCGACACCGGGTGCCCCTACCGGCGTTTCACCGGCCCGCGACCCCGCCTCCTGCCCCGCCCCACCACGGTCGCCGTGAGGAGGGTCGCCGTCCCCGCGAGGGCGAAGCCGACGGTCGGTGAGACGTGGGCGACCAGGAGGCCCGAGGTGGCCGCGCCCGTCGAGATGCCGGCGTTCACGGCGGTGTTGACCCAGGCGCCGGCCTGGGTGCGGGCGGTGGGCGGGGCGGATGCGTCGGCGACCAGGTACGCGGTGGTCAGGGCCGGGGCGACGAAGAACCCGGCGCACACGATGGCGCCGGTGAGGGTGGCGAGGTTCGGAGCGAGGCCGGCGCCGGCGAGCGCGAGGCCCAGGCCCGCCGTCAGCAGCGACAGCCGTACCCGCGCGCCGGAGCGCCACTCGACCGCGCCGTACAGCAGGCCGCCCACCGCGCTCCCGGCGGACAGCGCGGCGAAGATCCAGGCGACCACGTCGTCCCCGTGCCCCCGCTGCTCGGCGAAGGCCAGCACCAGCAGATCGAGGGCCCCGAGCGCCAGCCCGACCCCGCCGGCCGCGACGACCGGCGGCACGATCCCGGCCACCACCCTCGGCCTCCGTACGCCGCCCGCCTGCTTCGGCACCGCGCCACGGCCCGGAATGCCCGCCACGGCCGGGGAGGTCACGAATCCGAGGGTTCCCGTCACCACCAGCACGGCACCCATGGCCACGGCGGCGGCCGGAGCGGCGAACTGCACCACCCCGCCCACGACCAACGGCCCCGACACGAACAGCAGTTCCTCCGCGACCCCGTCGAGGCTGTACGCGCGCCGCAACAGCCCCGGCCCTGCCGCGAGTTCGCTCCACACGGTCCGCATCGTCGGCCCGAGCGGAGGCGTACAGGCGCCCGCCGCCGCCGCGACCGCCCCCAGGGCCGGCCCCGACGCGCCCGGCCGCCAGCTCACCACCGCGAGCGTGCCGAGCAGTACGGCGTAGAGCGAGGCCATGGGCAGCAGCGCCCGGCGCGGACCGTACCGGTCGACGAGCGCGGCCCTCGCGGGCGACAGGAAGACGCTGGTGGCCCCGAACAGAGCCATCACCGTGCCGGCGACGGCGTACGACCCCGTCGCACGGGTCACGGCGAGCAGCACGGCGACAGGGACCATGCCGTAGGAGAGGCGGCCGACGAGTACGGCGACGAAGGTGCGGCGGGCGTACGGGATACGGAGCACGGCGGCGTACGACGGCCGCGAGGAGATCGCGGACATGCGGAATGTTCCTCACGTGGAGGCGAAAGGGGGACACCGATGTCCCGCACGACGACCCAGGTCGTCTGCGGGAGGGCCCGCCCTCTACGCACAGTGATGGAACATCCGGCCAACTTAGCAGCAGGAGGGGTGCGTTGGTTGTTCTGCGGGTGGGTGGGGGCTGGTCGCGCAGTTCCCCGCGCCCCTGAAAGACACGGCCCTGCGGGCCGAAAAGCACGGAGCGCAGCCCCTGGTGGGGGCACCTCCCGCTCGAGCGAAGCCGAGAGTGGGGGAGGGACGGGTAGGAGCGGCGGGGGCGAGAAAAGGCCCCCGGTCAGCCCTCCGTCAGGCTGGCCACCAGCTCGTCCGCCGCCCGGTAAGGATCCAGCTCACCCGTCACGATCCGCTCGGCCAGGGAATCGAGACGCCGATCCCCGTGCAGATCCCCGATGCGTTCCCGCAGCGCCGTGACCGCGATCGTCTCGACCTCCCGAGCCGCCCGCACCCGCCGCCGCTCGGCAAGCACTCCCCTCTCCTCCATCCACGCCCGGTGCTTCTCCAGGGCCTCGACCACCTCGTCGACCCCTTCTCCCCGCGCCGCGACCGTCTTGACGATCGGCGGCCGCCAGTCACCGGGGCCCCGGGACTCCCCCAGCCCCAGCATGTGGTTCAGCTCGCGCGCGGTCGCGTCCGCGCCGTCCCGGTCGGCCTTGTTGACGACGTAGACGTCACCGATCTCCAGGATCCCGGCCTTGGCCGCCTGGATGCCGTCGCCCATACCGGGCGCCAGCAGCACCACGGACGTGTCCGCCTGGGAGGCGATCTCCACCTCCGACTGCCCGACGCCGACCGTCTCGACCAGGATCACGTCGCAGCCGGCCGCGTCGAGGACGCGGATCGCCTGCGGGGCCGCCCAGGCGAGGCCACCCAGATGGCCGCGCGTCGCCATCGAACGGATGTACACGCCGGGGTCGGAGGCGTGCTCCGACATCCGGACCCGGTCACCGAGCAGCGCGCCCCCGCTGAAGGGGGACGACGGGTCCACGGCGAGCACACCGACCCGCTTGCCGGCCCGCCGGTACGCCGTCACCAGCGCGGACGTGGAGGTGGACTTGCCGACACCCGGCGAGCCCGTCAGGCCCACCACGTACGCCCCGCCCGTGAGCGGGGCCAGCGCCGCCATGACCTCGCGCAGCTGCGGGGACGCCCCCTCCACCAGGGAGATCAGCCGGGCGACGGCCCGGGGCCGCCCTTCCCTGGCCTGTGCCACCAGCGTGGGGACGTCCTGCATCACAGCTCCGTTCCGAAACAACGAGTGGCCGCCTGCGCCCGGGACCGACAGGTCTCAGGCCTTGGGTACCCGCACGATCAGCGCGTCACCCTGACCACCGCCACCGCACAGCGCGGCCGCGCCGACCCCGCCGCCGCGCCGCTTCAGCTCCAGCGCGAGGTGGAGGACCAGACGCGCGCCGGACATACCGATGGGGTGCCCGAGAGCGATCGCACCACCGTTGACATTCACCTTTTCGGGGGACACCCCGAGGTCCTTCATTGACTGCACGGCGACCGCGGCGAAGGCCTCGTTGATCTCGATCAGGTCGAGGTCCGCCACCTCCAGACCATCCTTCTTCAGGGCGTGCTGGATCGCGTTCGACGGCTGGGACTGCAGCGAGTTGTCCGGCCCGGCCACGTTCCCGTGGGCGCCGATCTCGGCGAGCCACGTGAGGCCCAGCTCCTCCGCCTTCTCCTTGCTCATCACGACCACGGCCGCCGCACCGTCCGAGATCTGCGAGGCGGAGCCGGCGGTGATCGTGCCGTCCTTGGCGAAGGCCGGCCGCAGCTTGCCCAGCGACTCGGCGGTGGTCTCACCGCGGATGCCCTCGTCCTGGCTGAAAACGACCGGTTCGCCCTTGCGCTGCGGGATCTCGACCGGGGTGATCTCGGCGTCGAAGAGGCCGTTCTTCTGCGCGGCGGCGGCCCGCTGGTGGGACAGGGCGGCGATCTCGTCCTGCTCGGGGCGCAGGATGCCGAGGCGGGTGTTGTGCTTCTCGGTGGACTCGCCCATGGCGACGCCCTCGAAGGAGTCGGTCAGCCCGTCGTGCGCCATGGCGTCGAGCATCTGGATCGCCCCGTACTTGTAGCCCTCGCGGGACTTCGGGAGCAGGTGGGGGGCGTTGGTCATGGACTCCTGGCCGCCCGCCACGACCACGTCGAACTCGCCGGCGCGGATCAGCTGGTCGGCCAGCGCGATGGCGTCCAGGCCCGACAGACACACCTTGTTGATCGTGAGCGCGGGCACGTTCATCGGAACGCCCGCCTTGACCGCGGCCTGGCGCGCCGGGATCTGCCCCGCCCCGGCCTGGAGCACCTGGCCCATGATCACGTACTGCACCTGGTCGCCACCGATCCCCGCACGGTCGAGGGCGGCCTTGATCGCGAAGCCACCGAGGTCGGCTCCGGAGAAGGACTTCAGCGAACCGAGCAACCGTCCCATGGGCGTCCGGGCGCCCGCGACGATCACCGAGGTCCTGCCGTTCGTTCCAGTCATGAGGTGCGATCCCCTTCCAGCTTGCACAGCCGAGGAGTGAACGAGGGTTTACTTCGAATGTACTGAGTGGCACTCCGTGCCGTCATCGGGCTGTCAGTGTGATCGCTGGCACGTTGCGTAACCGCCGCGGGAGCGCTGCACTGACACCATGCTGACGCGAATCGACCACATCGGGATCGCCTGTTTCGACCTCGACAAGACCGTCGAGTTCTACCGGGCCACGTACGGCTTCGAGGTGTACCACTCCGAGGTCAACGAGGAGCAGGGCGTGCGCGAGGCCATGCTCAAGATCAACAGCACGGACGACGGCGGTGCCTCCTACCTGCAGCTCCTTGAGCCCACCCGCGAGGACTCCACCGTCGCGAAGTGGCTGGCCAAGAACGGCGAGGGGGTCCATCACATCGCCTTCGGCACCGCGGACGTCGACGGCGAGGCGGCCGCGATCAAGGACAAGGGCGTACGCGTCCTGTACGAGGAGCCGCGAGTCGGTTCCATGGGGTCACGGATCACGTTTCTGCACCCCAAGGATTGCCACGGCGTACTGACAGAACTGGTCACTTCGGCGCCAGTTGAGTCACCTGAGCACTGACCCCCGTACATATGGGCCGGTAGGGTTGGGGTCGGCCGTCGCCTTCCAAGGGGACGGCCCCGGGTCCTGCCGCCTTCCGACGACAGGACTCTAGGGCCGGGGTCCAGGTTTCGGGGACGAGGGTGAGGGCGGCAGCCCGTGCTCCGCCGTTGATCTGACACCATTCCCCGGGGGCACCGTTCGGCGGTTGGACGGAGCTCGTTTGCCAGAGGTTGCGACCAGGGGACGGATGGGACCGCGCAGTGCGGGGCTACGAACGCCAGGAGCGAGAGCCGGCGGCTGACGTCGACCACCTCTCTCGGTTCGAGGCCGAGATGGAGCGGCTGAAGACCGAGCGGGAAAAGGCGATCCAGCACGCCGAGGACCTCGGCTACCAGGTCGAGGTGCTGCGCGCCAAGCTGCACGAGGCGCGCCGCACCCTCATGTCCCGGCCCGCCTACGACGGGGGCGACCTCGGGTACCAGGCCGAGCAGATGCTCCGCCAGGCCCAGATGCAGGCCGACCAGCTGCGCGCGGACGCCGAGCGTGAGCTGAGCCAGGCCCGGGCACAGACCCAGCGGATCCTCCAGGAGCACGCCGAGCAGGCCGCGCGCCTCCAGGCGGAGCTGCACCAAGAGGCGGTCACCCGCCGCCAGCAGCTCGACCAGGAGCTGTCGGAGCGCCGCCAGACGGTCGAGTCGCACGTCAACGAGAACGTGGCGTGGGCCGAACAGCTGCGCGCCCGCTCCGAGCAGCAGGCCCGCCGGCTGGTCGACGAGTCGCGGGCCGAGGCCGAGCAGGCGCTGGCCGCCGCCCGCGCCGAGGCCGAGCGGCTGACGAACGAGGCACGGCAGCGGCTGCAGAGCGACTCCGAGGCCGCCCGCTCCGAGGCCGACCAGATCCTGCGCCGGGCCCGCGCCGAGGCCGAGCGGCTGCTGAACGCGGCGTCGACGCAGGCCCAGGAGGCCACCGAGCACGCCGAGCAGCTGCGCTCCTCCACCGCCACCGAGTCGGACTCCGCCCGCCGCCAGGCCGCCGAGCTGAGCCGGACCGCCGAGCAGCGCATGGCGGAGGCCGAGACGGCGCTCCGCGAGGCGCGCGCCGAGGCCGAGAAGCTGGTCACCGAGGCGAAGGAGAACGCGGCCAAGGCCCTCGCCGGCGCCGAGTCCACCAACGAGCAGCGCACGCGTACGGCGAAGGAACAGGTCGCCCGGCTGGTCGAGGAGGCCACGAAGGAGGCCGAGGCCACCAAGGCGTCCGCCGAGGAAGTCGTCGCGGACGCCAAGGCCGAGGCGGAGAAGCTGCTGGCCGAGGCGGCCGAGAAGGCCCGCTCGATCACGGCGGAGGAGTCCGCCTCCCAGCTCGCCAAGACGGCCAAGACCGCCGAGGACGTGCTGAACAAGGCGTCCCAGGAAGCCAAGAACACCACCAAGGCCGCCGCCGAGGAGGCCGAGCGCATCCGCGCCGAGGCCGAGGCCGAGGCGGACCGGCTGCGGGCCGAGGCACACGACATCGCCGAGCAGCTCAAGGGCACGGCGAAGGACGACACCAAGGAGTACCGCGCCAAGACGGTCGAGCTGCAGGAGGAGGCGCGCCGGCTGCGCGGCGAGGCCGAGCAGCTGCGCGCCGACGCGGTCGCCGAGGGCGAGCGGATCAGGGCCGAGGCCCGCCGCGAGGCCGTCCAGCAGATCGAAGAGGGCGCCAAGACCGCCGAGGAGCTGCTCGCCAAGGCGCGGACGGACGCCGACGAGCTGCGGCAGACGGCCACCGCGGACAGCGAGAAGGTCCGCACGGAGGCCATCGAACGCGCTTCGACGCTGCGCCGCCAGGCCGAGGAGACCCTGGAGCGCACCCGCAAGGAGGCCGAGCGGTACCGCGCCGAGGCCGCCGAGCAGTCCGAGGAGCTGAAGGCCGAGGCCGAGCGTGCCGCCCGCGAGCTGCGCGAGGAGACCGAGCGCGCCGTCGAGGCCCGCAAGGCCGAGGCCGCCGAGGAGCTGGCCCGGCTGCACAGCGAGGCCGAGGCCCGGCTGGCGTCCGCCGAGGAGGCGCTGGCCGACGCCCGCGCCGAGGCCGAGCGGATCCGCCGCGAGGCCGTCGAGGAGACGGACCGGCTGCGCTCCGAGGCCGCCGAGCGCATCCGTACGCTCCAGGCGCAGGCCGAGGCCGAGGCCGAGCGGCTGCGCGACGAGGCCGCGTCGGACGCGTCCGCGTCCCGCGCCGAGGGCGAGGCCATCGCCGTACGGCTGCGGTCGGAGGCCGCGTCCGAGGCGGAGCGGCTGAAGTCCGAGGCGCAGGACACCGCCGACCGGGTACGGGCGGAGGCGCAGGCCGCGGCCGAGCGGCTCGCCACGGAGGCCTCCCAGGCGCTGGCCGCCGCGCAGGAGGAGGCCGCCCGGCGCCGCCGCGAGGCCGAGGAACTCCTCGGCTCCGCCCGGCAGGAGGCCGACCAGGAGCGCGAGCGGGCCCGCGAGCAGAGCGAGGAGCTGCTGGCCTCGGCGCGCAAGCGTGTGGAGGAGGCCCAGACCGAGGCCGTACGGCTGCTCGAGGAGTCCGAGCGGCGCGCCACGGAGATGGTGTCGGCGGCCGAGCAGCACGCGCAGCAGGTGCGGGACTCCGTGGCCGGACTGCACGAGCAGGCCCAGGAGGAGATCGCCGGCCTGCGCAACGCGGCGGAGCACGTGGCGGACCGTACGCGCCGGGAGGCCGAGGAGGAGGCGGACCGGGTCCGCTCCGACGCCTACGCGGAGCGGGAGCGGGCCGCGGAGGACGCGGGCCGGGTCCGCCGGGAGGCCCGGGAGGAGACGGACGCCGCGAAGGCGCTCGCCGAGCGTACGGTCGCTGAGGCCATCGCCGAGGCGGAGCGGATCCGTGTCGACGCGTCGGACCACGCCCAGCGGGTCCGCACCGAGGCCTCGGACACCATCGCGCGGGCCGACCAGGACGCCTCGCGCACCCGGGCGGAGGCCCGCGACGACGCCAACCGCATCCGTTCGGACGCGGCCACCCAGGCCGACACCCTCATCACCGAGGTGACGGCCGAGGCGGAGCGGCTCACCCGGGAGACCAACGAGGAGGCCGAGCGCGTACGGGCCGAGTCCGTCGCCAAGGCCGACCAGCTGATCGGCGAGGCCACCGACGAGGCGGAGCGGCTGCGGGCCGAGGCCGCCGAGACGGTGGGCTCCGCGCAGCAGCACGCCGAGCGGGTCCGGGCCGACGCCGAGCGCGCGCGGGCCGAGGCGGAGGCGGAGGCCGACCGGCTCATGGCGCATGCCCGCGAGGAGGCCGACCGCACCCTCGACGAGGCCCGCAACGAGGCCAACAAGCGGCGCTCCGAGGCCGCCGAGCAGGTCGACAAGCTCATCACGGAGACGGCGGCCGAGGCCGACAAGCTGCTCACCGAGGCGCAGACGCAGGCCCAGAAGACCACCGCGGACGCCGAGGGACAGGCCGACTCCATGGTCGGCGCGGCCCGCAAGGAGGCCGACCGGCTGGTCGCCGAGGCGACCGTCGAGGGCAACTCCACGGTGGAGAAGGCCCGTCAGGACGCCGACGAGCTGCTGGTCGGCGCGCGCCGGGACGCGACCGCCATAAGGGAGCGGGCCGAGGAACTGCGGGACCGCATCACGGCCGAGATCGAGGCGCTGCACACGCGGGCCCGCCGCGAGGCCGCCGAAACCATGAAATCCACCGGCGACCGTTGCGACGCGCTCATCAAGGCCGCCGAGGAGCAGTTGGAGAAGGCGACGGCGAAGGCCAAGGAGATCGTTTCCGAGGCCAACTCCGAGGCGGGCAAGGTCCGTATCGCCGCGGTGAAGAAGGCGGAGGGCCTCCTGAAGGAGGCCGAGCAGAAGAAGTCCACGCTCGTCCGTGAGGCCGAGGAGCTGAAGGCCGAGGCGATCCGCGAGGCCCGCCGCACGGTCGAGGAGGGCAAGCGCGAGCTGGATGTGCTGGTCCGCCGCCGCGAGGACATCAATGCGGAGATTTCCCGTGTCCAGGACGTCCTGGTGGCGTTGGAGTCTTTTGAGGCCCCGTCGAGCGGCAAGGACGGTGGAGTCAAGACGGGTGCTGCGGCGGGTGCGACTCGTTCGGGTGGCAAGTCGTCAGACGGCTAGCGGTGCCGGGGCGTTGCGGGTATCTTCCCGCGCCGCCCCCGGTACTACAGACACCAATTTGTGCTCGTTCTGTGCTTGTCAGGGCCTTTATGCAAAGTTTCAGACAAGCATTCCGATGGTCGGCCACTCAAAAGGGGCGTCATTCTCCAGATCAAACGTGCATCTGCTCGATGACACGCCGCTTCGCCCCCTAGGATTCCACCTATCACCTCACCGGTCTCATTCGACAGGAACCCCATGAGCGACACTTCCCCCTACGGCTTCGAGCTTGTGCGGCGTGGATACGACCGCGCTCAGGTGGACGAACGTATCTCCAAGCTCGTCTCCGACCGTGACTCCGCTCTCGCCCGCATCACCGCTCTGGAGAAGCGCATCGAGGAGCTCCACCTCGAGACGCAGAACGCCCAGGCCGCGGTGACCGACGCCGAGCCGTCCTACGCCGGTCTCGGCGCGCGCGTCGAGAAGATCCTCCGCCTCGCCGAGGAGGAGGCGAAGGACCTGCGCGAGGAGGCCCGCCGCGCCGCCGAGCAGCACCGCGAGCTCGCGGAGTCGGCGGCCCAGCAGGTGCGCAACGATGCCGAGTCCTTCGCCGCCGAGCGCAAGGCCAAGGCCGAGGACGAGGGCGTCCGGATCGTCGAGAAGGCCAAGAGCGACGCTTCGCAGCTGCGTGCCGAGGCGCAGAAGGACGCGCAGTCCAAGCGCGAGGAGGCGGACGCCCTCTTCGAGGAGACCCGTGCGAAGGCCGCGCAGGCCGCCGCCGACTTCGAGACGAACCTCGCCAAGCGTCGCGAGCAGTCGGAGCGCGACCTGGCGTCGCGTCAGCAGAAGGCCGAGAAGCGTCTCGCGGAGATCGAGCACCGCGCGGAGCAGCTCCGCCTGGAGGCCGAGAAGCTGCGCACCGACGCCGAGCGCCGTGCCCGCCAGACGGTGGAGACCGCGCAGCGTCAGGCCGAGGACATCGTCGCGGACGCGAACGCCAAGGCGGACCGGATCCGCTCGGAATCCGAGCGGGAGCTGGCGGCGCTCACCAACCGTCGCGACTCGATCAACGCCCAGCTGACGAACGTGCGCGAAATGCTGGCGACGCTGACGGGTGCCGCTGTGGCCGCCGCCGGCACGCCCGCCACGGACGACGAGCCGATCTCGCGTGGGGTTCCGGCGCAGCAGTCCCGGTAACACGACCGCCTGACGGCAACGCCACCAGAGGCGGACCGAGGCCCGCACCACCCCTCCGGGGGGGTGCGGGCCTTTGCCGTGCGCATGACTGCGGGCAGTCGTGCCGCTGGGGCGAGGGGGGCACCTCCCGCTCGAGCTCAGCTTCGGCGCCGGGTGCCCAATGGCTCGGGAGTGCAGGTCGTATCGCGGCTGTCACCCGTACGCGCTGGTCGCGCAGTTCCCCGCGCCCCTGAGGGGGCTTCGCCCCTCCGGTGGCAGGCGCCCCATGCCCGTTCTAGCGTGGCCGCATGATCGAGCTCGAGGGGCTGACGAAGCGGTACGGCGAGAAGGTGGCGGTCAACAACCTCACCTTCGCCGTGCGGCCCGGCATCGTCACCGGGTTCCTCGGACCGAACGGCGCCGGGAAGTCGACGACGATGCGGATGATTCTGGGGCTCGATCGGCCGACGGCGGGGGACGTGCGGATCGATGGGAAGCACTACGACGGCCTCAGGGACCCGCTCAAGTACATCGGCGCCCTTCTGGACGCCAAGGCCGTGCACGGCGGCCGTAGCGCCTTCCATCACCTGCTGTGCCTCGCGCAGAGCAACGGCATCCCGAAGTCACGGGTCCACGAGGTCCTGGACACCGTCGGACTCACGTCGGTGGCGCGGAAGAAGGCGAAGGGCTTCTCGCTCGGAATGGGGCAGCGGCTCGGTATCGCGGGCGCGCTGCTCGGCGACCCGCGGATCCTGATGTTCGACGAGCCGGTCAACGGGCTCGACCCCGAGGGCATCCACTGGATCCGGAACGTGATGAAGTCCCTCGCGGCCCAGGGCCGGACGGTGTTCGTGTCGTCGCACCTCATGAGCGAGATGGCGCTGACCGCCGACCATCTCGTCGTCATCGGGCAGGGACGGCTGCTCGCCGACACCTCGATGGCTGAGTTCATCCAGCAGAACTCACGGGCGTACGTACGGATTCGTACGCCGCAGCGCGAGCGGCTGCTCGACGTGCTGTACGGCGCCGGGATCACCACCGTCGAGACGGGCAACGGCGCGCTGGAGGTCGACGGCGGGAAGCCGGAGCACATCGGGGAGCTGGCGGCCCGGCACCAGATCGTGCTGCATGAGCTGAGCCCTCAACAGGCCTCGCTGGAGGAGGCGTTCATGCAGCTGACCGCCGAGTCGGTGGAGTACCACGCGCACAGCGACACGCCGACCGAACAGTGGGGCGGCGACTGGAAGAGGGAGGGCTGAGCATGGCCGCCACCCAGGTCGTCCGCTCGGAGTGGACCAAGATCCGGTCGGTGGCGTCCACAGTGTGGACGCTGTCGCTGGCCATGATCGTCACGATCGCGCTCGGTGTGCTGATCTCCCTGCTGTCGAAGCACGAATTCGACAGGATGGGCCGAGCGGACCGGCTCTCGTTCGACCCGACGTTCATCAGCTTCGCGGGAATGAGCCTCGGACAACTGGCGATGATCGTCTTCGGGGTGCTGGTGGTGTCGAACGAGTACAGCACCGGCATGATCCGGACCTCCCTGGCCGCCGTACCGCAGCGGGGCACCTTCCTCTTCAGCAAGATCGCGGTGGCCACCGCCCTCGCCTTCGTGGTGGGGCTCGCGACCAGCTTCGTGGCGTTCTTCCTGGGACAGGCGATGCTCGGCGAGCACCGGGCCGAGATCGGCGACCCCGGCGTCCTGCGCGCGGTGTTCGGCGGCGGGCTCTACATGACCCTCATCGCCGTGTTCTCGATGGGCGTCGCGGCGATGCTGCGCGGCCCCATGCTGTCGCTCGGCATCCTGATGCCCTTCTTCTTCCTGATCTCCAACATCCTGGGCAATGTCGACGCCACCGAGAAGATCGGCCGGTACCTGCCCGACCAGGCCGGCAGCCGGATCATGCAGGTGGTCACCCCGGTGGACGACGACACCCCGTACGGGCCGTGGGGCGGCCTCGCCGTCATGGCGCTGTGGGTGGTCGCGGCCCTGGCCGGCGGCTACCTGCTGCTGAAAAGACGTGACGCGTGATCGGGCACCTGACCAGCGGGTACGTACATGCCAAGCAAGCCGGCCCGTGACCTGCGAGGTTTTACTTCGTCTTGGGCGGAACCGTCAATGCCCCGATAAGCTCCTAGTCCTTACGGGGGCGTGTGCCCCGACGTCCTGAGACGAGTCCGAGACGTCCTGAACCGTTCGATGGGTGCGGAGCATGATCGAGGCAGTCGGCCTGACGAAGCGCTATGGCGCCAAGACAGCCGTGTACAACCTTTCCTTCCAGGTGCGGCCGGGGGCCGTCACCGGCTTCCTGGGCCCCAACGGCTCGGGCAAGTCGACGACGATGCGCATGATCCTCGGCCTGGACAATCCCACCTCCGGGCAGGTGACGATCGGCGGCTATCCGTACCGCAAGCTGCCGAACGCGGCCCGTCAGGTGGGTGCGCTCCTCGACGCCAAGGCCGTGCACGGCGGCCGGCACGCCCGCAACCACCTGCTGTCCCTGGCCCAGCTGTCGGGCATCCCGGCCCGCCGGGTGGACGAGGTCCTGGGCGTCGTGGGCCTCCAGGACGTGGCCAAGAAGCGCTCCAAGGGCTTCTCGCTCGGCATGGGCCAGCGGCTCGGCATCGCCGCCGCCCTGCTCGGCGACCCGCAGGTGCTGCTCTTCGACGAGCCCGTCAACGGCCTCGACCCCGAGGGCATCCTCTGGGTCCGCAACCTGATGAAGGCGCTCGCCGCCGAGGGCCGTACGGTCTTCGTCTCCTCGCACCTGATGAGCGAGATGGCGCTGACCGCCGACCACCTCATCGTGATCGGGCGCGGGCAGCTGCTCTCCGACATGAGCATCAAGGACTTCATCTCGGCGAACTCCGCCGACTTCGCGCGCGTACGGACGCCGGACGCCGAGCCGCAGCAGCGCGAGAAGCTGTCGGCCGCGCTGACCGAGGCGGGCGGCCAGGTGCTGCCCGAGCAGGACGGCGCGCTGCGCGTCATGGGTCTGCCGCTCCCCCGGATCAGCGACCTCGCGCACGGCGCCGACGTACGGCTGTGGGAGCTGTCGCCGCACCAGGCCTCGCTGGAGGAGGCGTACATGCGGATGACGCAGAACGCCGTCGACTACCGCTCGACGGCCGACCAGAAGGCCGGTCTCCAGCAGCCCCTGCCGCCCGGCGCGCAGCCGCCGTTGCCGGTGCCCGGGCAGGGCCAGCCGGGCTGGTACGCCCCGCCGGCGCCGCAGCAGGGCGGCCAGCCGTACGCCCCGCAGGGCGGGCCCGTGCCGCAGGGCCAGCCGCCGGCCGGTCCGTACGGGGCCCCGGCGCCCGCCGCCGCGCCCGCGCCGGCTCCGGGTCAGCCGCAGCCGAACCCGTACGCCCAGGCCGCACCCCAGGCCCCCGCGCAGCCGCCCGCCGCGCCGGCCCCCGCTCAGCCCGCCCCCGCGGCCGCGCCCGCCGCCGACCTGACGAAGTCCGAGGACGCCCGATGAGCACGCCCCAGCCGCCCCTCACCCAGCAGCCGCCCGCCCCCAACTGGCAGGGGATGCCGGGCACTTCGTACACCTCGCCGATCCCGATCGTGCGCACCCACCTCGGGCACGCGATCAGCTCCGAGTGGACGAAGATCAAGTCGGTCCGCTCGACCATGTGGACGCTGGGCGTCTTCGTCGTCCTGGTGATCGGCATCGGTCTGCTCTTCGCGCTGATCGCCGCCTCCACGGACATGAACCTGGAGGGCGAGTCCCCGCTGGGCCTCGGTCTGTTCGGGCTGATGATCGGCAGCGTCTGCATCATCACGCTCGGGGTGCTGACCACCGCCTCCGAGTACGGCACGGGCATGATCCGGACCACGATGACCGCGTGCCCGAGGCGCGGCCGGGTCCTGGCCGCGAAGGCGATCGTGTTCTTCGCGCTCACGTTCACGGTCACCCTGGTCACCACCGCGTTCATCGGCTTCGCGCAGGTGGCGATCCTGGAGGGCAACGGCGCCGCCAGCCCCGACGGTGAGGACTGGTTCAAGGCCACGGTCGGTGTGAGCCTCTTCCTCGCGCTGTTCGGGCTGCTGTCGCTGCTGATGGGCTCGCTGATCCGGCACTCCGCGGGCGCGATCACCATCATGCTCGGCGTCTTCCTCGCCCCGCTGGTCATCGCGATCTTCATGTTCTCGGAGTCGCTGAGGGACGTGCAGGAGTTCCTGCTGGAGTACTCGATCCCGAGCCAGCTCAGCGTCTTCTACGGCGCGGAGCTCAGCGAATCGGGTCCGACCGGCTGGGACCCGCTGTGGATCATGCTCGCGCTGGTGGCGGCCTCGTTCGTCGGCGCGTACGCCCTGCTGGAGAAGCGGGACGTGTAACGGGAGTTCGCGGGGTTTCAGAACCTCGGCGCGTTACGGGACCGCTGCACCCGCGTGGTGCGGCGGTCCTTCGCGTTCCAGCAGGCCTTGTGCCAGTGCCGGCGCTCGTCGACGCCCGAGTGCTCGGGCCAGGCGACCACGTGCGGCATCCCGGAGGGGATCATCTGGTCGCAGCCGGGGCAGCGGTAGGTCTTGCCGGCCGCGCTCGCGCCCGCCACATGACGCACGCTCCACTCCTCGCCCTGCCAGGGCTCGCTGGTCTGCCAGCCGCCGTACCGGTCCGACCGGTCCTCCTCCGCACTGCGGCCTGACGGACCCGACAGACCCGACGAGTCATGGTCCTTGGGGCGGTTACGACGCGGGGACACGGGACACCTCACCGGGCTATACAGGGAGCAGGGTTGGTGTCCAGCCTACGCGGGCCCGGTGGGGGTATGCGTACGTCACCAAACCCCTCAGATCGCCCTCCGCCCGGCCCATTCTGCAGACAATCCGCAAATCTCGCCGCCAGGCCGTGTCTTCGGCACGTACCACGCGGTTATGCCGATGGGGGAGCTCCCGAGTCGGAGCCGAGGAAGCAGGAAGAACGATGCACGTAGGAACATTTGTACTGGGAGCCCAGTTCCCCGGCCAAGGCCAGGGGGAAGCGCTCCACCGCGCGGTACGGACGGCGGAAGTGGCCGACGAGGCCGGGCTGGACGCGGTCTGGCTGGCCGAGCACCATTTCGTGCCGTACGGGACGTGCCCGTCGGCGATCACCCTCGCCGCTTTACTGCTGGGGCGCACCCGGCGGATCCGCGTCGGCACGGCGGTCAGCGTGCTGCCCACCGTCCATCCCGTGGCCCTGGGCGAGCAGGCCGCCCTGCTGCACGTGACCTCCGGCGGACGCTTCTCGCTGGGTGTCGGACGCGGCGGCCCCTGGGTCGACCTGGAGGTGTTCGGCTCCGGACTTCAGGCGTACGAGAAGGGGTTCCCGGAATCACTCGATCTGCTCATGCGCTGGCTGCGCGAACCCTCGGTATCGGCGTCGGGGGAACGATTCAGCTTCCGTGAGGTCCCCGTCGTACCGAGGCCCGCGGAGGACCTGGACGAGACCCCCGGGCCCGAGGTCGTCGTAGCCTGCACCTCGCCGGCGAGCGTGAAACTGGCCGCCGAGCGCGGGCTGTCGATGCTCCTCGGGATGCACGTCGGGGATGAGGAGAAGGCCGAGATGGTCGCGGCGTGGCGCACGTACGCCCGGGCGGCGGGCCGCTCGCCGGAGGAGATCTCCGGGGCGGCCCATGTCTCGGCCGGTGTCTGCCAGATCGCGGACCGGCGCGTCGACGCCGCGGAGGCGCTCACCAAGGCCATGCCCGGCTGGCTGAAGCAGGGCCTCGACGCCCATGTGACCGTCGACGGCCGCGCCCGCGCCATGCGGGATCCGCTGGCGTACACCGAACTGCTCTGCGGGCTCCACCCGGTGGGGACCCCACGGCTGTGCACGGACCGGCTCGCGGCGACCAGCGAGCGGACGGGCATCTCCCGCTTCGCCCTGCTCGTCGAGGGCACCGGCGACCTGTCGGCGACGGAGGAGAACGTACGGCGACTCGGTGCCGAGGTGCTGCCTCACCTCGGCTGAGCCACTACGGAGAGCTTGCCGCCCCGATTACTGATGCACCTCCCGCGGTTGGAGCGGCAAGCCGTGCTGCGTCACGACCTCAGCAGTCCCGGAGTTCCGGGGACTGGTTGAGGAGTTGGCCACGTATCGAGGTGAAGCGGGCCAGCCTGTCGTCCACGGACGGGTCCAGTGGGAACACCGCCACCCGGTGGCAGTTCTGGAAGGCCAGCCGGACACCGAAGTGCCGCTGCAGTGCGCCGCGAATCGCGTCACTGGCGAGCGCGCGCAGCAGTTGCCCGCGTGCCTGCTCGTCCGGCGGGGGCGTCTGGTTGTCGGCGAACTCTCCGCCGTCGACCTTCAGCTGGGCCACCAGAGAGCTGATCATCTCCCACGCATAGGGCAGGGAGGTCCGGACGCAGTCGACGAAGGCGGCTTCGTCGACCTCGCCTCGCTCGGCCTGTTCGAGTAGGGCCGGTGAGACGTCGAGCGACATGGGTTCTCCTCTCGCACCCCCGCAACAACAGGGGTTGACGGACAAGGGTGGAGATCGGGTCGGCGAACACGCAGAGTGCACACTTCGCGACCTCCAGTTTCTACGGTAAGCAACCGCACGTGACCGCACCAGGAGATTGCGCGCACCGACAGGGCCCATGACGCACACAATCAGCCAATGCCGAACATGAGTTGACAGCGGCACATGCCGGGGGACGACGGAGGCCCACGTGAGGGGCGGGAGAGCGTGACGGAGGGCGACAGCCGCCGTGCGGGACGACGGGGCAGTCGAACGGTTCCCGGCCGGGTGCGCCGGCGGTGCGGTGGCCTCCGGCCAAGGCAGTTCCGGTGGTCGAATCGCGCGCACCCGTCGGCGTCGAGTAGCGTTGCCGACCATGCGTCTCGTCATTGCCCGCTGCTCCGTCGACTACGCGGGCCGGCTCACCGCCCATCTCCCCTCGGCCCCCCGTCTGATCCTGGTGAAGGCGGACGGCAGCGTCTCGATCCACGCGGACGACCGGGCCTACAAGCCCCTCAACTGGATGTCGCCGCCCTGCACGCTGAAGGAGGGCACGGGCGACGAGGAAGGCGTCTGGACCGTCATCAACAAGGCGGGCGAGAAGCTCATCATCACGATGGAGGAAGTCCTCCACGACTCCTCGCACGAACTGGGCGTCGACCCCGGGCTGATCAAGGACGGCGTCGAGGCGCACCTCCAGGAGCTGCTCGCCGACCGCATCGAGACCCTCGGCGAGGGGTACACCCTCATCCGCCGCGAGTACATGACGGCGATCGGTCCGGTCGACATCCTGTGCCGGGACGCCGACGGCGCGACGGTCGCGGTCGAGATCAAGCGGCGCGGTGAGATCGACGGGGTCGAGCAACTCACCCGCTACCTGGAGCTGTTGAACCGCGACCCCCACCTCGCGCCGGTCCGCGGCATCTTCGCGGCCCAGGAGATCAAGCCCCAGGCCCGCGTCCTCGCCACCGACCGCGGCATCGGCTGCACGGTCCTCGACTACAACGCCCTGCGCGGCATCGAGGACGACAAGCTGCGCCTGTTCTGACGGTCCCGCTCCGCCGCCCCACGTCTTTCCACCGGCCCCCTTTCTCCGCCGCTGTCACAGCGGAGAAAGGGGGCCGGGCGCAATAAGGAGCCGGGACGCTCCGAGCCGAAGGGTGGGCCTCAGGCCACCGTGCCGGTCCCAGTGCCGGCCGCGGTCTCCGGGGCCCCCGCCGAGCTGCTGGACTCGGCGGGCTGGCCGGTGGTGGGGGCGCTGGCCGTGTCGGTGGTGTCCGGGGGCGGTGGGTTGTCGGTCGGCTCGTCCGAGGGTTCGTCGCTGGGCTCGTCCGAGGGATCGGTCGACGGGTCGTCGGACGGGTCGTCCGAGGGATCGGTCGACGGATCGTCCGAGGGATCCGTCGACGGGTCGTCGGACGGGGTCGGCTTGGGGGACGACTTCGTCGGGGACGGCGTCGGGTCGCCCGTGGGCCCCTTAGTGCCGGTCGGGTCGTCCGTCGGCCCCCCGCTGTCCGTCGGCGTCGGGTCGTCCGCCGTGCCGTACGTGCCGTCGGGGCCCGGATCGGTTGGTTCGGGGGCGACCCCGGGTCCGTTGTCGTCGTCGCCCGCCTTGGGGCGGTCCGCGCTGAGTCCGCCGTCGTCGACGCCCTCGCTGGCGGACGGGTTGACTCCGACCTTCTCGGCCGGGGTGTCGCCGTTGCCGTCGGAGGTCGCGCCGAGGGTCACGACGGTGCCGAGGACGGCGGCGAGGAGCGCCCCGGCGCCCGCGGCGACCAGGTTGCGCCGGGCGCCGCCGACGAGGGTCTTGAGGCCGCTCAACTTGTGCGCGGGGGCGCCACCGCCGGGCCGGTGCGTGACGAGCGTCGTGTCGTTGGTCGGCTGAGGCCCACCGGGCCCCGTCGCCCCCAAGCCCGTCGCCCCGAATCCCGTCGCGCCGAAGCTCATCGGTGTGTACCCGGCGGGCACGCCCCCGGGCGGCGAGGCCGACTCCTCGTGCCGGGCGTCCGGCACCTCCTCCCCCGCGGCCGTACGCCCGCCGGGCGGCGTCGCCCCGGAGCGGTCGGCGACCAGGGCGAGGGCCCGGCGGCCGGCGACCGTGCCGCGCTTGTCGGCGAGGACGTTGCGCAGCCCGATGGACGCCTCCAGCTCGGCCCGGGCCCGCTCCAGCTGCCCGGAGCAGAGCGCGAGGACGCCCAGCTCGTGGTGGAAGTAGGCCTGTTCGCCGGTCTCGCCTGCGAGGCCGGCCGCCTCCGCGCCGGACCGCAGCGCCCGCTCCCAGGCGCTCCAGCGCAGCCCCGCCGCGAACGCGGGCGCGGCCTGCCGGGCCAGCACCACGGCGGCGCTCTCCTCGCCCTCGCCGGGCGCGGTCGTGCCGGGCACGAGCGCGGTGAGGGCGGCCAGTACGGCGTCCGACTCGGCCGAGACCCGGTCAGGGGTGACCGAGGGGTGCCCGGACCACCAGGCGTAGTGCTGGGCGGCCGTGCGGGCGCGCGCCTCGGCTTCGTCGGCGTACCCGGCGGCCTCCAGCTGGGTCCGCACCCCGGCGGCGAGCCGGTAGCGGGCCCCGACCGGTGTCACGAGGGCGCAGCCGACCAGCTCACCGAGGGCGGCGTCGGCGTGGGTGTCGCCCACCAGGGCGGGCAGGTGCGCCTGATGCGGGACCTCCCCGCCGAGCGCGACGGCGAACCTGAGGGTCTCGCGGGCCGAGGAGCTCAGCCGGGACGCGAGCAGCGCGGCGGGCGCGGCCCCCTCGGCGAGCGACGGCAGCGGTATGTCGTGCCCGTCGGCGGCGGAGCCGGAGGGCGCGTCGACGGGCGGCGCGTCCTGGAAGACACCGAACTCGTCGACGGCGTCCGCACCGGCCCGCTGCCGGTCCCGCTGCCTGAGCAGTGCCCCGGCCTGGGTGAACCGCAGCGGCAGCCCCTCGGACTCGAACCAGAGGTCACCGGCCCAGTTCGACTCCTCCTCGCTGAGCGGCCGCCCGACGACGCGCTCCAGCAACTGCTCGCCGCCGGCCCGGTCGAAGCCGCCGAGCACGATCTCCTCGAGGGGCGCGTCGGCGGACGGCAGGGGGATGTCGGGGGTGGCGCCGATCAGGAAGGCGCACTCGGGGGTCGCGTCGAGCAGCTCGTCGAGGGCGGCCCCGCCGAACTCCAGGTCGTCCAGGACGACGACCGCGCCGATGTCCCGCACGATGTCGAGGATCTGCTGCCGCGCGGGCCGGAACAGCGGTGTGCTGTACACGGCTGCGAACAGCTCGTACAGCAGGTCGTCGACCGTGCGCCGGAAGCCGCTCAGCCGTACGACGCCGTCGGGCGCCAGGTCGGCGCAGTCCT
The DNA here is from genome assembly GCF_053592095.1 of Streptomyces sp. NPDC002787. Taxonomy (NCBI): domain Bacteria; kingdom Bacillati; phylum Actinomycetota; class Actinomycetes; order Kitasatosporales; family Streptomycetaceae; genus Streptomyces; species Streptomyces sp. NPDC002787. Next base: position 8,474 of record NZ_JBSFVC010000036.1, on the reverse strand, counting down.
CGGCGACGGCGTCGAGGAGGGTGGTGCGGCCGGAGCCGGGGGCGCCGGTGAGGCGGACGGAGCGGCCGCGCGCGAGGAGCCGTACGAGCCGTTCCCTCTCCTCGTCGCGCTGGAGCAGGGGCAGCCGGGGCAGCGAGGGCCCCGGGGGCACCGGCGGCCGGGCGGCGCGGTCGATCTCGGCGCGCTCGGCGGGCAGGTGCTTCACGGGCGGACCAGGCGATTCGCCCGGCGGGCAGTTCTCTATCTCGCTGCCGTCGACGGGGTTCACGGTGAGCAGGAAGTCGCCCGAGACGAGCTGGACGGTGCGGGCGAGTGCCGGAGCGTGCCGGTCGAAGTCCTGGGTCAGCGCGTCACGTGGTGGACGCTTGCTCGGCGCCTGTCCGTCGTCATGGCCGTACTCTTCGGGTCCCCGGTTGGTCGGGTCCATCGGTTCTAGCCCCCCAAAAGCGTCTCGTGTGCTGGAGCCCCTCCCGGCCTTGCCGCACACCGCGCTGTCGCTTCTGGTCCGGAACCCGCTCGAGGGTAGCTGGCAGCGGGCAGCCGAACCCTAAACCTTCGCACAGTATCTCCGACAGTCCGGGGTCCCGCGCCGTCCGAGACGTCACAGTCTCGTGAGGATTGCGTGCGTCGTGCGTTTCGCCCCCATGGTCCCCATGGCCCCATGGCGACCGGAAGCGGCCAGGGCGACCGGGTGTCCCGCACACACCGAGCCATACGTACGGGCCCGTACACGCGTTCACACTCTGGGCAATGACTCCAGGCCGATGCCGCCCTCGATCGCCAGGATCCGGTGCAGCCGGGTGGCCACGAGCAGCCGCTGCATCTGCGGCGGCACATCGCGCAGCACCAGCCGCCGTCCGCACCGTCCCGCCCGCCGGTGGGCTCCCATGATCACCCCGAGTCCGGTGGCGTCCCAGGAGTCCAGCTCTGACAGGTCGAGCACCAGGTCGCCGGCTCCGTCGTCGACGGCCGAGTGCAGGACCGTACGGGCGTCCGCCGCGCTGCGTACGTCGAGGCGGCCCCCGACGACCAGCTCGGCGTGGTCGCCCCTGATGTACATAAGCGCTCCCCGTGAGTGCGTCTCGTACTCCGTGATGTGGGTGATGCAACGTCTGACGGCGTTTGACACCGCCAGGTTGCCGTCTGTGAGCGAACCGATACCGAATTCACCTCAAGGGGTGAGGCCCGAGAGGCTCATGCGTTCACATGCTGGGGAAGTGCCGCCTGTTGACGTGTGCGCCGGCGTCAGTAGGCGTAGAAGCCCTGCCCGCTCTTGCGTCCGATGTCACCGGCGTCCACCATCCGGCGCATCAGCTCCGGAGGGGCGAACTTCTCGTCCTGGGACTCGGTGTAGATGTTGCTGGTGGCGTGCAGCAGGATGTCGACGCCCGTCAGGTCGGCCGTGGCCAGCGGTCCCATCGCGTGGCCGAAGCCCAGCTTGCAGGCGAGGTCGATGTCCTCGGCGGTGGCGACGCCCGACTCGTAGAGCTTCGCGGCCTCGACGACGAGGGCGGAGATGAGACGGGTCGTCACGAAGCCGGCGACGTCGCGGTTGACGACGATGCAGGTCTTGCCGACCGACTCGGCGAACTCCCGTGCGGTGGCGAGCGTCTCGTCACTCGTCTTGTAACCACGCACCAGTTCGCAGAGCTGCATCATCGGCACCGGCGAGAAGAAGTGCACGCCGACGACCCGCTCGGGCCGCTCGGTGGCCGCCGCGATCTTGGTGATCGGGATGGCGGAGGTGTTCGAGGCGAGCACGGTGTCCTCGCGGACGACCTTGTCGAGGGTCCGGAAGATCTCGTGCTTGACCTCGAGCTTCTCGAAGACGGCCTCGACGACGATGTCCGCGTCGGCCGCCGCGTCGAGGTCGGTGGTGGCGGTGATCCGCCCGAGCGCCGCCTCGGCGTCCTCGGCCGCCAACTTCCCCTTGCCCACGAACTTGTCGAACGACGCCGTGATGCCGCCGATGCCACGGTTCAACGCCTCGTCGGTGACGTCACGCAGGACGACGTCCCAGCCCGCCTGCGCGGACACCTGGGCGATACCGGACCCCATGAGCCCGGCTCCGATGACGGCGAGCTTCCGTGCCACTGTGCGACTCCCCTGGTACGCGCTGTCGATGGGTTACCTCTCCGGCGGACACTAGCGCTCGTGAGGGGCTGTGTGACCGCTTAGTAACGCGAGTCACGTCTCAACTGACGGACATCACACCGGCGGCACTCACTCGAAGGGTCGTACGGCGTAGTTGAGCACCTTCTCACTCAACAAGCCCTCCATGTCGTCCAGGAGGACAAGCACCTCTCGTGACACTTCGTCCGGATTGTGCCCGGCGAGCATCTCGCGCCCGATGACCGCCATCACCGTCTGGTGGACCCGGTTGACCTGACCGGCGATCAGGGTCGGCAGGGGGTCGTCAGCACCGGCACCGGTCTCCTCCCGGAGGGCCGCGTCCAGGTTGAGAAGCAGACGGGCGTGATCGAGCGGATGCGGGTCACCCCGTGAGCAGGCTCGCCCTGCTGCCGGGCCGGGTGCTGCGCGACGCGGCGGTCTTCGTCCTCCAGGCGGTGCTGCTGGTCCTCGCCGCCCTGGTCATGGGCCTGCGCGCCCCCCTCGTCGGCATCCTGATCGGCTTCGTCTTCGTGGCCCTGCTGACGGTCTCGCTCGCCTCGCTGTCGTACGCGCTCGCGATGAAGGCCCGCTCACAGCACGAGTTCGGTCCCGCGGTCAACGCGCTGACGACGCCGTCGATGCTCCTGTCGGGTCTGATGCTGCCGATGTCGCTGGCTCCCGGCTGGCTCGACGTCCTGTCCCACCTCGTCCCGTTCCGCTATCTGGTGGACGCGATGCGGGACGCGTACGTCGGCGCGTACGCCACCCCGGCCATGCTCCACGGCGTCCTGGTCGCCCTCGGCCTCACGGCGCTCGCCGTGACAGTGGGCACACGTGTCTTCCGGACGGCCGGGGCGTAACTACGCTGGTCACATGGTCAATCTGACGCGCATCTACACCAGGACCGGCGACAAGGGCACCACCAACCTCGGGGACATGAGCCGGGTGCCCAAGACCGATCCGCGGATCTCCGCGTACGCGGACGCCAACGAGGCGAACGCGGCGATCGGGACGGCGATCGCGCTGGGCGGTCTGGCCGAGGAGGTCGTCAAGGTCCTCACCCGCGTCCAGAACGACCTGTTCGACGTGGGCGCCGACCTCTCCACCCCCGTCGTCGAGAACCCCGAGTTTCCGCCACTGCGGGTCGAGCAGTTCTACATCGACAAGCTGGAGGCGGACTGCGACCACTTCAACGAGCGGTTGGAGAAGCTCCGCTCCTTCATCCTCCCCGGCGGCACCCCCGGCGCGGCCCTCCTCCACCAGGCCTGCACGGTCGTACGCCGTGCCGAGCGCTCGACCTGGACGGCCCTGGAGGTCCACGGCGAGACGATGAACCCGCTGACGGCGACCTATCTGAACCGCCTCTCCGACCTCCTGTTCATCCTCGCCAGGACGGCGAACAAGGAGGTCGGGGACGTGCTGTGGGTGCCGGGCGGGGAGCGGTAGCCGCTCCCCGGGGGCGCTCTCGCGGAGCGGCTAGCCATCACCCGCCGTTCCGCGGGCCCGCTGGTAGAGGCCCGCCGCGACGAGGACGGCGCCCACGCACATCATCACCACGCCGACCTTGGTCAGAGTGACGACCGGGACCTCCACGCCGTCGGCGAAGAGCCACAGCACCAGGCCGATCACGAAGGTGCCGGCCCCTTCCGCCAGGTTCCTCGTCGACTTGCCGGCCGTCGCGTCCATCGTCCCGCTCATCGTCCGACACCCTCCTTCGAGTAGGTGGGCCGGTGCTCGCCCTCAGGGGCGTCCGGGCCCTTCTTCGGCCAGAGCGTGTAGGTGAGAGCCACCAGGCCGTGGATGCCCGCCGCCCTGAGAGCGATCCACTGGAACGACCTCAGCGAGTCGACGTCGCCGTCGTCGCCGACGTACCAGACGGCGATCTGGAGCAGCGCCAGCGCCACCCCGGCCGCCACCAGCGTCCGCGCCCAGAGCCTCCCCTCGTACCGGGCCCTGGCCAGGCCGTACTTCGGCGGCCCCACCGGCTTGGGCCCGCCGGCCAGGCGATGCGCCGCGTGGCCGTCCAGCCAGCGGATCATGTAGTGGCCGTAGCCCACGGTGAATCCGATGTAGAGCGCCGCCACCCCGTGCTCCCAGCTCGGTTCGGCGCCGTTCTTCAGGTCGATCGCCGTCACGACGAAGAGCACCAGCTCCAGCACCGGCTCGCAGAGCAGCAGCACGACACTGGCGCGGCGCTTGTTCAGTAGGTAGCGGACGGCCAGGGCCAGCACCAGCAGTACCCAGAAGCCGACCTCGCAGGCGATGATCAACGCGACGATCACGACTCGCTCCTCTCGTTCACCCTTCCAGGCTCCCCGCGCCGGGCGCCCGCTTCGTCGTCGGCGGTGACGAAGTCGCCGTACATCGAAAGATGCAGTCCAGGACCGTTCGCGGGCATCAGGCGGCGGGGGCCCGTCGCGTGTTGGATGGAGGGCATGGCCGTACGACCGCCCCGCCCGCACCGCATGGACCTGTGCATCGCCGCCGCCGGACTCCTCGGCGGTCTGCTGCTGTGGGGTCTGGGTCTCACCACACGCACCGCCCACGACGGGATCGTGGTGTTCGAGAGCCACTGGTGGGTGCTGCCGCCCCTCGTCGTGACCGCGGGCTGTGAGGCGCTGCGCACCACGATGCCGCGCACGGCCGTGCTGGTCGGGTGGGCCGCCCTGACGCTGGAGACGATGACCCGGGGCAGTCTGCTCACGGTGCTGATGTTCACCGACCTGGTGTACGCGGCCGTGCTGTACGGTCCGCCCGCCACCGCCCGCCGGGTCCCCTGGATCGCCGGGCTGGTCACCGTGGCCTTCACGGTCGTGCCCCTCGCGGCCTTCCGGAAGCCGGACGCCCTGCTGATCGGTCTGGTCGTCGGACTGGTCTCCCTCATGCCCGCCATCACCGGCTGGATCGTCCGCAACCACCGCGACGCCGCCGAGGCCGCGCGGCTGCGCGCGGAACAGACGGCGCTGCTGGCGGAGATGGACCGCAGCCAGGCCGTCATTACCGAACGGGCGCGGATGGCACGGGAGTTGCACGACATGGTCGCCAACCACCTCTCGGCGATCGCGATCCACTCCACGGCCGCGCTCTCCCTCGACGACGCCGCCACCTCCAAGGAGGCCCTCGGGGTCATCCGGGAGAACAGCGTCAAGGGGCTCGCCGAGATGCGCCGGCTGATCGGCATCCTGCGGGACGCCGGCGACGACGCCGAGCCGTCCGCCGCGCCCACGCTCGACGGGCTCGGCGCGCTCGTCGAAGGCGCCCGCACCAACGGGCTGGACGTCGCCCTCGACGCCGACCACGAAGGCACCCTCCCCGCCCCCGTCGAACTGGCGGCCTACCGCATCGTGCAGGAGTCGTTGACCAACGCCCTCAAACACGCCTGCCCCGGCCGGGTCACGGTGGCGCTGCGCCAAGGGGACGGTTCCCTCGACATCGCGGTGACCAGCCCGTACGGCGACCGGGGCGGGCCGAGCGCGCCCGGTTCCGGCGCGGGCCTGGTGGGTATGCGCGAGCGCGTCGCCCTCCTGAACGGCACCTTCGAAGCGGGCCCCACGGTGGATCCGGCGCCGACCGGGGGCAAGATCTGGGCCGTACGCGCCACCCTCCCCGTCACCGAAGGAGAACCCGCATGATCCGCGTCCTCGTCGCCGAGGACCAGTCCGCCGTACGGGCCGGGCTGGTGCTCATCCTGGGCAGCGCGCCGGACATCGAGGTGGTCGGTGAGGCGGCGGACGGCGAGCGGGCGGTGGCGCTCGCCAGGGAGCTGCGGCCGGACCTGGTGCTGATGGACGTTCAGATGCCACGCCTGGACGGGGTGTCGGCGACCCGGCAGGTCGTCACCGAGGGGCTGGCCGATGTGCTCGTGCTCACCACGTTCGACCTCGACGAGTATGTCTTCGGGGCACTGCGGGCCGGTGCCGCCGGGTTCCTGCTGAAGAACACGGAGGCGAAGGACCTCATCGAGGCCGTTCGGACGGTGGGGCGCGGCGAGGGTCTGATCGCGCCGGCCGTCACCAGGCGGCTGATCGCCGAGTTCGCCAAGCCCGTGCGCGACACGACGGCCGATCCGGCCGTCCTCGACTCCCTGACCCGTCGGGAGCGGGAAGTGCTCGCCTGTCTGGGTGGAGGCCTGTCGAACGCGGAGATCGCGATCCGGCTCGACATGGCCGAGGCGACCGTGAAGACGCACGTCAGCCGTCTGCTGGGCAAGCTCGATCTGCGCAGCCGGGTGCAAGCGGCCGTCCTCGCCCAGGAGTTGGGGATCTGACCCTGTTCTGATCGCCGGGGCTGTCCGGCGTGAGCGCACTGGTCCAGACCCATTGACCTATGGTCCAGACCTTTCTATTCTCAGCCCACTGCGCCACGTCATGCTCATGCTCAAGACACCCCACAAGGAGGCGCACATGCGCTTCAGGCACAGAGCCATAGCGGGTTTCGCCACCCTTCTCCTCCCCCTCGCCGGACTGATCGGTCTCGCCACCCCCGCGCAGGCGGCCACGGCGGCGACCGCCACCTACGCCAAGCCCCAGGACTGGGGCTCCGGCTTCGAAGGCAAGTGGACCGTCAAGAACACCGGGACGACCACGATCAGTTCCTGGACGGTCGAGTGGGACTTCCCCTCCGGCACCTCCGTGACCTCGGCCTGGGACGCCGACGTCACCTCCTCCGGCACCCACTGGACCGCCAGGAACAAGTCCTGGAACGGCACCCTCGCCCCGGGCGCCTCCGTCTCCTTCGGTTTCAACGGGAGCGGCTCAGGCTCCCCGGCCAACTGCAAGCTCAACGGCGGAAGCTGTGACGGCGGCCCGTCCGTCCCCGGCGACGCGGCCCCCTCCGCCCCCGGCACCCCGACCACCTCGGACGTCACCAACACCTCCGTCAAGCTCAGCTGGAGAGCGGCCACCGACGACAAGGGCATCAAGAACTACGACGTCCTGCGCGGCGGCACCAAGATCGCCACCGTCACCGGCACCACCCACACCGACACCGGCCTGACCGCCGGCACCGACTACTCGTACACCGTCCAGGCCCGCGACACCGCCGACCAGACGGGACCGGTGAGCGGCGCGGCCGCCGTCCGCACGACCGGCGGCACGACCCCGAACCCCGGCGCGAAGATCAACCTCGGGTACTTCACCGAGTGGGGCGTCTACGGCCGCAACTACCACGTCAAGAACCTGGTGACCTCGGGCTCCGCGTCGAAGATCACCCACATCAACTACGCGTTCGGCAACGTCAAGAACGGTCAGTGCACCGTCGACGACACCTACGCCGCCTACGACAAGGCCTACACCGCCGACCAGTCCGTCAGCGGCACCGCCGACACCTGGGACCAGCCGCTGCGCGGCAACTTCAACCAGCTCCGCCAGCTCAAGGCGAAGTACCCGCACATCAAGGTGCTGTACTCCTTCGGCGGCTGGACCTACTCCGGCGGCTTCGGCCAGGCCGCACAGAACCCGGCCGCCTTCGCCAAGTCCTGCAAGGCCGTGGTCGAGGACCCGCGCTGGGCGGATGTCTTCGACGGCATCGACATCGACTGGGAGTACCCGAACGCCTGCGGCCTGACCTGTGACACGAGCGGGCCCGCGGCCTTCAGGAACCTCATGTCCGCCCTGCGCACCGAGTTCGGCTCGAACTACCTGGTCACCGCGGCCATCACCGCCGACGGCTCCTCCGGCGGCAAGATCGACGCGGCCGACTACGGCGGCGCCGCGACCCATCTGAACTGGTACAACGTGATGACGTACGACTACTTCGGCGCCTTCGACGCGGACGGTCCGACCGCCCCGCACTCGCCGCTGACCTCGTACCCCGGCATCCCGGCGGCGGGCTTCAACTCCGCCGACGCGATCGCCAAGCTCAGGTCGAAGGGCGTCCCGGCCTCCAAGCTCCTGCTCGGCATCGGCTTCTACGGCCGCGGCTGGACCGGAGTCACGCAGTCCGCCCCCGGCGGCTCGGCGACCGGCGCGGCCCCCGGCACATACGAGGCGGGCATCGAGGACTACAAGGTGCTCAAGAACTCCTGCCCGGCCACCGGCACCATCGCGGGCACGGCCTACGCCCACTGCGGCACCAACTGGTGGTCGTACGACACCCCGTCGACCATCGCCGGGAAGATGACCTGGGCCAAGAACCAGGGCCTGGGCGGTGCCTTCTTCTGGGAGTTCAGCGGCGACACGGGCAATGGAGAGCTGGTGACCGCGATCAGCAACGGTCTGCGGTAGCGACGACCCTCCCGCGTTCCGCCGCGGGGGGGGGGCCGGGGGGGCCCCCCGCGGGTTGCGGCCCCCCCCCCCCCCCCGCCGGGGGGGGCCCGCGCCCGGGCGGGGGGGGGGGGGGGGGTGGCCCGGGCGCCCCCCGCC
>NZ_JBSFVC010000035.1:0-89820 GCF_053592095.1 Streptomyces sp. NPDC002787 | reverse complement strand
GGGTCAAGGTCTGGAACGAAGACCCCAAGCCGTTCATCTGGACCAAGACAGCCGAAGAAATCCTCGACTCCCTCGCCCGCCTCTGCCGACGGATCTCTGGCGCAGGACACTAGCTGCGTGACAACGCCGACGGACAGCGGCAGACGTGCACGCACACCTGTGGACTATCGCAGCAGGTGACAGGCACACCAGCACAAGGCCGAGCCCTCGTCCAATTTGCTTCGGGACGAAGAGGTCATCGAGCAAGGAGCCGCCCATGCGCTTCCGCCGTCGAGACCTGCTCCGGTCGACGTCCGACAGCGCGGCTCAGGCCGGCGGGGGTGCGACGAGGCACACGCGCGCGTGATCGGTTGCCGTACCCGCCATCGTGGCGGATTGTCGTCGGCTGCGGCTCAGACGGCTCAGACGGCTCACACGATGGCTACGCCCCCTGGACACCCCGCCTCAGAAGTTCATCATCGACAGCACGAAGCCGCTGCCTCCACTCCCGCCCAGCCTTGGGACTGCGCCCCATGCCACGCGCCACTGCACCCTCAGCTCTCTGAGCGGCGAAGGCCCGACGCTCTCTCAGTTGCTCGACAGAGAGGCCGACCAGATCAGCGTACCAGTTGTCGTAAAGCTTCCAACGACTCATAGACCCAGCGTGCCGACCGCCACGACCCGCCGCACACCAATTTCGGACACCCACGACGGCCCGTCGCCCGACCGCACCACAAGCGCACCAGATCGAGCGGGGAACAGCGGGGAATCACGGGGAAGACAGCCCAGCCCGAAGACGCCATGGCTCGACCGTTCGCCCAGGTCAGCTACCGAACCAACCTCAAGTGCTCGCAGCTTCCCAAGCTGAGGGCTCGGCCGCACGGCGCCTGAGTCCATAGAGTCACCCCGGAGGAGGGGGAGATGTCGTCTCTAGCGATCACATGGGCGTTGGGCAGTCACGGCTGGGCCTGCGTCAAGGTTGCTGATGATCATGGTGAGGCAGAGGTTATTGCTTCTTACATCACTGACGCGCCCGAGGAATTCCTTTACGCCGTTGCCCGGCTCGTCCTCGGTGACGAGGACACACGCGCCGAGTTGGAGGGAGAGCCACAGGTGTACCGGTGGTTCTTCCACAGAGACGGATCTGTGGTCGATGTCCGCCTGGTCCTGGCCGACGACGCCCAGGCTCCGGACAGCTCAGGGCTGGTTCTCTGGTCAGGCCGCCACGCCGTCACGGCACTCGCACGGTCCGCCGTCCGGGCCTTCGACCGGATCGACTACGAGCAGGGCGAAGAAGCCTACGAGTCCCAATGGGGCCGGCCGTTTCCCCGAACCGAACTCGAAGCTCTGCGAACCGCAATGCGGTCGCGTCAGAGAGCCACATCAACCAACTGAACCGCCTCCAAGGTGGGTCGGTGGCCAATGACGACCACTAGGCGCACGAGCCCACCGCCCCTGACCAGCAAAAACCCAGCTCACCAAGATCCCCCGCAAGACCCAGGGCAAGAAGAAGTAAGCCCGCACCCACAGGCCCCCTGTCCGCAGTTCTCCCACCGGTAGGTGACCTCTCGCCGTACCGGAGTTCCCAGGGCCCGCACCCTGTCTACGTGTTGCCTCTGTGCTCGGCATGTCCTAACTGGTTGGCACGGGTGCTACCGGACGGACCGCGGTGAAGTCTTGGAACTCATCGCGAGTGGCGGAGAGCAACAACAGCCACTCGTCGCAGCCCTGCCAGGGAGAGAGGTCGCCGGCGCCTCCGCGCACCACCCGCGGTCCGTCCCCCGTGCGGGGGCGTGCATCCACCGGTGCGTCCGTGAAATGCGGGATCCATACATCAGCGCAGATTTCGTTTGCCGACCCCATCCCCGCCAGTCCAAAGGCATTCTCAGCCGCAGCAGTGCGCTCCTCGTCGGCGAAGTCGTCGAGCACCTGGTCCTCGTCCGGCTTCGCATCTCCGCGGAAGGTCAAAGTGGTCGTGCCCGCTCGGGCCGCGTACTCCCACTCCGCCTCGCTCGGCAGCCGGAACGGCAACGCCTCCAGCAGGTCGTCCAGGTCGTCCTCCAACCGGGCTGTGCTCGAAGCCGAGTCGGCGAAGCTGTCCTCGTACTCGGGCAGCCAGTGACGTACTTGCGCCACCGTGAGCGGATGCCGGGCGATCAGGAATGGCTCGACCCGTACTTCTCGCACCGGCCGGGCTTCAACAGCACCGGCGAAGAACCCTTCGAGGTCGTCTTCGGCGCCCTGCGCCCGATCGATGGCACGAACCGCGTCCAGTTCCGCGTCGGACAAGCCCATCCGGAACGTCCCTTGGGGAACGACCCGGAAGATCACTCCGGAAGGGATGTGCCGCCAAGCCGGTCGACCGGCCACGATCTCTTGAGCCCACATGGTGCCGGACGCTAGCAGCCGGGCATCCCTGACGGCGCCCGGGAAGGGAGTGTGGTCAGCTGATCACCTCCGACGGCACCTGCGAGGGCGGGTCAGCCATCAATGCAGGTCAGCGCCCGATTCAGCCTCGAATGATCGCAGCTTCCCAAGCTGAGGGCCCAATTGTGCCCGGCGCTAGCCAAGCGCACGGTGGGCCTTGGCTGAGCTGGTCGGATCCGCCTCACAGCTCCTCGCTACGATCCCTGCCCATGGACAGCAAGGGCGGGGATCCCTCACATCAGAACAGCGACTTCGGTACGGCCGTGGCGTTCGTCTACCGGCCGACGGCAGCGGACTTCGAAGAGGCGCTCCGTGCACGAGCTCGTCGGTCACCGTCGGGGCGGGCCCAGGCACTCATGGCGCCGCTCGTGGCGGCCATCGCCGTGAGCGTCTTCTCGGTTCTCCAGGATGCCCCACTGCCCGTGTGGATCATCTCGCTGGTACTCACCGTGCCGATCACACTCTGGGCCACTGTGCGAGGGCTGCGCACCATGGCCCGCCGCATGTTCAGCATCGTGCAGCCGTACGGGCAGTGCCGCATGGTGGCCAACGACCACGGCGCGGTCAGCACCGGCGAGCGGGCGTCCTTCACCGTGGACTGGACGGTGTTCCGGGAGTATCTGGAGACGCCCGGGCTCTTCGTGCTGCTGAGTGGCGACCGCGCGGCCGGAGTCGCCGTCCTGCCCAAACGGGGCGCTCATGACCCTGCGGACGTTGACCGGCTCCGGGCGATCCTGGACCGGAACCTGAAGCGGCTCTAGTAGGGAAGGTCTGTGAGCCCGCACGGGAGGTATTTCCGGCTGGGGACCGTCTCAGTTTCCGTCCCATTCAGCTGCGTTCACAGCCGTTCAACGGAGATCACTAGCCGACTCACGTTGGCGATCAACCTTGGATGAACCGAGGTGAACGGCCCCGCACCCAGCCCACCACCCCACCAACACAGTTGGAAACGTGCACCACTCCGCTCTGCGGCAGCCACGCCCTGGGCGCGATTCCCCAACTGAGCGCGGTGTTGGTACTCCAGCCGTAGAGCGTATGTGCCCTGGTCTCGGGGCTGTCTGCCGCCGGTGAGGAAACTCAGGTGGCCACGGCGCGCCATCCGGGTAGGGTCGGGCGATGCCCGAGCTGAAGCGGCTGCATGCCGGTCACGCCCCGGCGGTCCTGGCCTTCGAGCTGGCGAACCGCGCCTACTTCGCTGCCTCGGTTCCCGACCGCGGGGACGAGTTCTTCGACCAGTTCACCGACCGGTACAACGCCTTGCTGGCTGAGCAGGAGGCCGGCGTCTGCGCCTTTCACGTACTCGTCGCCGAGGACGGCTCGATACTCGGCAGGTTCAACCTGATGGACATCGAAGACCACACCGCGGAACTCGGCTACCGGGTCGCGCAGCATGTCGCCGGCCGTGGCGTGGCGACCGCGACCGTCCGGGAGCTGTGCCGGCTGGCGGCGGCCCGGCACGGACTGCGCACACTGCGGGCGGCCACCGCCCGCCGGAATGCCGCGTCCCAGAAGGTGTTGACCAAAGCCGGGTTCGTCCCTGTCGGCCCGGCAGACCCGGCCCACCTGTGCGGTGAGCCAGGCACCTGGTATCAGCGTGACCTGGTGCTCCAGCCGGACAGTGCGACCTTGCCGGGGGCCGGCTGAGGGACGGGGGCGGCCACCGCTGATCAAGGACCGGAGGGCGGCCCCCGCGCCGCGCTGGAAAGGCCGCCACGTCAGGACGGCTCCACGACGCCGCTTCAGACGCCGTCCTTGTGGCCGTTCGCGACGATCAGCTGTTCCATGCCCTTGTGCGCGCGGGTTGCCTCGGTGTTGCTCTCGTCGTGGAACAACCTGAGGTACTGGAAGAGGACGCTCACACATATGTCCCGCCCCTCGTACGCCGCGTTGTCGACGAGTCGGTAGTCCCTCGTGATCTCTTTCATCTGCCCGTCGGGAGTGGTGTACAACGGGTGCCAGATCAGCTTCACGTCCGGGTTCAGCCGCTGGACCAGCCGTAGCTGGGGGATCTCCTGCGAGATGAGGACGCTCTCCGGTCCGTAGGCCCGCATGAAGACATGCACGGGGCCGCTCGCGCGGGCGACGAAGGCCTTGGACAGGACGTTCCACATCGGCGTCTTCAGCATCCAGTCCGGATGCAGCTCCAGGACGTTGAGCACGCTGCCGATCCGGGTCCGCTCCAGCGGTGTGTGGCCCTTCCCGTACGCGTAGTCGCTGAGCTCGATGCCGCCCGACCACAGGGCCATGGTGGGCGTCTTGATCTCCAGATGCTCGGTCATGAGCTTGACGAACTCCTGGTACCACGTGTTCGACGCACGGAGATCCCGCTGCTCCTGGCGGACGTTCGTCTTCGCCATGGCCTCGTCGTTCAGCGTGCCCTGCGAGTCGACCCCGCCGAGCAGCAGTTGCCAGGCGGCATCGGCCTGGGCTTGGGGGATGCCCGCGGCCTTCGTCAGCTCCTGGTACGGCCCCCACTCGGGGTGCTCCGTGGGCCTCGTGGCGTATTGCTCGTTCAGGTCGCCGGTACGGCGCTGCAGCCAGCGCGTCACCGCCGCGTTCCCCGCGCGCTGCTGAAGCGCGACCAGGCCCGTGGGGCGTGCTCCGTGACCGGCGGCGGCCTGCGCCGTCGTCCGCCGCTCCACGGCTCGCTGTGTCTCGCGCACGCCCGCTCCGTCCGTCCGGTCGTTCCCGCCGAGCCTAGGGTCGCCGGGAACGACCGAACGAGGAACGAAAGGGCACACCTGGGGGCACGCTCAGCCCCCGGCGCCGTGCGCATCGCGCGGTGGCAGTACGCCTCCGGCCGGCCACCGCGGCCGCGCATCCGGCCCGGTGTGGGCGACAGGCTCGCAGCTTCCGAAGCTGGGGGGGGTGTGGGGGTGAGGAACGCTGCGCAAGAGAACCCCCAGGCCGTTGGCCCGGGGGTTCTCTGTGGGTCGTGGACCCAGTTCTCTGTTGATGTGGTGCAGGGCTACCAGCCGGCCGGCTGCTCGCCCCCGCGGGCTGCCGCCGTTACGAAGCGTCGGCTTCCTTCGTAGCCGCAGCCGCCGGCGTGACATCCGTCAGCTTCCAGCGCTGGTTCGTGCCCGAGTTCGGGGTCCAGAGGCCCACGCCCGCGCCGTCGTTGGTGGACTGACCGTAGACGTCGGGGAGTTGGCCGGTGGCCGCGTTGACCAGGGTCCACGTGCTGTCGCCCGTCGAGGACAGGATCCACTGGGCCGCCTCGTCGCGGCGGCCCGTGTCCGCCTCCGCCACCAGGGAGCCGTCGCGGATGGCCAGGCGCTTGTCCGAGGCCGTCTCCGTCAGGGCGTAGCGCGTGCGGTTGTCGACCTTGCCGTGGCCGATGCGGTCCAGCTGCCACTGCTGGCCGCTGTCGGCCGTCGCGTTCGGGGTCTTGATGACCAGGCTCTTGCCGTCAGCCGCGACGGACAGGTTCTTGCTGCTCTGGACGCCCGTCAGGGTGTACGTGTGGTTGTCCTGGAGTTCGGCCCGCGAGGCGGCCACGCCCGAGACTCCCTTGACCAGGAACGACGTCACCGACTGGGCCGGGACCGTGATCGTGGCCTGCTTGCCGGTGACCTTCACCGGCTTCTGGCGGATCAGCTTGCCCGCCGCGTCCGTGACCACCGGGGTGACCGTCGCGTTCTTCGCGACCTTGCCGAACTTCGACAGGTCCACCGTCACCGCGCGGGACTCCGTCGTGCTGTTGACGTGGACGACCGTCGCCTTGTCGCCCTTCTTCGCCACCGCGGCCGTGCTCGACTCGTCGTTGGTCTTGATCAGGCGGTCGCCCGGCTTGATGTAGTGCGTGAAGTTACGGGCCGTGTCGAACTTGGTGTTCGTGTAGATGGGGCACGTTTCGAGGGTGTCCGAGGCCTTGCAGGCGAAGGAGAGCTGGATCGAGCCCCAGTTGCCGCCCTTGGCGGACTCGCCGCCCGGCTTCATGTTGTCGTAGTCCTCGACCGGCTGCCAGAAGACCCAGGCCTGGGGCTCCAGTTCGCGCAGGTCGTCGACGATCCGCTGGGCGAGGCCCAGGCCGGGGCGCATGTCGGTGAAGCTCTGGCCGTCGCCCCAGTCGCCCTCGACCTCGCTCATCCACAGCGGCTTGTCGGCGGCCTTGGCGAGGTCGCGAACCGTGGTGCGCTGGCTGGTGCCGTAGGTGTGGACGTTCATCTGGTCGACGAGGTCGCGGACCTCCTGGGGGTAGGAGTTCCAGTTCGTCGCGAAGGTGCCCGGGTTCGTCTCGTCCATCGCGGAGATCTCCGCGTGGGTGCGGGAGTCGTCCAGGACCGGGCCGAGCGCCTTGATGACCTTCTGCTGGAGCTCGGGGCCCATGTGGGCGCCCTCCTGGCGGCCCCCGGTCGGCTGGCCGTCGGCGCCGAGCTTGGTGCCCCAGTAGTTGGTGTTCGGCTCGTTGAACGGGTCGAGGGTGTCGACCTTGATGCCGTGCGCCTTCTCCAAGCGCTCGGTGGCGCCGACCAGGTACTTGGCGAAGTCCTCGACCGACTCCTCCTTCAACTGGTCCTTCGAGGAGTCGAAGCCGCCCGAGACGTAGCCGCTCTCCGTCATGAACCACGGCGGGGAGTTGCTGAAGGTCTCCCAGTGCGTGATGTCCTTCTTGATGCGGTCGACCCACCAGCGCTGGGTGGCGTCGGCGTTCTTGTTCCAGTCGTTCTTGTCGTCGGCGCTCCACCAGTCGACATCCTCGCGGGTGGTGCCCGCCGGGGCCTTCCACCAGCCCTCCACCGCGCCGCCCGCGCGCAGGTAGTCCTTGACGTCGGGGGCGTTGCCGCCGCCGATGTTGTAGCGGGCGATGTTGAGGTTGAGGCCGTCCTCGCCGAAGAGGAGCTTGGCGAGCTTCTCGCGTATCGCGGGCGGGTAGTCGCCGGTGGCGTTGGCGAACCAGACCAGGCTGGTGCCCCAGCCCTCGAAGCTCTGGCCCTTGTAGGAGGGGTCGGGGCTGACCGTCACGGACGCGGCGGCGGCCGAGGTGTCGGCGTGCGCCATCGGCAGGGAGGTCGTGGCCAGGGCCGTGCCGGTGGCCAGGGCCGTGATGCCGATGGCTCCGAGGAGCCGTCTCGTACGGGTGCGGTGTGCCATTCGAGTACTCCAACTCTTCCGTGTGTCGCGTCCCTGCGAGACACGGAGATCGGGGTGGGGCCCGGGGCCCGCGTCGTGCGGTTCGGTGCGAGGTCTTCTGGATCTTCTTGCTGCGGTCGGTGCGAGATCTTCTGCTTGCGATCCGGTGCGCGATCTTCTTGCTGCGGTTCGGCGCGCGATTCTTTGTTGCGGTTCAGTGCGGTCTCGTATGGTTTGTCTCAGTGAATGTTTACGTAAACATCCACTGAGCCGGATGTCTACACTGTCCGAATCTCGGCGGTCAAGGATTCGTCAAAGATCAACAAGTGGTTACCGAAGGGTCGGGGGAGACCAGATGGACACAACCGACGGTCGTACGAGGAGACGTGCCGGCCGTCCCCGGCAAGGGCCCTCCATGGGCGACGTCGCACGGCTCGCCGGGGTGTCCTCCCAGACCGTCTCCCGCGTGTCCAACGGGTTCCCCGGGGTCAACGAGGGCACCCGGCGGCAGGTGCTCGACGCGATGCGGGAGCTGGGATACCGGCCCAACAGCGCCGCTCGGGCGCTGCGGCGCGGGGAGTTCCGCACGCTCGGCGTGATCACCTTCTCCCTCTCCACCCTCGGGAACATCCGCACCCTCGACGCGATCGCCACGTCCGCCGCGCGCGAGGGGTACGCCGTCACGTTGCTGCCCGTCGCCGTTCCGACGCAGGACGAGGTGAACGGGGCGTTCTCGCGGCTGGGGGAGCTGGCCGTGGACGCCGTCATCGTGATCATGGAGGTCCATCTGCTCGACGCCGCGACCGTGTCGCTGCCGCCCGGGGTGCAGGTCGTCGTGGCCGACTCCGACGCCGGTGACCGGTACACCGTCGTCGACACCGACCAGGCGGGCGGCGCGCGGGACGCCGTACGGCATCTGCTGGAGCTCGGGCACGAGACGGTGTGGCATCTGGCCGGGCCCGAGGACTCGTTCGCGGCGCAGCGGCGGGCGAACGCGTGGCGCGCCACGCTCGCCGAGGCGGGCGGTGCGGGCGGCGCGGGCGGCGCGGGCGGCGCGGGCGGCCGGGAGGCGCCGCCTCTCGTGCGCGGTGACTGGTCGGCCGAGTCCGGGTATCGGGCGGGGCTGCGGATCGCCGAGGAGGCGGACTGTACGGCGGTCTTCGTCGCCAACGACCAGATGGCGCTCGGGTTGTTGCGGGCTCTGCATGAGCGCGGGCGCCGGGTTCCCGAGGACGTCAGCGTCGTCGGGTTCGACGACATCCCCGAGGCCGCGTCCTTCCTGCCGCCCCTCACGACCGTCCATCAGGATTTCGCGGAGGTGGGGCGGTTGTGCGTGGAGGGGGTGCTCAGCAAGATGCGGGAGGGCGGGGGCGCGTACGGCGAGCAGGGTGCGTACGGCGGGCTTGGCGCATACGGCGAGCATGGGACCACGCTTGTGCCTACGCGGCTCGTCCTGCGGCGGAGTACGGCACCGCCGCCCGAGCGCGCCTAGCCTGTGGAGGCCGGCGAGCCTGTGGAGGCCGGCGACCTGTCGAGGGGGAGCGTGACATGACCACGGTGGACGGCATCGAGGTTCGCGGTACGCGGCACTGCGAGACCACGGCGTTGGGGGTGTTGCTGCGGCACCAAGGGCTCGATCTGTCCGAGGCCATGCTCTTCGGGCTCGGTTCCGGGCTGTCCTTCATCTACTGGGACAGCAAGAGCATGGACTTCCCGTTTCTCGGCGGGCGGGTCAAGCCCTTCGAACTGACCCGGAACCTGGCCGCCCGGCTGGGCGTGGAACTCACGGTCAAGGAGACCGGTTCACCCCGCAGGGCCTGGGAGAACGTGACCGCCTCCATCGACGCCGGCCGCCCCGTGGGGCTGCAGCTCGACAGCTACCACCTCGACTACTTCACCTCGAAGGTGCACTTCGGCGGCCATGTCGTCGCCATGTACGGCTACGACGACCACGTCGCCCACCTGGTCGACACCGACCAGCAGGGCGGAGCGGTGACCACCAGCCTGGCGAGCCTCGCCGAGGCCAGGGCCGCGCGCGGGCCGATGAGCGCCAAGCACCGCTCCTTCACCGTCACCGTCCCGCCGGGGAGCCCGGTGCCCTCCCCCGAGGGCCGGATCGTTCCCGCTGTCGTTCCCGCCATCACCGCCTGCGCCGACGCCTTCCTCAACCCGCCCATCGCCAACCTGGGCCACCGGGGCATCGAGAAGGCCGGGAAGCTCGTACGCACCTGGCTGCGGCGCACCGACGATCCGCAGCGGGACCTGCCGCAGGCCGCCCTTCTGATGGAGAAGGCCGGCACCGGCGGCGCCCTCTTCCGCAACCTCTACCGCGACTTCCTCGCCGAGTCCACCGAACTGATCGACAGCGACCGCCTGCGCACCGGCCGGCGGCTGTACGCGGAGGCGGCCACCCTGTGGACGGAGGTGGCGGCGCTCGTCGAGAAGGCCGGTGTGTCGGGGGACGAACGGTGCCTCCAGCAGGCCGGGGCGGTCCTCAGCGAGCTCGCGCGCGTCGAGCGCGAGGCGATGCTGGAGCTGAGCCGGCTGGAGGGGCGCTGAGCACCGGTGTACGGCGCTCCGGCGCGCATTACGGTGAGGCACCGTGAGGGACTTACGGGGTGCGCGGGGTGCGCAGGGCGTGCGGAGCGCGCGGGGCTGGTGGGAGCGGGGGCGGGCGCTCGGGGACGGGCATCCGTGGGTGGTGGATGTCGGGGTCGCGCTGCTGGTGCAGGGGGCGATGACGATGCCGTTCGTGGTGCCGCGGGCGGCCGGGCTGGCGCCGGCGACCTGGGCGGCGTACGGGCTGACGACGCTCACGGTGGTGCCGCTGGTGTGGCGGCGGCGGGCTCCCCTCGCCGTACTGCTGGCGATCCTGGTGACCAGCATGATCTACAAGCTGACGCTGGACGGGCCCGGGCAGCCGCTGCCGTACAACGGCCTTGTCATCGTCTACACGATCGCCGCGCTGTCGCCGCCGTGGAAGCGGCTGGTCACCGGGCTGTTGGTGCTGGTCGCCGTGCCGGTGGGGGTGTGGCTCAACAGCCGGAGCGCGCGTGAACTGACCTTCTCCGCCTTCGTGTTCGCGGCGGCGTACGTCTTCGGGCGGCTCACCGATGCCCGTCAGCGGGCCAACCGCGTCGAGGCCGAGCAGGCCGCCGCGCGGGAACGGGCCCGGATCGCGCGGGAGATGCACGACATCCTCTCCCACGCCGTGAGCCTGATGATCGTGCAGGCGGAGGCCGGGCCGGTGGCCGTGCGGACGGCTCCGGAACGGGCGGAGGCCGCGTTCGACGCGATCTCCGAGACCGGGCGGGATGCGATGGTCCAGCTGCGGCGGATGCTGGGCGTCCTGCGGGAGGAGAACGACGCTCACGCGGGGGCCAAGGAGTACGCGGTGGCCAAGGAGCACATGGGGGCCAAAGAGTACGCGGGGGCTGAGGGATGCCCGGAGGCTGAGGGATACGCGCCCGGGCTCGCGCCGCGTGCGCCGCAGCCGGGGGTCGGGGAGCTGCCCGCGCTGCTCGACCGTGTGCGGGGCAGTGGGCTGGAGGTCGGGTACGAGGTGGCGGGGCGGGAGCGGGAGCTGCCGGGGGCGGTCGGGGCGAGCGTCTTCCGGATCGTTCAGGAGGCGCTGACGAACACGGTCCGGCATGCGGACGCCCGCACCGCCTCCGTTCAACTCACCTATGGGGACAGTGACTTGTGTGTACGGGTGATCGATGACGGGCGGGGCCCGCAGGCCGGGTACGGCGGAGGTGGGCATGGGCTCGTGGGGGTACGGGAGCGGGCGGCCGCGCACGGCGGTACGGCGGAGATCGGGGCGGCGGGGCCGGGTGGGCGCGGGTTCGAGGTGCGGGTGCGCATACCGGTGGAGTCCCCTGCGGACAGGGCATCCGTGACGGGAGTGGGACGTTGACGATCCGGGTGGTCGTGGCCGATGACCAGGAGCTGGTGCGCAGTGGCTTCGCCCTGATCCTCGACGTCCAGCCGGACATCGAGGTGGTCGCGGAGGTGGGTGACGGGGCGGAGGCGGTCGAGGCGGTGCGGCGGCACCGCGCGGACGTGGCGCTGCTCGACATCCGGATGCCTCGGACGGACGGGATCGAGGCGTGCCGGGCGATCAGCGCGCACGGTGTCTGCCGGGTGGTGATGCTGACGACCTTCGACTCCGACGAGTACGTGTACGAGGCGCTGCACGCGGGGGCCAGCGGGTTCCTGCTGAAGGACGTCCGGCGGGACGATCTCGTGCATGCCGTACGCGTGGTGGCGCGGGGCGACTCGCTGCTCGCGCCGTCCGTGGCGCGGCGGCTGGTGGAGCAGTACACCCGGCCCACCCTCGGCGCCCGGGTCCGGCGGCCCGACCCCCGGCTCGACGTGCTGACCGGGAGGGAGCGGGAGACCCTGTTGCTGCTCGCGCGGGGGCTCTCGAACGCCGAGATCGCCGCGGAGCTGGTCGTCAGCGACCACACGGTCAAGACGCATGTCGGCAACGTGCTCGCCAAGCTCGGGCTGCGGGACCGTATCCAGGCGGTGATCTGCGCGTACGAGACGGGGCTGATCTCGGCGGGGGACGTGGGGGCTGGGTGGGGGACCGGGGGGACCGGGGCCGGGCATCCCCCGCCCGGGGGACCGTACCGGCCCGGTTCCTCCCCCGCGTAGGCGAGGAACCGGTACCCCGAAGACCGCCCGCTCGGGCGATCCGTGGGAGGCCGCCGGTCAGAAGGATGGAGCCGTCGAGAGCGACCCGCGACAACCACACGACAACACCGGCTCACATCCACGGAGTTGACCATGAGGAGCACCACCCGAACGCTGCTCGCCGCAGCCCTCGTTCTGGGAGTCGCGGCGGGACCGACCGCCCTGCCGGCGACCGCGTCCACCCCAGCCGTCGCGTCCACGACAGCCCACCCTGAGGCCGACCCCGCCCCCGACCCCGGCCCCGACCTCGCCGCCGCCATGGAAGCCGCCATCGCCGGCCTGCCCTCGGCCGACGCGACGGCCGCGCTCGTGCGGGTGGGTGGCAAAGAGGGGGTGTGGCGGGGCAGTTCAGGGGTGCACGACCTGGAGAGCGGGCGGCCGGCGGATCCGAACGCCCGCTTCCGGGCCGGGTCCGTGACCAAGGTGTTCACGGCGGCCGTCGTCCTGCAACTGGCCGACGAGGGAAGAGTGGATCTCGACCGGACCGCCCGCTCGTATCTGCCGGAGCTGATCCCGGCGTCGTACGGAGGCGTCACCGTACGGCAGTTGCTCAATCACACGCACGGCATCCCGGCTCCGGACTTTCCGGGGACGACGGTCGAGGAGTGGTACGCGAACCGTTTCCGGATCCACGACCCGGTGGAGATGGTGCGGTCGGCGACGGCGAAGGAGCGGGAGTTCGCGCCGGGTGAGCGGCAGCACTACCTCAACATCGGGTACACGGTCGCCGGGCTGCTGATCGAGCGGGTGACCGGGGACTCGTACGAACGGCAGGTCGCCCGGCGGGTGCTGAAGCCGCTGGGGCTGCGGGACACGTACCTGCCGGGGACCGACCCGCGGATCACCGGTCCGCACAACCACGGCTACCAGCGGATGAGGCTGGACGACGGGACGACCGGGCTGCGGGACGTGACCGTGTGGGGGGTGACGGACGGGTGGGCGGCCGGGGACATCGTCTCGACCACGGCTGATCTGGAGCGGTTCACGAACGCGCTGTTCCGGGGACGGATCGTGCCGCGCGGGCCGGTGCTGGAAGAGATGTTCACCGTGCCGGAGGTCACCGACTTCACGACCGGCAAGCCGGCCGAGTACGCCGTCGGGCTCGCCAGGAAGGTGCTCGGCGGGCGCGAGGTGTGGGGCAAGACGGGCGGCCGCTGGGGCTACAACTCGGTCATCGCCTCCACCCGCGACGGCTCCCGCACCCTCGTCCACAGCGTCAACTCCACCGACGCCAAGGGCAGGAACATGAACAAGGTGGTCCTCGACGTCATGGTGGCGGCTTACGGCATGCCGGAGTGAGCGGCGGGCGTCGGCGTTCCCGGCCGGAGGGTCGGCGCGGCGCCCACTTACCGCCGATTACCGAGCTGACAAGGTGAGTTGGCGGCACGAGATCCACTACCGCGATTAGCATCAGCCGCATGCGATGTCGTCGGCGTCATGACAAGTTGGCCGAGCTACCGCGTGATCCGCGCGCCGACGAGTATCCGATGCCGACCGTGCCGTACGGCTGGTACGCGGTGCTGCGGAGCCGGGAGTTGCGGGCGGGGAAGGTCGTCAGCCTGCACTACTTCGGGCGGGCGCTGATCGCGTTCCGTGGGGCGGACGGGCGGGCGGCCGTGCGGGACGCGCACTGTCCACACTACGGCGCGCATCTGGGCGCCGGCGGGAAGGTCGTGGACGGAACGGTGGAGTGCCCGTTCCACGGGTGGCGGTTCGGGGCGGACGGGCGGTGCGTGCAGGCGCCGTTCGCCGTCCGCACGCCCAAGGTGTCCCTCGGCGGCTTCCCGGTGCGCGAGCACAGCGGGCTCGTCTTCGTGTACGTCGGACCGGGCGAACCCGCGTGGGAGGTGCCGGAGATCGAGGAGACGGGGTCCCGGGACTTCGCCGCGCCCATCGACGACGTCTGCCGGGCGCGTGTCCACATCCAGGAGATGCGCGAGAACATCGTCGACGAGTCGCACTTCCACTTCATTCACGGGCAGGCGGAACCGCCCGTCCAGGAGTGGCGGGAGGACGGGCCGTTCGCGGAGGCGCGGGGGGCGATCAGCCGACGGGTGTTCGGGTGGGACATCCGGAACACCTTCGACGCGTTCATGTACGGGCCGGGGGTGATGGTCGTCCGGGCCCACGGGCCGGTGCTGTCGGTGACCGCCGTCGCGCTCAGCACGCCCGTCGACGACCGCACGAGTGAGCTGCGGATGCTCTACTACCTCCGCAAACCGGCCCGACTGCCGTTCCTCACCCCCTTGTTCAAACTCGTCTTCCGCGCCGAGGCGCTGGGTGAGGTGCGCGAGGAGGTCGGGATCTGGGACCACAAGATCCACCAGCCACGGCCCGTGCTCCTGCCGCACGAGAAGGGGATCAGGGCGCTGCGGCGGTGGTACGCGCAGTTCTATCGGGTTCCGCCGGGGGAGCGTGCGGCCGAAGCCGGGGCCGAAGCGGGGGCCGAGGCCTACGGGGAGCGGGTTCGGCCGTGAGCCGACCGCTCGACAGCGCGGGCGGGTCCCCCTTTCTCTCCCCCGCCCCGTCACCCACCCCTTCGTTCCCGGGAATTAACCTGCCGCCTCTTGGCGACTCCCCCTCTACGCGCGTAACTTGAGCAGACTCCCCCACACCCCCACGTCGACGTACCCGATGTACGAGGAGACCGTCACCGTGTCCATGTCCGACAGATCCGCAGGAAGCGGGGCCCGTGGGCGCCGTGTCGCGTACCCGCTCATATCCGTGGGTGCGGCCGGGGCGCTCGCGTTCGGTGTGCTGCCCGCCGCGTTCGCCGCGCCGTCCGCGAGTGCGGTGATCGCCGAGGTGTACGGCGGTGGGGGCAACTCGGGGGCCACCCTGGTCCGGGACTTCGTGGAACTGGGGAACGCCGGGTCGGGGGCCTATGACCTGTCGGGGTACAGCGTGCAGTACCTGCCGGGGTCGCCGTCGGCGTCCTCGCAGTGGCAGGTGACCGCGCTGAGCGGGTCGATCGCGCCCGGCGGGCGGTATCTGGTCGCCGAGGCGGCGGGCAGTGGCGGGACGACGGCGTTGCCGGCCGCCGACGCCACCGGCTCGATCGCGATGAGCGCGACGAGTGGGACCATCGCGCTCGTCGCCGGTACCACCGCGCTGACCTGCAAGACCGCGGCCGACTGCGCGGCGGACGCGAACGTCGTGGACCTCGTCGGATACGGCAGCGCCGTCGTCCGCGAGGGCAGCGGCCCCGCCACCGGCGCCTCCAACACCGCCTCCGTCGCCCGCGCCGCCTCCCTCGCCGACACCGACGACAACGCGGCCGACCTCACCTCCGGCGCCCCGTCCCCGGTCAACTCGGCCGGTCAGACGCCGGGTTCGGGTGAGGGAGACGGGGACGGAGACGGGAGTGGCGGTGGCTCCACCGAGCCCGGCCCTCTCCGCGTCCACGACATCCAGGGCACCACCCGGCTCTCGCCGCTCACCGGGCAGACGGTCACCCGTGTCCCCGGCATCGTGACCGGCGTACGGAAGTCCGGGTCGAAGGGGTATTGGATCCAGGACCCGCAGGCCGACAGTGACCCCCGTACCGGTGAGGGCGTCTTCGTCTTCACCGGGTCGGCGGATCCGGCCGTGGCCGTCGGGGACTCGGTTCTCGTCAGCGGCAAGGTCACCGAGTACTACCCGAGCAGCACCAGCCAGTCGGTCACGGAGATCACCGGGCCGACGGCGACCGTGCTCTCCGGCGGAAACGCGCTGCCGGCGGCCGTGACGCTGGACGCGTCGAGCGTGCCGGACGCCTACGTGCCCACCGCCGGCGGCGGCAGCATCGACGCGCTGCCGCTCCAGCCGGACGTGTACGCCCTCGACTTCTACGAGGCCCTGGAGGGTTCGCGGGTGCGGGCCTCTGACGCCCGGGTGGTCGGCGCGACCACGGAGTACGACGAGGTGTGGGTGACGGTGAAGCCGGAGGAGAGCCCCACCGCGCGCGGTGGCACGCTCTACTCCTCCTACGACCAGCCGGGCACCGGCCGGATGAAGGTGATGTCGCTCGACACCACCACCGCCTTCCCGCGGGCCGACGTCGGCGACGAGCTGTCCGGCACCACCAGCGGGCCGCTCGACTACTCCACCTTCGGCGGTTACAACCTCCAGGCCACGCAGCTCGGCACGCTCGTGGACAACGGGCTGAAGGCCGAGGAGACCCGGCGCCAGAAGGGCGGTGAGCTGGCGGTCGCCACGTACAACGTGGAGAACCTGGACGCGCTCGACGGGCAGGAGAAGTTCGACCGGCTCGCCGAGGGCGTCGCGGTCAGCCTCAGCTCGCCCGACATCGTCGCGCTGGAGGAGATCCAGGACGACAACGGGGCGACGAACGACGGGACGGTGACCGCCGAGGCCACGCTGACCCGGTTCACCGACGCGATCCGCGCGGCCGGCGGCCCCCGCTACCAGTGGCGCTACGTCTCCCCCGAGAACAACCAGGACGGCGGCGAGCCCGGCGGCAACATCCGTCAGGTCTTCCTGTTCAACCCCAAGCGGGTCTCCTTCGCCGACCGGGCCGGTGCCGACGCCCCCACGCCCACCACGGCCACGAGCGTCGTGAAGACCCGCAAGGGCGCCCGGCTCACGTACTCCCCGGGCCGGATCAACCCCGCCAGTGACGCCTGGGACAACAGCCGCAAGCCGCTGGTCGGCGAGTTCGTCTTCCACGGCGAGCGGGTCTTCGTCATCGCCAACCACTTCGGCTCCAAGGGCGGCGACCAGCCCCTGCACGGCCGCTACCAGGAGCCGACCCGTAGCTCCGAGACCAAGCGCCACCAGCAGGCCGCCGAGGTCAACACCTTCGTCAAGGACCTGCTCAAGGCGGACCGGAACGCCAAGGCCGTCGTCCTCGGCGACCTCAACGACTTCGAGTTCTCGCAGACCATGACCGCCCTCACCGCCGGCAAGGTCCTGAACCCGCTGATCAGCACCCTCCCGGCCGCCGAGCGCTACACCTACGTCTACGAGGGCAACTCGCAGACCCTGGACCACATCCTGACCAGCCCGGCCGTCACGCACTTCGACTACGACGTCGTGCACATCAACGCCGAGTTCGCGGACCAGGCGAGCGACCACGACCCGCAGATCGTGCGGATCGACGTGGTCAGGTGCCGCCGGACCTGACAGCCGCCGGTCGAACCCCCGGGCCGTGACGGCCCGGGGGTTCGTGCGCGGGCCCGGTCAGCCGAACATGCCCACCTGGTAGTCGCCCGCCGGCTGCCGCACCATCACGTTCAGCCGGTTGAAGGTGTTGATGAGGGCGATGAGGGCCACCAGGGCGATGAGCTGGTCCTCGTCGTAGTGCTTGGCCGCGTTCTCCCAGACCTCGTCGGGGACACCGCCGGCCGCGTCGGCGATCCGGGTCCCGTGCTCGGCCAGCTCCAGCGCGGCCCGCTCGGCCTCGGTGAAGACCTTGGCCTCCCGCCAGGTGGCGACCAGGTGCAGCCGCTGGGCGGTCTCCCCGGCGTGCACGGCCTCCTTGGTGTGCATGTCGAGGCAGTAGCCGCAGCCGTTGATCTGGCTGGCCCGGATACGCACCAACTCCTGGGTGGTGAGCGGCAGTCCGGCCTCGCCGACCACCTTGTTCGCCCCGACGAGGTGCTTGACGAGCTTCCCGGTGAGGGGGTTGGCGAGCAGGTTCAGACGGGCTTCCATGACGGGCTCCTCGTGTCGTCGTCGTATGCGGTGACAACACGAGGACGGACGGCGCCGGGTCAGATGTGACATCGGGGGAATGTGACCCCGGTCACTATCACTGAGAGCCTGGCTACGGCAGTTCCGTGCTCTTGATCGTGCGGGTCGTGCCGTCGGTGAGGGTGAGGGTGACCGTGCCGGTGAGGAGGCCGTAGCGGTCGCCGCGGGGCCACCAGGCGGTCCAGCGGCCGTCCTGGACGGTCGCCTGGACGGTGTGGCCGCTGTCGCGGACGGTGACCTTCTCGACGTCCGAACCGACGGACCCGAGGGCGTAGTTGAGCAGGCCGTCGTCCTCGCCCCGGGAGCCGTAGGTGTCCAGTTCGATGCCGTCGGCGGGGAGGTCGAGCACCGGGGAGACTGCCATCGTGATCCGGCCGCCGTCCGAGCCGGCCAGGCAGTACACCGCGTCGCCGCCACGGCTGACCACCATCGAGGCCACACTGCCCCGGATGTCCGCGTTGCTGACGACGGCGGGTCCGGAGCCGTACTGCTCCGTCGCCTCCAGGCACTCCTTCTCGGCGGCCGAGCCCGCGGCGCCGGCCGAGTCCAGGCTGCTGGGTGTGCCGGTCCAGCTCGCCAACTCCGCCGAGGACAGGGGGCCTCGGTCACCGATGCCGGTGAGGCCGGACAGGCCGCCCGTGGCGGTCAGTACGGCGAGGCCCGCCGCGAGGGCGCCGGCCAGGGTGAAGGAGACGCGGCGTACGAGGGGGCGGGAGGTGGGGCGCGCCGAACGGCCGGGCGGCTCGGTGTCGTTGAGGATCGTGCGCAGCAGTGTCTCCTCGCGGTCGATCTCGGCGGCGGTCGGCTCGGCGCGGGGCGCGGCGTCGAGGGGGGCGAGGCGGGACAGCAGGGTGTCGTGCGGGGCGGTGTTCTTGTCCATGTCTCGGGGCTCCTGTTCAGAACGTCGTGGCGAGGGCGGGCGCGGTGGCCGCGGCCGTGCCGAGGCGGGCGGCGAGGCGCCGCTTGGCGCGGGTCAGGCGCATGGCGTACGCGGCGCGTGTGCAGCCGAGGACGTTGGCCGCGTCCTTGGCGGAGAGCTGCTCCCACACGTGCAGCGCCAGGACTTCCTGGTCGGCCGGGGCGAGTGCCTGCCAGGCGGCGGCGAGGTCCATCCGGCCGTCCACCAGCGCGGCCGGGTCGGTGGCCCGGATGTGGCCGCCGGTCTCGGCGGCCTGCTGGACGCGCACCGCGAGCGCGGTGTGCCGGCGCATGCCCCGGTGGGCGTTGAGCATCACCTTGCGGGCGGTGCCGAACAGCCAGGGCCGTGGGTCCTCGGGCAGTTCGCGCCGTCTGCGCCACGCCGCGAGGAACGTCTCGCCGACGATGTCGTCGACGTTCATGGGATGGGCACGCCGGCGTACGAACCTCAGCACGTCCTCGTAATGGGCCCGGTACACGTCCGTGAACTGGGCCTCGGTGTCGATGGGCATGGCTTCCTTCCGTAGCTTCTGCCCCTACGTGTCCACGACGGCCACAGGTGCAACAGGTCTGGTTCGGGCGGGTGTTGCCCGTCCGGACGCGAAAGGGCCGGGCCCCGCTCCGGAGAGCTGGGCCCGGCCCCGGGGGTGGGCGGTGCCGCTGGTCAGTAGAGCGCGACCCTCGGGTGGACCGTGCCCACGGCCGCCGGGTCGGTGACGGTGAGGCGGTAGACCTGGGTGAGGGTCTCGCCGGCCCGCAGTGTGCGCTGAGCGGTGGTCAGGTCGGTGAAGAGGGTGCCGGTCTGGCTGCCGAGGTCGACGGACCTCCAGCAGCCGCCGGCGGTGCGGCGCTCGACCTTGACGTCCGACGGGTCGAGGAACGGGCCGGCGTCCGGGGACTCGACCAGGAGCTGCGGGGCGACGGTCCGCTCCGCCGCGGAGTCGTTGCGGTAGGTGACGGTGACCTCGTGGCTCTCGCCGTCCGCCGTGAGCGGGCTGGTGGCGAGGTCGACGAAGTCGACGGGTATGGCGGAGGTCTGCGATGCCGTGGACACGGTGGTGGCCTGCGGAGTGGCCGCCGCGGCGGGGCCCGCCAGGGCGAGGCCGGCGGCGGCCACCGCTACGGCGAGGAAGGCGACGCGGAGACGGCTGTTCTTGGATGACACGTGCGCGGATCCTTCGTGATCGGTGGGGGGTTCCGGCCGGGCCCATCGCTGGATACCGGCCAGGGACGTTCCCAAGATTACGAAGGGACGGTCGAAGTCGGTAACTACCGCCGGGTACGGGAGAGATCTCGTGGAAAGTCGGCCACAGCGGCACCTCTCCGGCCTTTTTCCCCTCTCTTCGGTTAGACAGTCTCCGGCCCCACCTTGACCAGTGGGTGCTCGGGGATTCTGACCGCTCAGGGGGACACACCTATGTCCATACATCACCAGACACCGAGACGTCTGTCGCGTCTCAGACTCGTCGGTGCCGCCGTGACCGCGCTCGTCCTCGCGGCGACGGGGACGGCGACGCAGGCGATGGCCGCGCAGAGCGCGCCGCAGCAGCCGCGGACGGCGAAGACACCGCCGCCACCCGTGCCGACGCTCACCTGGTCCGACTGCCAGGGCGGCTACGAGTGCGCCAACGCCGACGTGCCGCTGGACTACCGGGAGCCGCAGGGCCGCACGATCACGCTCGCGGTGGTCCGCAAGAAGGCCGCCGACCCGGCGAAGCGCAAGGGCACGCTCTTCATGCAGCCCGGCGGACCCGGCAACTCCGGTGTGGACTTCGTCCGCAACAACTACGACGACCTCCCGGCCGCCCTGCGCGACTCGTTCGACGTCTTCGGCTACGACGTCCGCGGTGTCGGCCGCAGTTCGGCGCTTACCTGCTTCGACGACGCCCGCTACACCAAGGCCGTCACCGACGCCAAGGGCGTCCCCGGCCCCGACGCCTTCGGTCCGGCGGTGCGCGAGGCGGCCGAGTTCAACCAGGCCTGCCTCGACAACTCGGGCGAGCTGCTGCCGTACGTCGGCACGGAGTACGTCGCCCGCGACATCGACCTGCTGCGGCAGGCGCTCGGCGAGGAGCAACTGACCTACTACGGGCGGTCGTTCGGCGCGTACATCGGCACCGTCTACGCGGCGATGTTCCCGAAGCGGGTGCGGGCGCTGACGCTCGACGGGGCGTACGACCCGTACAAGTACGCCTACCGCCCCTACGACTACGACCGGGCCCAGTACCTGGCGCTGGACGGTTCGATGAGCCGCTTCCTCGACTGGTGCGCCGCCGACCCGGCGATCTGCGGCTTCGGCGACGGCGACCCGCGCGGGGCGTTCGAGCAGCTGAAGAAGGACCTCGACGCCAACCCCGTCACGACGGCGAACGGCGGCAAGGCGAACGGCTACACCCTGGTCTACCGGCTGATGTTCAACATCAACGAGGGCAAGGTCATCTGGCCCTCACTCGGCGCGGCGCTGAAGAAGGCGCAGGCGCGGGACAACACCTCGTTCCTGCTGCGGCCGCCGTCCCCGGCGAGCTTCGACTTCCTCGGCCCGAACGTGGTCGTCGAGTGCGTCGACAAGGACTACCCGCGCAGCCCCCACAAGCTGAAGCGGAACGTCACGGCCAACGCGAAGGCGGCGCCGCTGCTGGGCCCGGCCATGGCGTACGGTCCGCCGACGTACGACCACCAGCACGCCACCGCGTGTGTGCAGTGGCCCGCCGAGAAGGTCAGCCGCTACGACGGCTCCTTCCGGGCGAGGGGTTCGGCGCCGATCCTGGTCCTCGGCACCACCGGTGACCCGGACACCCCGTACCAGGACGCGGTCGCCCTGTCCCGGCAGCTGGACAACGCCTCGCTGCTGACGTTCGACGCCGAGGGGCACACCGCCTTCGGCCGCAGCGCCTGCGCGACGGACGCGGTCGTCGGCTACCTGGTCGACCTGAAGGTCCCGGCCTCCGGCACGACCTGCGCCGACGAGACCCAGCCGCCGTCCTCCACCCCGAAGGTGGCCCCGCCCGGCACGACCCTGGGCGAACTCCGCAACGGCGTCAACGAGCGCGTGGAGCGCATCGGCGACGTGAGCTGACCGCATCGGCGGCCTGAGCCGATCCGGCACGACACCGTGAGCTGACCGGCTCGGCGAACCGGCCGGCACGGACCCCGGTGTCCCGCCCGTGGAGGGACGGGACACCGGGGTTCATCACGTCCGGGGTCGGGCACGCGTGGTTCTTGTGCAGGCCCGCGTGTCCGTCTTGCTCGGTGTGCCGGCGGGTGTCACGGTGCCGAGGCTGTGCGTGACCTGTGCATGGCATGACCGGGGTGGGGCTGGGGGGAGCGGGGCCGGTGGGGCTGCGAATCCATTTCACGTACGAGGACTTGGCCCGGGTGGTCCTGGCCGAGGAACCCGATCCGCTGTGGGAGGGGCTGCTCAGTCTGCATCTGCTGCAGAACCGGGACGGCCCCCTGGTGTTCGGCCGCTGGCGGCGGGCGTCGCGCGGCCACTTCGACCCGGAGCTGAACCGGCTGCGCCATCTCGCCCCGCCCCGCGGCTACTCGGCGGACTTCCTCACCCCGGCCGGGGCGGCCACCGGCTTCGAGACGGGCGTGGAGGCGCTGCTGTCGACGCCCCGCCGCCGGCTGCGGACCGACCTGGCGGAGCTGGCCCTCACCCGCCCGCTGCCCGGCTGGGCGCGACCGCTCGCCGACGGTGACACCCAGGCGCTGCACGGCCTCGCGGGCCTGGTCCGCAGACATCACGAACGGTTCGTCGCCCCATACTGGGCC
The DNA here is from genome assembly GCF_053592095.1 of Streptomyces sp. NPDC002787. Lineage (NCBI taxonomy): Bacteria > Bacillati > Actinomycetota > Actinomycetes > Kitasatosporales > Streptomycetaceae > Streptomyces > Streptomyces sp. NPDC002787. The sequence continues at coordinate 67,254 of NZ_JBSFVC010000035.1, read as the reverse complement.
CATGTCCGCGACCGCTTCGACGAGGCCCGGTCGGTCGCCGCGAGGTCCCTGCTGCGGTCCGGTTTCGCCGGTCTGGCGGAGGGGCTGCACCCGAGCGTGCGGTGGTCGGCGCCGGTGCTGCACATCGCGGGCTCCCATCTGCACGGAGACCTCCACCTCGACGGACGGGGGCTGCGGATCATCCCCTCCTTCTTCTGCTGGCCCGGCCCGATCGTGCTGAAGGACGGCTCCCTGCCGCCGGTGCTGGTCCACCCGGTCACCCACGACCCCCGCTGGCTGGCACCCGCGCCGCCCGCCGCTCCCGGCACCCACCAGGCCCTCGCCGCGCTGCTCGGCCGGGCGCGGGCCGCCGTGCTGGAGGAGGTGGCCGAGGGCCGGACCACGAGCGAGCTGGCGGGCCGGGTCGGGCTCAGTCCGGCGACCGTCAGCCATCATGTGGCCGTGCTGCGGGAGTCGGGGCTCCTCACCAGCCGGCGGATCGGCGGTGCCGTCCTGCACACCCTCACCGGTCTGGGCGCCGACCTCCTGGAAAGCGGCGTGACCTGCGGTATTCGAGCACGCTCGAAAGCCGTGGTGCGGGCCGAGCGGTGACGGTGACCATGGGAACGCGGGGGAACACCACGGTCGGCGATCCGCCGTGCCTGTACCCGCCGGGCGGTCCGCTTCCGTCCGAACGGCCGTCGGCCGACGGCCGTCGGGCGATGGGCGACGGCCGCCACGACCAGCGTCCGCCCGTGTCCCCACACCACCGCTCGACACCCACCACTCGACACCCACAGGGGGAATCCGAACCATGCGTATCAAGCGTTCGCTTCTCGGCGCGGTCGGCACCATGACCCTGGTGCTCACCTCCGTCTTCGCCTCCGGCACGGCCCAGGCGGCCTCCTCCGCCACGTCCGCCGCCTCTCCGACCACATCCCCGGCCGTGCGCTCGGAGCTCCTCCCGGCCGGCTCCGGCATCATCTGCAGCTCGGGCAACTTCTGCGCGTCCGTCTGGGACCCGGCGGCGGGCCGGTTCCGCGTCTTCTACTTCTACAACTGCGCCCGCTACTCGCTGTCGAACTGGAACGAGTGGGGCGAGGCCCAGAACAGTCAGACCGGCGGCGCCGTCGCCCGCGTCTACGGATCGAGCGGCAACGAGCTGGCGTCCTACCCGGCCAACAACGGCGTCTACGGCGTGAACTGGGCGCCCGTCTACTCCATCCGCAACTGCTGAGCGGGGGCCGGGCACCGACATCCCCAGCGGGGCCGGCCGCCCTACCGGTCCCGCTCCCGGCCCACGTCCGTCTCGACGTCCGTGTCCGTACCCGTGTCCATGCCCGTGCCCGTGCCCATACCTGTGTCCATGCCCGTGGCCGTGCCCATGCCCAGGTCCCCGAAGGTCAGTGCGTCCAGGTCGCCGTCGAAGTCCTCCGGCGTCAGGAACATCAGCTCCAGCGGGTCGGCCGGCGGCTCCCGGTGCGGGTCGGGGCCGGTGAGGGACTGTTCGGTCCATATGCACTTGCCGGTGGCGGTGTAGCGGGTGCCCCAGCGCTGGGACAGCGCGGTGATGAGCTGCAGGCCCCGGCCGCCCTCGTCGGTGTCGGCGGCCCGCCGTATCCGGGGCATCGTGAGGCTGCCGTCGAAGACCTCGCAGACCAGCGCGGAGCCGTGCAGCAGGCGCAGGCGGACGGGGCCCTTGGCGTGGCGTACGACGTTGCCGACGAGTTCGCTGGCGAGGAGCTCGGTGGTGGGGGCGAGGTCGTCCAGGCCCCACGCGGCCAGCTGTTCGCGGACGTGGCGGCGGGCCTGGCCGGCGGCCCTGGGGTTGTCGAGGAGGGCCCAGGAGGCCATCCGGTCCTCGGTGAGCGCGTGCAGACGGGCGACGAGGAACGCGGCGTCGTCGGCCGCCGCGTGCTCGGCGGGGAGCAGGCCGTGCGTGAGGGTGTCGCAGAGGCGCTCCAGGTCGGCGGCGGTGCCGTCGTCGTGGGCGGTGCGCAGCAGCCGGGCCAGGTCGGCCATGCCCTCCTCTATGGGCCGTTTCGCCGACTCGACCAGGCCGTCGGTGTAGAGCACGAGCAGACTGCCCTCGGGGACGGTCACCTCGACCGTCTCGAACGGCGGCTTGGCCGCGCCCAGCGGCGGGTCGGCGGTCGGCTCGGGGAAGCACACGCTGCCGTCGGGGCGGACCAGGGCGGGCGGCGGGTGCCCGGCGCGGGCGATGGAGCAGATCCGGGTGGTGGAGTCGTAGAGGGCGTACAGGCAGGTGGCGTACGACTCCTCGCCCATGTTGCCGACGATGTCGTTGAGGTGGCTCATGATCTCGTCGGGCGGCAGTTCGAGGTCGGCGAGGGTGTGGACGGCGGTGCGCAGGCGGCCCATGGTGGCGGCCTCGGGCAGACCGTGGCCCATGACGTCGCCGACGACGAGGGCGACCTGGCCGCTGGAGAGCGGGATGACGTCGTACCAGTCGCCGCCGACGTCCATGCCCTGCCCGGCGGGGAGGTAGCGGGCGGCGGACTCGCAGGCGGCGAGGACCGGCAGGTCCTGCGGGAGCAGGGCGCGCTGGAGTTCCCGGGAGCGGGTGTGTTCGAGGTCGTAGAGCCGGGCGCGTTCCAGGGCCTGGGCGAGGAGGGCGCTGATCGCGGTGAGGAGGGTGCGTTCCTCGTCGGTGAGGCGGCGCGGCCGGTCGAAGGAGACGATGCACACGCCGAAGGTGTGGTCGGACGCGGTCAGCGGCAGGAACGCCCAGGCCTGTTTGCCGGCGCGGGCCGGCAGGTCGGCGTACTGGGGGACGTACGCGGCGTACTCCTGCGGTGAGGAGAGGAAGATCGGGGTGTCGGTGTTGATGGCGTCCCACGCCGGCCCGAGCGGCGTTCTGGGGCGGTGGTTGACGAGGTTGATGAACTCGTCGGTGTAGCCGACGGCGCCGACGTTGTGGAGGCGGCCTCCCTCGATGACCTGGACGAGGAGGCCGGTGGCGGCGAACGGCGGCAGGACCCGGCGGGCGACCGCGTCGACGACGTCGCGGGAGGTGGTCGCCTTGGCGAGCGCGGCGGTCAGCGCGGCGATCCGGTGGGCCCGTTCGGAGGCCGCGCGCTCGGCGTCGCGGCGCTCCTCCTCCAGCTGGCGCCGCTCGGTGACGTCGGTGAAGTAGAGGGTGCGCCCGCCGAGCCCCGGCACCAGCCGCAGATGGCACAGACGGTCCAGGTCCGGCAGGTGGACGTCGAACTCGCAGGGCTTCTCCCGCGCGGCGGCCTCCCGGCAGCGCTTCTCCATCCCGGGTATCCGGTGGGCGTACGGCAGGTCCCACAGGGCGCGGCCGAACAGTTCCTCCTCGGAGAGGCCGAGGGTGCGTTCCGCCTCCAGGTTGGCGAAGGTGATCCGCCAGTCGTCGTCGACGGCGAGGAAACCTTCGCTCATGTGGCGCAGGGCTCGGCCGAGCGCGTCGCGGGCGGACCGCGACTCGTTGCTCTCCCAGCCGAAGCCGATCATCCGGAGGGGGTCGCCGTGCTCGTCGTAGGTGGCCCGGCCGCGGGCATGCGTCCAGCCCCACGTGCCGTCCAGGCGCCGTACGCGGTACTCCGCCTCGTACACGGTGTGGTCGCGGATCGCCTGCTGCGCCGCGGCCAGGGTGGGAGCGAGGTCGTCGGGGTGGACGATCCGCATCCAGTTCTCGATCTTGCCGGTGAAATCGGCCCGCCGGGTGCCGTAGAGCTCCAGGGCGGCCTCGTCCCAGCTCAGTTCGCCGGTGCGGATGTCCCAGTCCCAGGAGCCGACGCTGACCTGCTGCAGGGCCTGCCGCAGCCGCTCGCCGTTCGGCTCGGACTGTGCGGGGGCCGACGCCGACGGCGCCTGCGCCATGCGGTCCTGGATCCAGTCGACGAGCGCCCGCAGGAAGTCCCACTCCTCGCCGGTGGGTTCGCCCCGGTCGCCGGTGAGGACGGTGAGCGCGCCGATCGTGCGGTCCCCGCAGGAGACGGGCAGGGCGGCCAGGCCGGTGCCGGGCCAGGCGATGGCCATGGACCCCAGCGGCGACCACCGTCCGCTGCCCTGGTGCAGGGCGCGGGCCGGGGGCAGCGGGCCTTCCTGGTCGATGATCTCCCAGGGGCGGGTGAGGGCGGGCGGGAGGCCCGTGACCGACACCAGACGCAGGGCGGACATGGGGCCCCTCAGATGGATCATCCCGCCGAGGGCGCCGAGTTCACCGACCGCGTGCTGGAGCGCCAGCCGGAAGACCTCGCTCTCCGCGACACCGGGATCCACCGTGCTGAGCAGGGCCAGCCGTGCGTTCATAGGGGCGACCCTAACGTTCTACCCACACGTAAGGCAGTCCGCCACAGGAATTCCACAGCGGCTCCCCCGCGCCGTCCTGCCTGCCGGGTACACCCCAACAAGACTGCCTGCGAATCGAGTTGACGGATGGTCACGGAACGACTTCCTGGAGGGCCCCCTCGATCGAGAACTTCGGCACCCGTATCCAGCCGCTGACGAGGTCACGGAAAGGGCACTCGGCGTGACCAAGATCTGATGAACGTCGTTGGGCCGCTGCGACACCAGGATGTCGCGCCACCAGGATGTCCGGCCCGACCTCAGCAGGCGCCATGTTCAAGATGTGCAAGGCATTCACCACGTCGCTCGCAGCGTCGCTCAAGACGTTCGTCGAGCAGTACGCGAAGAACCAGCAGGTCAAACGTGATCTGCTGGTCCAGCGTGGTGAGCAGGAACGACGCTGGCGGGAGGAGGACCGCACGGTCCTGCGGGCCGCCCTCGCCGCGAACCGGGTCGCCCTCGACCAGCACAACGGCACGCTCCGGCGCGCGGCCGGCGTCTCGTACCTCACGCTGCGCTGCCACGAGGACACCTGGACCTTCCTGGCCCGCACGGCGTTCGGCATCTGGGAGCCCGGCTGGACCCAGAGCACCCGCGACCCGTACGACCGCGTCGGCCCCGGCGCGACCAAGGCGGCCCGCTTCACGGCCGACCCCAACCTGCCGCCGGGCCGGATCACCAAGGCGGACGGCGGCATGCAGGACGTCCTGGTCTCCGGCCACAACCTCGTCCTCCTCCTCGACGCCCTCCGCGAGGCCACCACCGCCGAGGCCACCGCCAACGGCGCCCGCAGCAGGACCCTCTACGACCGCCTGGCCGCCTTCACCGCCAAGCTCGACCCGACCGCTCCGCCCGGCCGCACCACCGGAGTCCTCTGCCGGATCGACGACAGCCTGCACAGCCAGTACGTGACCAGGCCGCCCGGCGGCGGCCCGGGCACCACCGGACGCGCCACCACGACCCCGCTCCTGCGCAAGGTCCCCTCCCCCGCCCCGGCGTCCCGCCGCCACCGCCCGGAACGAAGCGGCTCGCCCGTGGCCCAGAAGTAGCCGCCGGTTCCCGGCCCGCTGTCACCGCCCCGGGGCGATTTCGCGACGCCCGGAGTACAACCTTCCGCCATACCCGCCTGTCTCATCCGATATCAGCGCCACATCGGCGTTGTGTCACCAAGGGGGGCGACATGCGACGAATCGGAGCCGCGTTGGCGGCACTCGCGCTCGCGGGGACCGCGATCGGGACGGCGGCGGCCACCGCGAGCGCCGCGCCGGGAGGCGCCGCGCGCGGCGCCACAGCCTGCCCGACGGGCTGGGGCAGCGGCGTCAAGGGCAGCCCCGACAGCGGTGCCGTGCCGCTGTCGGACATCAGGACCGGCCGGCACGACTGCTACGACCGCATCGTGTTCGACGTCCCCGACGGCGGTGACCGCGTCGGCTACTACGTCCAGTACGTCGACCGGCTCCACCAGGCCGGCTCCGGCGACCCCATCGCGGTGCGCGGCGGGGCCATCCTCGAGATCCGGGTCGCCGCGCCGAGCTACGACCCCGAGACCGGCGGGGTCGCGTACCCGGGCGAGGTGGCCGCACCCCTGCCCGGCGTCGACATCTCCGGCTACCGCACCTTCCGCGACACCCGCTTCGCCGGCAGCTTCGAGGGCGAGACCCAGATAGGCCTCGGCGTCCGAGCCCGCCTCCCGTTCCGGGTACTCCAGCTGCCGGACCGGCTGGTGGTGGACGTGGCGCACAGCTGGACGTAGACGGGGGTTGAGTGGACGGGGCTTGAGTAGGCTGGGTGAGGGGTCGGGGTGAGCCGTTTCGGCCGCCCCCTCCCCCGTACGGCAGCGATCTTTTGCCCCGCCCTTGCCCCCGGCGGGTTCTCTGTTGGCCGGGTCGCGTCAGATGGTGGACCCGGAAGGAGGACCCGTGTTCGCGATCAAGGTGGCCCTGACCGTGTTCTTCGCCGGTCTGCTCGTCCTCGGTCTCACCGCGCTGGCCAGCGGCCGGATCCTCGTGCCGGTGCTCGGTCTGCGGACACTCCCCCGGCCGAGGTGGTGGGGAGCGGGCGGGGCCGCGACCTGCTCCGGGGGCCTGCTGAGCCTGTGGGGGTCCACACCCATGTACGGGCCGGCCCTCGTGCTGCTGGGGGTCGGCCTGACGTCCATGGCGAGGAAGCCGTATCCGAGCCCGCCGCAGTCCGGGACGCCGACTCCGTCGAGCCAGGGGCCCGGGGCTCCGGTGGCCTAGGGGCTGAATGGGGAAAGGGCTGGTCACCAGGGGGTTTGGTCACCAGGGGGCTGGTCACCAGGGGTCCGCATGGGTGGGCTACCCCTCACGCACCGCTTCCACCGCGTCCCGCACCTCCGGATGGGGGTCGGCGGCGAGGTGGTCGAGCAGGTCGGTGACGCCGGGGGTGGACCAGTGGGAGACCGCCCAGACCAGGTCCTCGCGGACGCCCGGGTCGGGGTGGGTGGAGAGGCGGGCCAGCCGGTCGAGGGGTCCCCGGCGGCGCATGCCGAACCAGTGCAGGGCCTCCCGGAGGGTGACCGGGTCACCGGGGTCACCGGCCGCGTCGATCCGGGCGAGCAGGGTCCGGGCGGGCGGCGGCGGACCGTCCAGCGGGTGCGGGAGCCGCTCGCGCAGGCGCCGCGCCCCGTACCCGCCGCGCACCCGGCACCCGAAACAGGTGCAGGGCCGGGTGCCGTGCGCGTCCGGCAGATACCGCCACCCCACCACCTGCGGTGCCGGCCGCACCCGGTGCACCTCGCGCGGCCGGATCGCCCGGGGCACGAACACCTCCCACCCCCGCGGGTCGGCCGTCGCCGAGATCCGCCGCACCGCCTCGGCCGCGGTGACACTGTCCTGCCCGCCCCGCGCACGGTCCGTGTACCGGCCGACCAGCACCTCCTCGGCGTCGTCCAGCCGCACATGCACGGCCACGAGCCCGCCCCTGCTGCCGAACCGGCCCAGTTCACGCAGCCACTGGTGGGTGAGGGTGTACGACGGCAGCACCGGGAAGCAGTAGACGCCGCGCGCCCCGCCCTGCCCGTGAGCGGTCGCGCGGACTCCGGCCCGCCGGATGCGCGGCGCGTTGGCCGCCGAGGTCAGGTGCACGAACATCGCCATGGCTCGGCATGCTAGGCGGCCACCCGGACGGGGGACACGCTGGCGTTCTGCGGCGGTGGGTCTTCCGTAGGGCCGACTTGTAAGGTCCGCACGGTGGAGAGATCGAATGAAGGTATGACCGGCGCAGCGGAGTCGACGCTGCTGGACGTGCTGCTCGCGGCGGCGCGGGAGGCCCCCGGTCAGACCGTCGTTCACGTCCGGGGCGACGGCGCCGAGCACACGGTCACCTTCGCCGAACTCCGGGACGACGCGCTGCGCGTGGCCGGCGGCCTCCTCGCGGCGGGCGTGACACCGGGCACCCCGCTGCCGCTGGTCGCCGACCGGGGCGACACCTTCCAGCCGATGTTCTGGGGCGCGCTGGCGGCGGGCGCCGTGCCCGTACCCCTGGCCCCGGAGCCGCGCCGGATCGGCCCTGTCCGGGAACTCCTGGGCGGACCGCCCGTGCTCGTGGACGGGGCGGCAGCGGCAGCCGCCGTCCTGGAAGGCACCACAGCTGAGGATCAGCTCGACGGCGAGATACGGGTGTTGCGGCTGGACGAGCTCCGGGAGGGCCGGCCGCCCGGGCGGCTCCACCGCGCCTCCCCCCAGGACGTCGCCTTCCTCCAGTTCTCCTCCGGCAGCACCGGCGCCCCCAAGGGCGTGGAACTGACCCACGCCGGCGTCCTCGCCAACCTCCGCCAGATCCGCGCCGCGACGGCCATCACCGCCGACGACGTGATCGCGACCTGGATGCCGTACTTCCACGACATGGGTCTCATCGGCACGCATCTCGTCCCCATGGCCGCGCGCCTGAAGCAGGTACGCATCGAACCGCTGTCCTTCGCCAAGCGCCCGGCCCTGTGGTTCGAGGCCGTCGCCCGCCACCGCGCGACCCTCCTCTCGGCCGCCAACTTCGCCCTCGCCCTCGCGGTACGCCGCGTCCCGGCCGCCGCGCTCGCGGGCCTGGACCTGAGCCACGTACGCCTCATGCTCGTCGGCGCCGAGCCCATCGCCCCGCGTGTCTGGCGGGAGTTCACGGCCCGGACCGCACCGGCGGGGCTGGACCCGCGCGCCCCGCTGCCGGTGTACGGCCTGGCCGAGGCCACGCTCGCCGTGACCGTACCGCCGCTGGGCGAGATCGCCACGCCACTGGTGCTGGACCGGGACGCGCTCGGCCGGGGGTATGTGGTCGATGCCCAACCGGGGCCGCACGCGGTGGAGTTGATGGACCTGGGGCGCCCTGTGGAAGGCTGCGAGGTCCGGATCACCGACGGGCGGCGGAGTGCTTCGGCCGCGCTGGGCGAGGCGCGGGTCGGGCATGTGGAGGTGCGGGGGCCGCAGTTGGGGCGGGGGTACCACCGGACGCCCGAGGCGAGCGCGGACGCGTTCGGGGGTGACGGGTGGCTGCGTACCGGCGACCTGGGCTTCGTGCGGGACGGGCGGCTGTGTGTCACCGGGCGCCACAAGGACGTGGTGTTCGTCAACAGCCGTACGTTCCACGCGTCGGACCTGGAGGAGACGGTCGCGGCGACGCCGGGGCTGCCGCCGGGGGCCGTGGCGGTCGTGGGGTCCACCGATCCGGACGGCGGGGGCGAGCGGGTCGTCGCGTTCGTGCAGTGGGCGCGGGCCGAGCGGGCGACCGGCGCGCCGGTGGTCCGGGCCGCCGCCGGGCGACTGCGGGAGGTTCTCGGCCATGACGACGTACGGGTGCTGCCGTTGCCGCCGGGGGCGTTCGCGCGTACGACCAGCGGAAAACTGCGCCGGGGCGTGATGCGTGCGCGCTTCGAGGCCGGGGAGTACGGGGTGGTCGAGGACCGGTGGGGTGACGCCGCGACGGCGACGCCGGGGGCGACAGGGGCAACGGGGGCGACGGGGGCGACGGGGGCGACGGGGGCGACGGGGGCGACGGCCGGAACAGTGGAGGGTGCGGGTGTGGCCCCGCGGTCGCTGCGCGAGGTTCAGGGGACGGTACGAGGGGTCTGGGCGCGTGCTCTGGAGCTTCCGGAGTCCGAAGTCGGGCTCGGGGAGCGGTTCTTCGATCTCGGGGGGTCGTCGCTGAAGGCGATGGCGGTGCTTGCGGGGTTGGAGGACACGTTCTCCGTGACGGTGGAGCCGAGGGTTCTGCGGGATCACGACACGGTGGCGGGGCTGGCCGGGTATGTGGTCGGGCTGTTGGGGGAGGGGGAGGCGGGTGCGGGTGCGGGTGCGGGTTCGGCTTCGGGCGCGGGTGCGGGCGGGCGCCTGACAGCTCGGGAGGAGCTGTCCGGTGGCCACCGCCGGCACGTCGTGGCTGATCGCGCAGTTCCCCGCGCCCCTCAAGGGCCTGCGGCCCTCGCGGACGCCGCCGACGGTACCGAAGCTCGTCCCGTCGCTGGTCCCGTCGCTGATCCCCTCGCTGTTCTGTCGGTGGCCTGTCGGTTTCCCGGGGTCGGGAGTGCTGAAGGGTTCTGGGAGTTGCTCGCCGCCGGGCGGGAGGCGGTCGGCGGTGTGCCCGAGGGGCGGTGGGGGGACCGGTCCGGCCCGGTCGGCCGGGCCGGGGCCTTCCTTGCCGAGCCGGCGGGGTTCGACGCCGTGTTCTTCGGTATGGACGACGCGGAGGCACGGGCGACCGACCCGCAGGCGCGGATCTTTCTGGAGCTGGCGCACGAGGCGTTGGAGCGGGCCGGGTACGCGGGCCCCCGGCGGGCCGGCCGCAGGGTGGGGGTCTTCGCGGCCACCGGCGACAGCGGCTACCGCGAGATCCTCGCCGAGGCCGCCGACGGGGACCTCGCCCGCCACCCGGCCGCGCTCACCGGCAACCTCCCCAACCTGATCGCCGCCCGCGTCTCCCAGGTGCTGGACCTGAACGGCCCCGCCCTGGCCGTCGACACCGCCTGCTCCTCCGCCCTCGTCGCCCTGCACCTGGCCCGCCGCAGCCTGCTCTCCGGCGAGTGCGACCTCGCCGTGGTCGGCGGCGTCAACCTGGGCCTGACCCCGACCGGCCACCGCCTCCTCGAAGCCACGGGCGCCCTGTCGCCGACGGGCCGGTGCCGCGCGTTCGGCGCCGACGCGGACGGTTTTGTGCCGGGGGAGGGCGGCGCGGCGATCGTGCTCGCCCGCCTCGCCGACGCCCGCACCGCCCACGACCCGGTCCTCGCCCTCGTACGCGGCACGGCGGTCAACAACGACGGCCGCTCGCTCGGCCTCCTCGCGCCCACCCCGCGCGGCCAGCGCGAGGTGATCGGCCGGGCGTACGCGGAGTGCGGCGTCGACCCCGCCGACGTGTCGTACGTCGAGGCGCACGGCACGGGCACGCCGATCGGTGACCCCGTCGAGGCGCAGTCGCTCGGGCAGGCGTTCCCGCCACGGCCCGACGAGGTCCCGCGCCGGCTCGGCTCGGTCAAGTCGAACCTGGGGCACCTCCTCAACGCGGCCGGCATGCCCTCCCTCGTCAAGGTCGTCCTCGCCCTCTCGCACCGCCAACTCCCGCCGTCCCTCCACACCACCCCACCCGCGCCCTTCCTCGAACGCGTCGCACCCGGCTTCCGCCTCGTCACCGAGCACGAGCCCTGGACCGACGGGGAGGGCACCGAGGGCCGCCCCCTGATCGCCGGCGTCAACTCCTTCGGCTTCGGCGGCACGAACGCGCACGCGGTTCTGGAGGAGGCGCCGAGGGAAGCGGGGGCGGGGGTGGCCGAGGGGATGGTGGCGGCCGACACGGGGAAGGTAGCGGCCGACACAGGGATGGTGGCGGACGGCACCGCCGCCCGTGGCCCGCACCTCCTGACCCTGTCCGCGCGCACCGGTGACGCGCTGCGCGTCGCCGCCGCCGAGTTGGCCGCGCATCTGCGGGCCCACCCCGAGCTGGACGAGGGCGAGGTGTGCGCCACCGTCAACACCGCCCGGGACGAAGGGCCGTACCGGTTGGCCGTGGTGGCGCAGGGCGACCTCGCCGAGCGGCTCGAAGCGGCGGCAGCCGTGCGCTCGGCCGCGCCCTCCGGAAGCCTCGCCGGCGAGGCGGCGCCGGAACCCGTACGGGTCCGCCCCCGCACGGTGTTCGTGTTGCCTGGGCAGGGGGCTCAAAGACCGGGTGCCGGGAGGGATTTGTACCACTCGGCGGCCGTGTTCCGTGACGTCCTGGAGGAGGCCTCGTCCCTCACCGGGCCGGTGCTCGGCCGTTCCCTGGCCGCCTGGTGTCTGGACGAGGACGCCGCCCCCGCCGACCTGGCCCGCACGGAGGTGACGCAGCCGCTGCTGGTCGCGTTCGGGGCGGCGCTGGCCGCGCAGTTGGCCGCGTGGGGTGTCACGCCGGACGCCGTCGTGGGGCACAGCGTCGGCGAGATCACCGCCGCGTGCGTCGCCGGGGCCCTGCCCCTGGCCGAGGCGGTCGGTTTCGCCGCCGAACGCGGGCGCCTGATGGGCGGGCTCGCCGCGCCGGGTGCGATGGCGGCCGTACGGGCGGACGAGCACACCGTCGCCGCTGTCCTCTCCGACCTCGCCGGCCTCTCCGCGTCCGGCGGCATCCTCTGTGTGGCCGCCGTCAACTCGCCCTCGCAGGTGGTGCTGTCGGGTGAGCCGGAGGCCGTGGACCGTGCGGTCGCCGCCCTCACCGCCCGAGGCGTGGCCGCCCGTCGCCTCCGCGTCTCGCACGCCTTCCACTCCCCCATGGTGACCCCGGTGCTCGACCCCCTCCACAACGCCGCGAAGGCCCTGACCGTCCACCCGGCGACCGTGCCGATGCTGAGCACCGTCACGGGCCAGTGGGGCCCGGACCTGACCTCCGGCTCCGGTTACTGGCGCGACCACGCCGTCCGCCCCGTCCGCTTCGGCACCGCCATCGCCCGGCTCCTCGACGACGGCTACGACACGTTCGTCGAACTCGGCCCCGGTGCCTCCCTCTCTGGCCCGATCCACGCGGTGGCCGCCGCACGGCCCGGCCCCGGTCGCGATCCCGGCCTCGGTCGCGATCCCGGCCCCGGTCACGATCCCGGCCTCGTGCCGTCCACCGTGCAGGTCACGCAAGCCGGGGCCGTAGCGGGCGCCGGGGCGTTGCTCGAGACGGTCGGGCGGCTCTGGGCCCGTGGCGTCCCGCTGGCCGCGACGTCGCCGGCACGCAGCACGGTACGGCGACGGGTGCCCGTCCCCACGTACCCCTTCCAGCGCCGCCGCCACTGGCCGGAGCGGCTCACCACGGCGCCCGGGTCCAGTACGGCATCCGCGCCCGATCCGACGTCCACATCCGCATCCGCATCCGGTACGACGCTCACCTCCCCCGGCGGCGACCTGCCACCCACCCCGCAGCCCCTCCTCTGGCGCGACGCCCCGCTGACCGCCGCGCCCGGCCCCCGTGTCGTATGCCTCACCGGCGCCGACACGCCACTTCGCCGGGCCCTCACCGACCGGCTCACCGGGCGTGGAGTGACAGTGGTGGGGCCGGCGCCGCACGAGGGCTCGCGGACGGCCGCTCCGGAGACCGTCGTGTGGTTCGCCGGTGACGCCACGGGCCCCGCGTCGGAGACCAGCGCGGCCGTCTCCGCCCTGCGTGAGGTGCTGCCCTCGCTCGACCCGAGCCCCGGCCGACTGCTCCTCGTCACAGAGGACGCGTACAGCACCGGCGGCGGCGACCGCCCCGCCCGCCCCCGCCCCGCCCAGGCCCTCCTGCACGGCTTCGCCCTCGCCCTCCCCGAGGAACACCCAGGCCTCTCCTCCCTGAGCGTCGACCTGACGTCCCAGGACCCCCTGCACCTGCAACTCGACGCGCTGACAAGCGAGTTGTGCTCCACCATCGCATCCGGCACCACTGCGGCCGGCACCGTCGCGGCCGGCACCGTCGCCTGGCGAACAGGCCGCCGACTCACCCGCACGGCCACACCGACGAACGAGACCGGGACCCCGAGAACCCCCACTCCCCTCCCTCCGAACGGCACCTACCTGATCACCGGCGGTGCGGGCGGGCTCGGCTCGGCGCTCGCCCGGGACCTCGCGGAGCGGGGCGCCCCCTCCCTCGTCCTGACCGGCCGCACGGTCACTCCACCCCGCGCCCTGCTCACCGCACTACGCGCCCTCGGCGCCCACGCCCGCTACCAGGCGGCCGACATCAGCGACGCGGCCGACGTCGACGACCTCATCGCCGGCCTGCCACCGCTGGACGCGGTGTTCCACGCGGCGGGTACGGCCCGCCCCGGCAGCCTGCGCGGCAAGCCGGACGACGAGATCGAGGGCGTACTGGCCGCCAAGGTGCGCGGCACGACGCTGCTCGCCGAGGCCCTGCGCAGGCACGGCCAGGAGGGCGCCCACTGCGTCGCCTTCTCCTCCGTCTCCGCCGTACTGCCCGGCCTGGCCGGCGCCCTCGGCGACTACGCCGCCGCCAACTCCTTCCTCGACGCCTTCGCCACCGCGGAACGCGCCGCGGGCCGCCCCTGGCAGTCGATCGCCCTCGGCCCCGTCGCCGACACGGGCCTGGCGAGCGGGGCGGGCCCACAGCCCCGACTCCGCTCGCACGAACCCGTACCCGACGCACTCGCCGCACCCACGACACGCACCACGCCCACCACGCTCACCCCCATGACCGCGCGGGCCGCCCTGGCCGGTCTGCACGCGGCCGTCGGCCTGGACGCGGCGCACGTACTGGTGGCGGGCATGAGCGCCTTCCCGGCCCCCGCATCCGACTCCACGCAGGCGAACCTCCCGACCGCTCACCTCCGCAAGACCGGCCGACGCGACGACCCGAGCGAGCCGATCGCCCCAAGCACCCCCAGCACCCCCCTCACCACCATTCCGCCGTCCCAGGTCACCACCGTCATACGCAGCCTCCTGGCCGACGCCCTGCACCGTGCCCCACAGGACATCGGCGACGACGAACAGTTCCTCACCCTCGGCCTGGACTCCCTGAGCGCCGTCGACCTGGCCCGCCGCCTGGAACGCGAACTCGGCCTGCCCCTGCCGGCCACGCTCCTCTTCGAACACCGCACGATCGGCGAACTGGCCACCCATCTGACCACCGCCACCCACACCGCCCCAGCGACTCCGGGCACCGCCCCCACGACACCGACCGACCAAGCCCCTCTCCCCCTCACCCAACTCCAACTCGCCTTCCACACCACCGAATCCCTTCACGAGGGCATCACCGCCTACGGCTACGTACGCCAGAGCATCAGCGGCCCCCTCGACACCGCCCTCCTCGGCCGAGCCCTCGCCCACCTCGCCGCCCGCCACCCCATGCTGCGGATGCGCGTCACCGATGACGGCGGCGCACGACCGCGCCAGTACGCCGCGCCCGCCGGCCCCGTGGACACGGCACCTCGCTGGTACGACGTACAGGAAAGCCACGACCTGCCCCGCCTGGAACGGGACCTGTGCAACCGCCCGTTCGACCTGAGGACCGAGGACCCCGTACGGGCCGTCCTCGTCCACGACCGTGAGGACGCGGACCTCGCCCACCTGCTCCTGGTCGTCCATCACGCCGCCGCGGACGGTTTCAGCCTCAAACTCCTCGCCGAGGAGCTGTGGTCGCTCTACACGGCGCTGGTGGATGGAGACGAGAGACCCGAACTCCCCACCCCGCCATGCCAGTTCGCCGACTACGCGGACGCGGTGCACGCCGAACGCCGGTCCCCGGCCTACGCACGGGACCAGCGGTACTGGCGCGACCGTCTGACCGACCACACCCCGACGCCCGCGCCCGCGCCCGCGTCCGCGCCCACACCCATGCCCTTCGCCCTGCCGTACGACGGCGACCCCGAAGCGCCCCCGGCCCCGCCCCTCCTCCACCACCGCACCGGCATCGACGCGGCGCTGACCGCCGCGCTCCGGGAGACCGCCGCGCGGCACGGCGTGTCGTTGTTCCACCTGTTGCTGGCGGCGTACGGACGTTGTCTCGCGCGGTGGAGCGGGCGGCGGGGCGTCTCGGTCAATGTGGCGCGGGCGCGGCGGGAGTTGCCGATCGCCGGCATCGACCGGCTGGTGGGGCCGCTGGCCGACACCCTGCCGGTGTTCGTGGACGTCGACCCCGCCGAACCGGTCACCGCGCTCGCCGACCGGCTGCGGCGGATCTGGCGGGAGGCCGAGGCCCACGCGACCCTGGACAGCACCGACTTCGCCCGACTGCTGTCCGAGATACGCCCCACCACCGGCCCGGCGCCGCGCACGGTGGCCGAGGCAGGGTTCAGCTTCGCCCGCTTCCCGGTGGTCCACGGCCCCGACTGGCCGGTCACCGTCACCCCGACGGCCGCGGCCACCGCCTCCGCCGCCACCCGTCTCGGCCTGCTCTGCTGGGAGGCCGACGCGGCCCTGCGCCTGTCGTGGAACCACCCGGCCCACCTGTTCCGCCCCGAGACCGTACGCCGCCTCGCCGACGAGTACGTCGACGAACTGCGCGCCTGCGTCACGGCTCCCGACACAACCGGCCGTGGGATCGTGGACCGGCTGAGCGCCCAGTTCCGCGCCACGCCCCGGTCCGTCGCCGTCGACACCGGCGCGGCCACACTCACCTACGCCGCCCTGGACACCGCCTCCGCCGCCCTCGCCGCCCGGCTGCGCGCCCACGGCGTACGCCCCGGCGACCTCGTCGGTCTCCTCACCGAACCGGGCGGCACGGACACGGTCACCGGAGTCGTCGGCATCCTGCGTGCGGGCGCCGGCTGGGTACCGCTCGACGCCACCCACCCCGCCGCCCGGCACAGTGACCAGTTGGCCCGTACGGGAGTCCGCGTCCTGGTCTGCGACACGTCGACGCTCGCGGCGGCCGCCGACCTGGACGGCGTCACACCGGTGACCGTGCGACAGCCCACCCCCCGGAAACCCGCCCCCGGCACCGCCCTCGATCCCGATCCCGATCCCAATCTCGATCCCGATCCCGATCCCGAAGCCATCGCCTACGTCATCTTCACCTCCGGCTCGACGGGCCGTCCCAAGGCCGTCCCCATCACCCACCGGTCGATGACGAACTACCTCGACTGGTCGCTGGCCACCTTCGGCTACGGCCCGGGCGACCGGCTGGCGCAGACCGCCTCGGTCTGTTTCGACGCCTCCGTGCGGCAGTTGCTGGCCCCACTGCTGGTCGGCGCCACGGTGCACACCCTCTCGCGGGACCTGTTGCGCGACCCCGAGGCCCTGCTCGACCGGGTCGTGGCGGACCGGATCACGGTGTGGAGCTCGGTGCCGACGCTGTGGGAACGCCTGCTGACCGCCGCCGAGGAACGCGCCCGGCAGGGCGGCACGGCCCCCGACCTCTCCGCACTGCGCTGGGTCCACGTGGGCGGCGAGGCCCTGCCCGCCGCCCACGTACGCCGCTGGTTCGACCTCCTGACCACCGACACCGACACCGGAAGCAGCGGTGCCGGCAACGGCCACCACCGGGTCGCCAACCTCTACGGCCCCACCGAGGCCACTATCAACGCCACCTGCCACATCATTGACACCCGCCCGGCCGACGACGTACGCCAGCTCCCCATCGGCCGACCGGTCGCCGGCACCGAGCTGGCCGTGGTCGACGCCCACGGACGCCCCTGCGCCCCCGGCGAATCCGGCGAACTCCTCATCGCCGGAACCGGCCTCACCCCCGGCTACCTGGGCGACCCCCACCTCACCGCCGCCGCCTTCACCGAACGCGACGGCCGCCGTTGGTACCGCAGCGGCGACCGTGTCCGCCGTATGGCCGACGGGGTACTGGAGTTCCTGGGCCGGCTCGACGACCAGGTGAAGGTCCGGGGCCACCGCGTGGAACTCGGCGAGGTCGAGGCCGCCCTTCTCGCCCACCCCGGCCTGGCCCGCGCCGCCGTACTCCTGCGCGACGGACGGCTCGTGGCCTACGTCGAGCCCCGGGCCGGCACGCACGCCCCCGACCCCCGCGAGGTGCGCGCCTTCCTCGCCCGCACCCTGCCCCCGTACATGCTCCCCGCCCGCGTCCACTCCCTCCCGGCCCTCCCCCTGACCGGCACGGGCAAGATCGACCGCAACCGACTCGTTCCCCGCAGCGAGGCCGGGGCGGACACGGACACCGAGCCCCGGCACGAGCACCCGCGCACCCCGCCCACGTCCCCGACCGAACGCCTGCTGGCACGCGCATGGTCCGAACTGCTGGATGTCCCGGAGCCCGAGATCCACCAGGAGGACGACTTCTTCACGCTCGGCGGCGACTCCCTCACCGTGCTGGAACTGTTCTCCCGCCTACGCCACGAACGCCCCGCACTGCCCCGCCCCACCGCCGTCTACGCACACCGCACCCTCACCGCCCTGGCGGCAGCCATCGACGCCGCCGCCACCGCCGCCTCCGCGACAGCCGCAACCGCCGTAACCGCCGCGACAGCCGCAACCGCCGCTGGCCCGACCGAGACTCAGGCCCCCGAACCAGCAGCCGCCCTCG
Organism: Streptomyces sp. NPDC002787; assembly: GCF_053592095.1. Classification (NCBI taxonomy): domain Bacteria; kingdom Bacillati; phylum Actinomycetota; class Actinomycetes; order Kitasatosporales; family Streptomycetaceae; genus Streptomyces; species Streptomyces sp. NPDC002787. Next base: position 49,503 of record NZ_JBSFVC010000035.1, on the reverse strand, counting down.
ATCCCCTCAGCCCGTACCCCCTCACCCCCTCCCAACAGGGCTTCCTCCTCGCCGACGCCATCGCGACCGGAACCAACCCCGCCTGGCTGGCCCGCTTCCGCATCCACGGCCCCTTGAACCCGGACCTGTTCCAACGCTCCGTCGACGTCCTCCTGGCCCGGCACCCGATGCTCCGCACGGTCTTCCCGGCCGGCGCCCGCCCACCCGTACAGCAGGAACTCCCCGACTCGCTACGACTCCCCGTCGAGACGGAGACCCTGACCCACCCCGACCAGCTGGAGGAACGGGTGGCGGAGGAAGCGAACCGCCGTTTCGAACCCTGGGCCTGGCCCCTGCTGCGTCTGCGCCTGTTCGCCGTCGCCCCCGACGAGCACGTCCTCCTCGTCCACGCCCACCACCTCATCGGCGACGGCTACAGCGCGGCCCTCCTCACCCGCGAACTCCTCACCGTGTACGGCCGTTTCGAACGCGGCCTGGCCCTCGGCCTGGAGCCCCTGCGCTCCACCTTCCGCGACCACGTCCTCCACCGGCCCTCGGGCCGACAGGCCCCGAACCGACAGGACGCGGACCCCCAGACCGAGGAGTACCGCGCCCGCCACCACACCCCGTACACCCCGCCCTCCCTGCGCGCACCCCACCCCAACGGCACAGGTACGGGCTCCCCCGGCTTCCACACCACCACCCTCGCCCTCGACGCGGACCGCACCCGAGCCCTGCGCCGCCTCGCCCGGACCGCCGACACCACGCTGTACGCCCCGCTCCTCACCGCGTACTACCGCGCCCTCGCCACCCTCACCGGCCAACGCGACCTGGTCCTCGGCCTGGCCGTCACCGGCCGGGACGAGACGACACCGGAAGCGCACCGCGTCTTCGGCCCGTTCGCCGAGGCGGTGGCGCTGCGCCCGGCTCTCCTCCCCGCCGCCCCCGACACCGGCTTCGGCGCGGACCTGCGCCGTATCGCCGCCGAGACGATCGCGGCCCGCACCGCCGGCCCCCTGGACCTCCGTACGGCCCAAGGCCTGCCCCGTACCGCCCAGTTCTTCTTCACGTTCCTCGACTTCACCTCCCTCGGCGGAGCCCCGGACACCACCCTGACCCTCCGCGCCGACGACACCGACACCGCGCTCGCGCCACCACCGGTCGGCACCGACGTGTTCCTGGCGGTACGCCCGTCCCCGGACGGCCAAGGCCTGCGCATCACGGCCCGCGCTGCGGCGAGCGCCCTCACGTCCGGCCAACTCACCTCGTTCGCAGACGAGTTGATCAGCCAGCTGACGGACGCCTCACACGAGGACGCCCCGAGCCCGTTCCCTCCCCTCGACGCCGCCCTCATCGGCTACCTCCCCGCCCCGCACCACCTCTCCGCCTTCGCCGGCCTCCCCCCACACGCGGCCCCGAGCCGGGAACAGATCCGCGCCCTCCTCTTCCCGGACGGCCGGGCCAGACTCCTGGAGAGCGTCACCACGCCCCTGGGCAGATCCGGTTTCCTCTCGCTCCCCCTGTTCGCCGACGAACTGACCGGCCCGGCCGGCGTGACCGAGCTGGCCGGCCTGACCGCGCGGGCCGTGGAGCACGCCGCGTCGCTCGGCGCCCGCTGCGTCTCGCTGGCCGGCATGATCCCGTCGCTGACGGGCTACGGCTACGACGTACTGCGCGAGACCTCTCCGGCCCCCCAGACCACCCCAACCACCACGAGCACCCCAACCACTCCCACCACCCCCACCACCACGACCCTCACCACCGGGCACGCGGCCACGACCGTCGCCGTGGTCAAGACCGTCCACACCGCGCTCACCGCCACCCACCGCGACCTCGCCGACCTCACCCTGGCCGTGGTCGGCTGCGGTTCCATCGGCACGTCGTCCCTACGCCTGCTCCTGGCCCGCAGCCCCCGCCCACCGGCCGGGCTCCTGCTGTGCGACCTCCCCGGCAGCGCCCCACGCCTCCACCGCCTGGCCACGGAAGTGTCGGCCGACCACCCCACCATGGCCGTACGGGTCGTCGAGTCGGCCGGCAGCCGGGCCCTCCCCGCCGAGGTGTACGGCTCGGCCGACCTCATCGTCACGGCGGTCAGCGGCGGCCCGACGACCCTCCTGGACGTCGACCGGCTGCGGCCCGGCACGATCGTCGTGGACGACTCCTTCCCGCACTGTTTCGACACGGCGCGGGCCCTGGACCGTATGAAGCACCAGCAGGACGTACTGATCGTCGGAGGCGGCCTGTTGGCCCTGGACCCCACCGAGACGCACCTGGCGCCGGACCTCCCGGCCCTGGTCCGCACCGGCCGGGCCACCGCCCGCACCCAGCACCACATCCCGGGCACCCTGGCCTCCTGCCGCCTGGAGTCCCTCCTCCACGCCCACGCCCCCGACGGGGAACTGCCCCTGATCCACGGCCTGGTCGACCTCCCCCGCGCCCTCGCCCACTGGGACGCCGCCGAAGCCGCCGGAGTCCGCGCGGCGCCCCTCCACCTCCTCGACCACACCGTCCCGCCGGAAGCCCTGAGCGCCCTGCCCCGCCCCGGATCGGAAGGCGACGCGTGAGTCCCGGGGGCTAGCGGCCCCGTCAGGGCGTCGGGATCCCCGCCGGCCGGGCCGGACGGCCGAAGCGGGCTGGGACGCTGGGTGAGTACAGGACGCTCACCGGCGGCCCGACGGGCGCCGGAAGCCCCGCCGCGACCACCAGGTCCTCCTCGCACGTCACCAGCTCGGCCCGGTGCAGCGGCCACCGGGGATGGGCGTTGGGCAGGAACATCGACCGCCCGAAGAAGGCGCCGTGCATCCCCCAGCGCGCGGTGAGGAAGTGCTCCAGCCCGGTCGGCTCGTCGATGCGCTCACCGACCCGCACGACGATCCGACTCCGCGCCCCACGCCGCCCGGGCCACCGCCGGGAACTGGTGTAGGTGACGAGATCACCGCCGTCGTCGTACGTACTGGTCTCGATCTCCATCCGGGACCACAGGTACGGCATCCGGAAGCCGAGCCGCCCCACCGCCACCGGCAGCAGCCGTGACGCGTCGAGCGAACGGAAGACGACACCACGCCGCCCGTGCGCGTCCACCGAGTACAGCCGGACGTTCGTCTCGGGAAAGGACCCCAGATAGGGCACTCCCGGCAGCCGAAGCCACCCGACCTTGTGCATCCGGAACGCGACCAGCCCGACGTACGTGACCCCGCCCCACGTGTCCGGCACGGTCCCCGCCGGCAACAGCCCCGCGACGTCGTCCGGCTCGACAGCCCAGTGCAGAAAGGTCAGATCGAGCCAGGACTGCGTAAGCAGCGGACGAGCTATGGCCACCGGCGCGTCGACGGTTACGGGGGCCACAGGCACGGGGGACACCGGGTCCCGGGACGTGTCTGGCGACGTCATGTCACCAGTATCGACGCTCCCGCGAGAGTTCTCCCAGTCGAACCGCCTCAACGCGCGGGCAGCTCGTCGAGGCGGTCGACTGGGAGAGCCCTGAATTTCCAGATGCCCGGCAAGCGGATGGTGTCTCAGCCCGGCACCCGCACCCGCGGCTTCTCCGTCAAGCGATCAAGCGTGGGCGCCCAGTTCGAACCGGCGTTGTTGTTGATGACCGCGTGACCAACCGCATCAGCATCGGGGTGACCCTCCGCGACCGCTCCCCGGATCTGTGCCAGAACCGAGTTCTGGCAACGCTGAGGGCTTGCGATGCGAGGACAGAGCACCACCACAGGCTGACCTTTCCTACTCGTTTGCTCCGTTACAGCGGGCGTCTGCTCCGTCACAGCGGGCGTCGTGCCCAGAACAGCGCATGCTCGCTGCCTTCTTCAGGAATGAGTTCCTCCTGCTCGACCGTCAGGCCCGAGCGGGTGATCCAGAGCCGGTTGGTGTCGGCATCTGCGTGGCTCCACCACATGGCGACCCCGCTGCCCAGCCAGTTCTCGTCGATGCCGGTCCACTCATGCTGGCCGGTGCTGCACAGAAACCAGCCGCCGGGCCGCAGCCACGACGCGATCTTCTCCAGCAACGGAAGCTGTTCCTCCTGCGGAATGTGAATCAAGGCATAGAGGGATACCACGGCATCAAAAGATCCGCCCGGGAAGTCCACCGAGGTGGCATCGGCCCTGATGAAGTCGGCCTGAGGTACGAGTTCCTGAGCCCGACGGATCTGCACTTCGCTGATGTCGACGCCTGTGACGCGGTGTCCTGCTGCCGCAAGGTCGCGCACAACGGGCACTCCGCTGCCGCAGCCCAGGTCCAGCACTCTGCTGCCTTCCTCAAGCCGCGCGTTCAGACTGGCGACCCAAGATTGGTACTTCGTGTCGGAGTCGTACGCCTCGTCATAACGCAGTGAAAGCGCGTCATACCCACGCCGAACCAGGTCTTTGGGGTCTTCAGAAGTCACAGCCAAGGACGCTAGCGCCGTTGCTCTGTACTCAGCGAACCCTTTTCCACCTCCGGGCCGAGACACTGAGCGCTGTTCAAGCAGGCCCTGGGCTGGACCCGCCCCGGCTGCGGGAACCGAAGCAGCCGACCGCTGGACCTCGCTGATCATCGTCCTTGTCAGAAGCCGAAGGAGTTGTGCGGTTCAGGATCGGTCCAGAACATCCGGGCAAGCCGTCCGATCGCGCCGTCGGTGTGCGGAGTGATGTGGCCCGCATTCGCCAGGTGGTGCACCGACATGCCACCGAAGTAGAGAGAACTGAGCGCCAGGAGCGTGATGGTCAGATCTGCCGTCTCGTCGGCCGGAACGCACGTCACTACCGGGTCGTCTGCCTCCAGATGCCATGTCCCGTTGTTCGCCGGGCACATCTGGTCGTCGTCGACGGTGAATTGCAGCTCGCCGGGTGTGAGGTACGAGCGTTGTGTCAGGACTCGGGGGATGTCGAGAAGGCGCGCCCAGAGGTTGTCCGTCTGGCGGGTGATGCGCATCGCTCGCGGGTTCGTGAGCATCCACCGCAGGGGTTCGTCGCGCGGACGGCAGGGCGCCACGACGGTCTTGGTGAGGTCGAAGTCGACGGAAGTTGGGCCTGACGATCAGCTCCCCACAACGCCGCAGGCCGCAAGCCCAGCGGATGAACCGCCCCGCCTGCGTGCCGGCCTTGGCACCGCCGCACCACTGGAGACAGGGCCGGGCGGGCCCTACTCAACGGACTCGATCGGAGACCGCATAGCCTCCGCCATCCGTTCGGCCACGTCCGCGCGGACCATGCCCAGGTGCACGTACGGCTTGCCGCTGTGGGTGACCATGGGGCGGACACTGCCCCAGATGCTCTCGGGGAAGCCGAGACCGGCCAGCGCCTCCCGGATGGCCTCCGCCGCGTCGGTGGCCTCTTCGCGGCCAGCCCGGTAGGTGCACATGTCCATCGTCATGAGTGCCCGCCCCCGGCGTGACCGCGTACGTTCGAGGCGGCCCTGGCGGCCTGGGCGATGTCGCCGCGCCTCTTCCACCCATTGAGCTTGCGCCACTCGCACTGGCAGGTCTCGCAGTCCGCGACCGGCACGCAGTCCAAGAGCCATGCGTTGAGGCCGATCGGAAGCTCCACCGGTGGCTCCTGGGTGGTCTTGGGCTTCGTGGCCATTGCGTCTCCCGACTCTTCGCTCGGCTCCCGGTTACGACCGTAGGAAGTCGGGAACGGCTCGGTCCACGAAGTTGCACGCGGTTGCACAAGATCCTGTGCGCCCTTGACGGCACCTCCGCGCAGGGCTGAGGCTCTGCGACCGAAGCAACCGAATGGACATGGGGAGGGGCGATGCGTCTACGGTTCGTCGGGAAAGATCCGGAGTCCGGGGATCACGGCTGCCCGGCTGTGTGGGTGGACGAAGCGACGCACGATCTCGTCATCCAAGGTGTCCGGGCAGATGCCGACACGGTCACCCGGACAGTCCAGGACAGCCCTCTCCCGGACCATGAGGGAGTGATCCGGCTGCCGCAGCGCATGATCCCGCTGCTGAGGGAGGCACTTGATGGCGCAAAGCCTGAATAGCTTCGCCGACCTGATCCGGTCCGTCGAACGCTCCGCCGTGCACCTTGAGACACGGGACGTGTACGCGGTCTCCAACGAGGACGAGGGGTTCGCGGCATGGAAGCGGGGCCACCGGCTCAACCCCGACGATCGTGAATCGTGGTGGCGCCCGTGGCTCGACCTCGTCCAAGAGGTAACGGCCAGGGGCGTCGTGGTACGCCGCGCTCGGATCGTCTCCGAGCCGGTCAGCGAGTACATCCGCTACGAGCACTCGTTCACCTTCACCAACATCGCCGCCGGGGAGGATATCCGCTGGCTGCCCAGGCGGCAGGCGTCCGATCTCGCGCTGCCGGGCAACGACTTCTGGCTCTTCGACGACCGCGTCGTTCAGTTCAACGTCTTTGACGGTGACGGGCGTTGGGTCCACACCGACCAGGCCGAAGAGCCGGCGGTCGCCCGGTTGTGCTCGGCCGCCTTCGACGCTGTCTGGGAGCGGGCCGTCCCGCACGAGAAGTACGTCATCTGAAAGCCCGGTACGCCAGTTCATGTCCACGTCCCCGCTGTCCACCGCCCAGGCTGCCCGTGTGGCCATCGCGACCCGCCTGGATGAGATCAAGAAGGACGCGGGGCTGAGCGGGTACGAGCTGGCGCAGCGATGCGGCTGGCACAAGTCGAAGGCGTCCCGCATCGCACGCGCCAAGACCGTCCCCTCCGACGACGACATACGGGCATGGTGCCGGGCATGCGATGCCGAAGATCAGGCAGCGGACCTGATCGCCGCCTCACGTACCGCCGAATCCATGTACGTGCAATGGCGGCAGATCCACCACGACGGCATGCGGCGCGTCCACGAGAAGACCGTCCCGCTGTACGAGCGCACGGATCACTTCCGCGTCTACGCCTCGAACGTGGTCCCTGGCATGCTCCAGACCGCCGACTACGCGACGGGCCTCCTGCGGTCCATCACGGACTTCCAGGGCACCCCCGACGACGTAGCCGACGCCGTACAGGCGCGCCTGAACCGCTCCCGCGTCGTCCATGAAGGCCATCACCGCTTCGCCCTGCTGCTTGAAGAGACGGTGCTCTACTACCGGGTCTGCGGCCACGCGGCGATGACCGCCCAACTCCGGTACCTACTGGACATCATGTCGCGGCCGAATGTGTCTCTCGGGATCATCCCCTTCACGGCCCGTCGCACCGTGTGGCCGCTGGAAGCCTTCTACGCCTTCGACGATGCCCAGGTGGCGTTGGAGACGCTGACAGCCGAGGTCAACATCACGGCCCCCGGCGAGATCCGCACGTACCTGAAGGCGTTCGCAGAACTGTCCCGCATCGCTGTGCACGGCGCGGACGCGAGAGCCCGGATCACCAAGGCCCTTGACTTCCTGGGCTAAAGGCCCCGCCTGCCAGATTGCCTCATGGATGCAGGGTTGGCCGCAGCGCTCGGCGCGCCAGCGGGAGCGGTCACGACGACGGGGGCAGCATTCGCCACAGGATGGTCGACACGGGAGCAGGCGGAGATGACGGCCAAGCGGAGCTAGACGACGGAACCGCCCCGTGATCAGGCCTTCCCCAACCTGAGCGCCTCCGGCCTCGCCGGTTTGGGACGCTTCCTGGTGCTTCGCCTGTGCGTGTTGGCGACCAGCCGGAGCGGGGCGACCGTGGCGCTGCTCAGGCCCACGGTGAACGGGGCGGCTCCCCCTGCCCGTCCTGGCGTAGGCGAAGCCCGCAATCCCTGCGACGGCAAGAAGCAGTTCCCTATTTTCGGGCGTAGGCCATGAACCGCCCTTCGTCTTCGTAGAGTTGGCTTGCCTTTCTCTGACCTAGGGGGATCCGTGACCTCGGCTGTCGAACCGTCCCATGAGCCAGCACTGCCGTTCTGGGTGTCGTACGACGACCAGCTTGAGGACGGGGACGATTCCATGGGCCTGTTCGGCGGTGGAAGCGCCGAGACGCGACTGCGCCAGGTGCCTCTGGGACCCTTGCGCAGGAACCTCGCCGAGGCCGTGGAGGCGTTGCAGCAGGTGTTCGCCGAGGCCGCCGCGCAAGGAGGGACTCTGCCGCTGCGGGAGGCGCACCTGTCCTTCCAGGTGACCGCGAGTGGTGGCGTGCAGTTCATCGGTACCGCGCAGGCGCAGCGCAGCCACGGCATCGTGTTGGTCTTCAAGCAGTGACCGGCGTGTGATGGGGCGTTACAGAGCTTTACTCATCGGGGCCAGTGACTACGAGATGCGCGGGGTCTCGTCACTTCCCTTCATCCCCCGCGACCTCGCCCGTCTCGGAGCAGCACTCGAAGACCGCGGTTTCGACGAGGTACAGATCCTGGCAGGCCGAGAGGGCGGCAAGCAGGTCTCAGCGAACTATGTGAACGCTCGGGTCGCCGGCTTCCTCAGACGCGCCCGCCCCGGCGACACCTTGCTCGTACTGCTGAGCGGGCACGGTGTGCACGCCAAAGGGCGCGACTACCTCGTACCGGAGGACATCGACGAGGACACTCACCCCTTCGAGTCGGGGTGCGTGGCCATCGACTGGCGTCAGCACCTCGACGAGACACCTGCCGACCACGTCGTCTTCTTGATCGATGCCTGCCGGGAGGGAATCGAGCAGGAAACGATGGGAGTCACCGGCGTCAAGCAATGGAGTCGCCAGAAGATCAGTGCCGCGCTGCGCCGCAAAGTGGCTTATGTGTATGCCTGCTCGCCGGCGCAGCTCGCACTCTTCGTACGTCCACATGAGTCGCCCGTCGACGGGGCCGCCGGTATCGGGCCGGGCGAATCGTTCAGCATCTTCTCCCGTTCGGTGTCGGATGTCCTTTCCGTTCACCCGGATTCCGCCGCGCTCAGTCTCAGCGAGTTCGAAGAAGCCGTCCAGGACCGGATGGCAGAGCTGCACAAGGCGTACCGAAAGAAAGGGGAGGTACAGACTCTACGGGTCGTCACCGACATCCCGTCCGACACTTTCTTCTTCCTGCCCTTGCCCGGGACGCCGACGCTCGGTGCCGCTCGCCCGTCCCCTTCGGGCACGACCACGAAGACGGCAATTTACGACAGTGCGACGATGAGCGTCGGGGCCAACGTCTCCGAACCTCTAGAGCGGAGACGCCGTCCCCGGTCGGGCTGGCGAGTGCTCTTCACGCTGGCGCTGCTTGGCCTTCTCGGCGCGTTGTTCTGGGAAGGGGTCACCTTCAACGGCAACAACGACGGTGGCGGAAAGTCGAGCAAGGCCGGACCCGAGGCATCCCTGACGCCGAAGTCCTCCGGCTCCATGCCTTCCCCGAGCAAGGATCCGAGTCGGCAGGAAAAATCCGATGTCACGGGCGAGAGCAAGGATGGCTTCGGCAGCTCAGAGACAGCGGGGGCCCACGCGTCCGCCGGCTCCATGCTCCCCGCTTGCACCGCGAGTGCCGTGAAGCTGACGGTGCGCAGCCTCCAAAACGCCTACGAGCCCGGCAAGAATCCGGCCCTGGAGCTGGCCGCCCGTAACTCCTCCGGCAGCGACTGCACGGTTGATCTCGGTCCGGAGAACACGGTCCTGACGATCACCCCAGCAGATGGCGACGCCCCCTACTGGTCCTCCGACGACTGTCCCGTCACCTCCGAGAGCCTGGTATTCCGGGTACCCGCCGGCAGCGGCGTGACGGACGCCGTCCCCTGGAACCGCAGACCGAGCGCTCCTGACTGCGCAACACCTCCAGCGGGATCGGCGGAGGCAGGGACGTATTTGGTGACAGTCGAAGCTCCGGGATTCGCCAAGACGCAGACATCGTTCGTACTTCTCGCCGATTAGGACGGGGAGCCGTTCAGTCGACGACCGCGGCTTCCGGCTACGCGGTCGTGGGGCGACTCCGCTGCCGAGATGGCGTAGCGGACGGCCGTACTAACGCTCCGGCTCACTCTCACTCTTCGACTCCGCGGGGCGCTGGGATACGAAGGAGCCGAGGCCGGGTTCGGTGTACGTGAGGCCTTCCTCGCGCAGCGCCCGGAGAACCTTGTGCGCCGTCGCGTTGGCGATTCCGAACTCGGACGTGAGCTGTACGACTGAAGGGACACGCGTGCGCGGCCCGTAGGTGCCGTCTGCGATCCGGCCACGAATCACCTTGGCCACCTGGCGCCAGCGAGGGATGTCTGGAGCGAACTCGATCACCGCTCCATTATGGGCATGCCTGGACTCTTGTGCGATTCATGGACTGCCGTGAACTTCTTGTAATCCCTAGCATGCCTAGATTGCCTTCGGTACGGTGACCATGAAAAGCCCCGGCGACGGATGCACCCGCCCCAGGGCACGGCCACCAACACATGCAAACGGAGTTGACGACATGGCCGACTGTATCGGGCGCCTCATCGCCTGGCTGAGCCTTCTGCTCACCCCCACCCCACCCGGCAGGCACCGCCGAACCACGCACCACCACCCCACGCACCCGACCGCCCCCCTCGCACCACCTGCGCCCTCACCCCTCCCCACCCACCGGAGCCCGTACGGCCTGGACGTGGACACCCCGCTCGACGGCGCCGCCACCGTGGCCGTACGGCCCTACGTCACCGCCGACGAACAACGCCATCGACACCGCGAACTGGCCATGGCCGCCCTGGGGTTGGACATGCCGGGCCCCTACTGGATCCACGGGATGGAGGTCGCCTGATGGACGCGAGCATCGAAGAGCCCCAACCGGCGGTCTTGGGGCGCCTGTTGCCGTGGGCGGGGGCGGACGGCAAGCTCTGCTATCTGATCACCGACGACCGGGGCGGGCCGGTCTCCCGCCTGGCCGACGCCACGGAATCCATCCAGCTGGGCATGGGCACCGAACTGCTCGCCCACGCCCAGAACCTGCTCGCGGACACCCCCCAGGGCGAACTCCGTTTCCTCGCCGAGCGATTGACCGAGGCGTTGGCCTCTGCTCTCCGCGTCGCGGAGAGCAGAGGCCAACGCCTGGATCGGCTGAACTGACCCGACGAGGGGAGGCCCTCGGGCCGGCACAACCGGTCCGAGGGCCTGTTCAGGGGGATCGCCGGATTCTTGTCAGCTCCGGCCATCCCCACTGGGAACAGGACAGCCCCGGGGACGCGCCGTGGACCGACCGGGCGAAGATCCACCGCTGCTCGGCTTCTGCCGCCGCACCCTCGGTCGGCGCCACCAAGGCCGCGGATCATCCGGCTCCACGGGTGCGTCCGGCAGCGCCGAGAAGACGTCGGCCTTCGCGTGCCAGCTGTGGAACACGCCACGGAACATCGGGTGGGGTTCGTGCGGTAGAGGGCCCCTCAGAGAAGCCACTGTGCTCTCCTTCGCTTGCTCCGTTACCGTTAACGTGACCGTTAACGGATTCTTGCCCAGGGGCGCGGATTCCGTCAACGGCCCGCCGCCGGACGGCTCACGATCCGCCGGTGGCGTTCGGGCGCCGCCTCGCTCTCGTGGCAGCGCCGGGGCTGGTGATGGCGCGGCTGACCGGGGAGCCTGGTTGACTTGGACACAGGGCGGCACAGGAACAGAAGTGAGTGGGCAGCGTGGCCAGACAGCGGGAAACGGAAGACCAGCGGACGCGGGGTGTGGGAGCCGTCAAGCGCGTCACGCTCCGCGACGTTGCCCAGGCGGCAGGCGTGTCCCATCAGACCGTCTCCCGGGCGATCAACGGCAAGGGGGAGATCGACCCGGGTACTCAGCAACGCGTGCTCGATGTCGCCAAGCGGTTGCGGTACCGGCCCAGCCGGTTCGGCCGGGGGCTGGCCCGCCCGGACGTCGTGTCCGTCGGGCTCATCGTCCCCGACGTGGTCAACCCCTTCTTCCCGGAGTTCGTGGCAGGAGTGATCGCGGCCGCGGACGAACGCGACTGGCAGGTGCTCGTGGCCAGCACCGAGAACGATCGGTCCCGGGAGCTGGCCCTGGTCCGCTCACTCGGCCAACAGGTCGACGCTCTTGTCGGCTACATCAGCCATCCCGATGCGCAGCTGGAGCCGTACGTGGGCACCGTGCCGCTGGTCGTGGTCGATCGCGGGCTGGACTCGTCGGACCACGCGTTGGTCCACATCGACACCGCGGCCGGAATCCGGGCCGGGATGCAGCACCTCGTCGACCGGGGCCACCGCCGGATCGGCATGATCGACTGCGAGTGCGTGAGCGCCCCGATGGTCCGGCACCGCACCTTCCTCGAAGTCGCCGGCGAACACGCGCTGCCCGTCGACGAGGGCTGGATCGTCATGGGCGAGCAGTCCCCGGCCGGGGGCGCCGCCGCGTTCGAGGCGCTGTACGCCGCGCGCCCGGACCTCACCGCCGTGGTCGCCTTCAACGACCTGGTCGCGATCGGCGCGCTCCGGGCCGCCCGCCGGCTCGGCGTCCAGGTACCGGACGACTGCGCACTGGTCGGCTACGACGGGCTGAGCGTCGTCGATCTGGTCGACCCGCCGCTGACCACCCTCCACCTCGACAAGCGACGGCTGGGCGAACTGGCCATCCACCAGGTCGACCAACTCCTCGCGGGCGAACTGCCACCCCCTATCGTCCTGACACCGAGCTTGAAGGTCCGCGGCACGACGTGACCCACCCACGGCTGGGCTTGGCGGTTTCAGGACCCGTCGAAGTCCACGTCCTTGGTCTCGACCGTCCCGGCCGTCCGTCCCGGCGCCGTCTGGTACGTCCAGTACAGGTTCGTGTGGGCGATGACCTGGTCCGGGGACGGCGCGCCCCAGGCCGACTTGTCCCCGGTGGTGTGGGCGTCGGCGACCAGCGTCGCGTCGTACCCCCTGACGAGCGCGCCATGCAGCGTCGAGCGGATGCAGGCGTCGGTCTCCGCGCCGGCGACGAGCAGCCGACCGACCCCGAGACCCGCGAGCACCGCCTCGAGCGTGGTGTCCTCGAAGGAGTCGCCGTGGCTCTTGTGGACGAGCGGTTCGGCAGCGCCCGGGGTCAGCTCGGGGACGATCCGCCAGCCGTCGCTCCCCTTCACCAGGTCCTCGTCGGAATGCTGCACCCAGACAACGGGGACCCCGCCCCGCCGCGCCCCTTCGACCAGCGCGGCCACGTTCGCCACGACCGCGTCGCGCTCGTGGGCCTCCTGTACGACGTCGCGCTGCACATCGACGACGAGGAGTGCGGTGTTCGGTCGGCCTTCGAGTGTGGTCATGGTGTCCCCCTGACGCATGCCGGACTGATGTCTCCCGCACGCTAGCGCCACCCACTGACATCGACCATCGACAGCCGGAAAGGACTCGCGCGAACCTCCGCCCCCCAACCCGCGGACCCCGAACCCCCGAACCCCCGCCCCGAGGTGGAAAGAACCGCTTCGGCCCGAACGAGCGAAAAAAGTTCGGCCGACGATGTCGAGAACCCGTGACCGGCTCCGTCCCAGGGGTGAACGCGACCACAATGGGTCGCATCCACCGAGGAGAGATCACGATGGCCAAGTACCTGCTGCTGAAGCACTACCGCGGCGCCCCGGCCGCCGTCAACGACGTGCCGATGGACCGGTGGACGCCGGAGGAGATCTCGGCGCACGTGCAGTACATGAACGACTTCGCGGCCCGGCTGGAGGAGACCGGCGAGTTCGTCGACGGTCAGGCGCTCGCCCCCGAGGGGATGTGGGTCCGGTACGACGGTGAGGGGCGCCCGCCGGTGACCGACGGCCCGTTCGCCGAGACCAAGGACCTCATCGCCGGCTGGATGGTGATCGACGTCGACAGCCGGGAGCGCGCGGTGGAGCTGGCCGGGGAGCTGTCCGCCGCTCCCGGGGCGGGCGGGAAGCCGATCCACGAGTGGCTGGAGGTGCGCCCCTTCCTGACCGCGCCGCCCACCATCACGGAGTGACCCGACCGGTGTCCCAGATGGACGAGGCCCTGCTCAGGCGCCTCACACCGAGCGTGCTCGCCGTCCTCGTCCGCCGCGGAGCCGACTTCGCGGCGGCCGAGGACGCCGTGCAGGACGCGCTGGTCGAGGCGGTCCGCGTCTGGCCCGCCGACCCGCCGCGGGACGCGAAGGGCTGGCTGGTCACCGTGGCCTGGCGCAAGTTCCTCGACCAGGCCCGCGCGGACACCGCCCGCCGCCGGCGGGAGGACCGCGTCGACGAGGAGCCGGCGCCCGGGCCCGCGCCCGGCGCGGACGACACGCTCCAGCTCTACTTCCTGTGCGCCCACCCGTCGCTGACGCCGTCGTCCGCGGTCGCGCTCACCCTGCGCGCCGTCGGCGGACTCACCACCCGCCAGATCGCCCAGGCCTATCTCGTCCCCGAGGCGACCATGGCCCAGCGGATCAGCCGGGCCAAGCGCACCGTCTCCGGTGTGCGGTTCGACCAGCCCGGCGACGTCGCCACCGTGCTGCGCGTCCTCTACCTGGTCTTCAACGAGGGCTACTCCGGCGACGTCGACCTCGCCGCCGAGGCCATCCGGCTCACCCGGCAGCTCGCGGCCGCGATCGACCACCCCGAGGTGGCGGGGCTGCTCGCCCTCATGCTGCTGCACCACGCCCGGCGGGCCGCCCGGACCGCGCCCGACGGCGGGCTCGTACCCCTCGCCAAGCAGGACCGCGGCCGGTGGGACACCGCGTCGATCGCCGAGGGCGTCGAGATCCTGCAAGCGGCCCTCGCCCGCGACCGGCTGGGCGAGTTCCAGGCCCAGGCCGCCATCGCCGCCCTCCACGCCGACGCGCCCACCGCCGAGGAGACCGACTGGGTGCAGATCGTGGAGTGGTACGACGAGCTGGTGCGCCTGACCGACAACCCGGTCGTCCGCCTCAACCGCGCGGTGGCGGTCGGTGAGGCCGACGGACCGCGCGCCGGGCTCGCGGCCCTCGCCGCGCTCGACGACTCCCTGCCCCGCCACACCGCCGTCGCCGCCTACCTCCACGAACGCGACGGCGACCTGGCCACGGCGGCCCGGCTGTACGTGGAGGCCGCCCAGAAGGCCCCCAACCTCGCCGAAGTCGCCCACCTGACCCGCCAGGCCGCCCGGCTCAACACCCGCCTGCGCCGCTGACGCCGCCCCTTCGGCACTCTGAGCGGCCTCACCACGCACGCCGGGGGCGCGGGCACCGGAGGCCCGGCGGAGCGGGCGAGCGGACGAAGGTCGCGGGGCGGTCAAGGCGTAACCCCGATCGCGGCTCCTCGTACGACGAAACCCCCAGGCGCGGGCCTGGGGGTTCGTGCCGTCGTGGACGGAGCAGCCGCTGTTACTTGGCGTCGATGAGGTGGTGCGGCGGGACCTCGACCGTGCGGGCGCCCTCCGTGCCACCGAGGATCACCTTGCGCAGGGCGATGTTGTTCTTGTGGTTGGCCTCCTGGAGACGGTTCTCCGGGTTGGCGATGACCTGGATGTAGTACGTGCCGTTCGGCAGGTCCGTGATGTCGAAGGACTGGCCGGGACGGTACTGGGTGTACGTGTCGCCGGAGCCGACGTCGAGGACCTCACGGACGTTGATGGCGTCCTGCGAACCGCACGCGGTGGACAGGTCGGTGTTCTCCGGGTGCCAGTTGGCGTTCTTCACCGTGTAGTCGATGGCGTCGGTGTTGGCCAGGCAGAACGCCTCCTTGCCGGAGCGCACCTCCTTGGTCTGGTCCGCGCTGAGCAGGCGGTAGCTGGCGAAGTCCGTGAAGTGCCAGTGCTCGTGGCCCTCGCGCGGGTCCCACTCCATGGTGCCGGCGGGCGCGTAGCCGACCTGCTTGCCCTTCGCGTCGTAGAAGTACTGGTACGAGTCCATCAGGTCCGCGCCCGGCTTGCGGAAGCCGTCGACGACGAGGGGCGCGGGACCCGCGTTCCAGACGTTGGCGCTGAAGGCGAGGTAGTCCTTGCCCGGTGCGTCGCCGTCCTCGCCGTCGGTGATGGCGATGTCCCAGGCGGGCAGGGACCGCAGGTCGGGCTTGGGGATGTTCGCCGGGGCACCCGCCTTGCCGGTGGGACGCTTGGGGGCGGCCTTCAGGGCGGGCGCGATGCGGGAGCCGTCGGTGTGGCCCTTGCCGTCGCCGAGGTGGTGGGCGAGGCCCCGGTCCTTGAGGGCGTACGACAGCTCGGGCGGCGTCGGGGCGTCGGCGCCGCGCGGACCGTAGTGGGGGTTGTCCGGGGTCGGCTGACCGGCCGGGGCCGACTGCGCGGCGTGGTCGCCGCCGTGAGCTCCGCCGTGGTGGGTGGACGACGAGGACTTCGACGGGGCCAGGCCCTCGCCCTCGCCTCCCTCCTCGGTCTTCTCCTCCCGCACCGTCACCTTGATGGTGGGACGGTCGTTGGGGATGCCGAACAGGTCGCGGTACTTCTTCGCCACCCCGACCTGGGCGGTGTACTCGCCGGCCGGCAGGTCGACGCCGCCCCTGTCGTAGTCCCAGCTGGTGGTGTTGGTGGCCCAGCCCTTCTCGACGCCCCACACCGAGCCGAGCGTCCACGGGTTGGTGGAGCAGCTCTGCGGATAGTGGTTGGTCGCCGGGGCGTCCGGGCGGATCCGGCCGGAGGCGTTGTTCGGGCAGAAGTTGCCCTCGCTCTTCACGACCTCCTCTCCGGCCGCGTTCTTGACCGAGATCTCCAGGAAGCCCTTCAGCCCGGAGAAGTCGTCGACGGTCCCCTTGGGCAGGGTCTTCGTCTTGGTGGTCTTGCCGTCGCGGAGGATCTGCTTGGCGACGATCGGGTCCTTGTACGACTTCCGCGTCACCTGGAACTCCAGCGGCGCGTTGTCGACGGAGACGTACGTCCCCAGCTGGAGGTGGACACCCTCGTCCCACTCGTAGCGGGTGAGCGTGACGGAGTTCGACGCGGCGATCAGCTTGAGCTGCGGCTTTCCGGGCGTCGCGGCGGGCGCGGCACCGGCGCCGGGGGCGGCACCGGCCAAGGCGGCCACCACGGTGAGCGACGCCAGGGCGGCGAGACCCGGGCGCTTCAGACGGCCGCGGCGGTCCCGGCCGCCCGTCGGGCCGGTCGCCCCCTCGGCCGTCCCCTCGGTCCCCGGGCTGTTCGGGCTGTTCGGACTGGTGATCTGGCTGGTCATCGGTTCCTCGTCTGCGAGTGCCATGGTCAGTGGCATCGGACTGGACAGCCCACGGACGACGACCGATCTGCCGGCAGTACGGGCGCACCCCACGCGCCCCGGAGCCGGACGAGCCCGGACCGTTCACCCTGTGAGCAATCTAAGAGATTGGTAAATGGTGTTCCGGGGTTGCCTGTTGATGCGGAATTCGACAAAAGGTGTGGCGAGCACGGCTCAAACACATGGCAGCGCATCCCTGCGGAACCGGTTCCAAGTCCCCCGAGGATCCACTCAGGAGCGTCACACAGCCTGCACACAGCCCTGAGAATGGCTCGTTAGCGTTGCTGACCGCTCGATCCGCTCGATCCCACGTGCGAACGTGACGTGACCGGGCCGCGGCCCGGCGGGTCGACGGCATGCCAACACAGGAAGACCTCGATGGACTACTGCTCCTCATGTCGCCGACATCTCAACGGCGCCCTCGTGTGCCCCGGCTGCGGCGCCTACGCCCCCGACATAGCCCCGGCCACGGTCGACAGCCGCGTCCCGTCCCGGGCGACCGGGACGGCCACGGGGTCGGTGATGCTCCCGATGCCACCGACGACACCGGCCGCGCCGTTGCCCGCGGCGACTTGGGAGTACGGGGCGACGGGCGGCGCCTGGCACGGCGGCTCACCGGCGGACGGGTTCGCGACGGACGCGTTCGCGACGGACGGGCCGGTGGCGGGCGCCGAGCTCGCGGACGCGTCCGGTGTCGAGGACGTGGACGTGGACGTGGAGGGCGTGCCGGCGGTGTCGCAGGGCCGGGCGGCGCGGCGGCGCCAGTTGGCACGGTGGAAGAAGAACCAGCGCCGGGCCGTGGTCGCCACCGCCGTCGCGCTGGTCGGCGGCGGGCTGACCGTCGTCGGGATGGACCGGCAGTCCACCGACCGCACCCAGGCGGCCACGGCACCGGACGCCGAGACCCTGGGCGGCGTCGAGGAGCAGGGCTCGCAGCGTGGCCGTACGTCGGCAACGGAGACCGACGACACGCGGCGTACCTCGGACACGCCCACGACGTGGTCACCGTCCGGCGACACCTCGCGCGACCGCTCCGCCGCCGGGGCGCCGAACTCCCGCGCGGGAAACCGCGATTCCCCACGTACGGCCGCGTCGTCGCCGTCCACCCAGCGGCAGGGCACCGAGTCCTCCACCGCCGACAAGACGGTCACGGACACCGCCACGCCGACGGACGAGCCGACCACGCCGCCGGCCACCGGGGGCTCGGGCACCTCGACGGACACGAGCACGGGCTCCGGCTCCGGCTCCGGCTCCGGCACGAGCACCGGTACCGACACCGGCGCGGACTCGGGAAGCGGCACGGACTCCGGCACCGGCACCGGCACCGGCACCGGCACATCGGACGGTTCGAGCTCCGACACGGCGACGACCTCCCCGTCGGGCCTGTGCCTGCTCGGCATCGTGTGCGTGAGCTGACGACCGGCGGCCCAGCGGCTGGTTAGCGGCAAGGGCGCTGTCCGGCCGTACGGGCCGTGAATGAGCCGCACTGGGGCAGACGATCGCCCGCGGGCAGACGGTCGCCTGCGGGCACTCGCGGGCAGACGGTCGCCTGCGGGCACTCGCGGGCAGACGGTCGCCTGCG
Source organism: Streptomyces sp. NPDC002787 (assembly GCF_053592095.1). Classification (NCBI taxonomy): domain Bacteria; kingdom Bacillati; phylum Actinomycetota; class Actinomycetes; order Kitasatosporales; family Streptomycetaceae; genus Streptomyces; species Streptomyces sp. NPDC002787. Next base: position 31,005 of record NZ_JBSFVC010000035.1, on the reverse strand, counting down.
GGCACTCGCGGGCAGACGGTCGCCTGCGGGCAAACGGTCGTGCCCGCGCAGGCGGCCCTGCGGGTGAAACGGCCCCGCGTACGTAGACGGCCCTGCGGGTGCCGCCCCACCGAGGCGGGCTTCCCGCACGCACGTGGGCTGACCGTCGTACGGCGGCCAGCCCCCTACTGCCCCGGCCCCCGCCGCCCGGCACCCCGCCAGGCACCCGGCGCCCGCTCTGTCAGCGCTCCCCGGCCAGGGGCCGTGGCCAAGAACGTCCGCTGATACGTTCGATGTCGGTGTTGAACTGCTCCAGGTCGGCGACGAAGCGCTGGAGGCGTTCGGCGGGCCAGTCGGCGATGACGCCCGTGAGGCCGGTGACGAACTCCTCGCGCTGCGCGGCGAGGCGCGCCGACCCCTGGTCGGTGATCCGGAACTTACGGGCCACTCCCCCGTCGGGGTCGAGGGTCCGCTCCACCAGGCCGTCGCGCAGAAGCGCCGAGGTCTGCCGGGTGAACGTGGACGCGTTGAACCCGAACGCCTCCACGAAGTCCGGGATGGACATGGGCCCTTGGGCCTCCAGCCTGCTGAGCAGGACGTAGGCGCTGCGGTCCAGGGCCCCGCCGTCGCGGACGCCGCGGGGCGTCGACGTCTCGCGGTTGCGCGTGAGGATCAGCAGCTCCCGCTCGATGCGCTCCCCCGCCTCTCGGGCATCCACGCCGGTCCCTCCTGTCTGTCCGACCTCCATGGACCCCACACCCTACGTCGAAATTGCGCCATGCAGGGTGAGTGCATGATGCACCATTGATGCATCATGCACTCACCGTGTAGCGTGCATTCCCGCCTCCCTCCCTCCTCCCTCCCCCCCCCGCACTAGGAGATGTCGAGATGGCCCAGGCAGGAACGAGCCGGCACGAGACCGACGGGACGAACCAGACCGAGAGGAGCCGGGACGGCGAGACGGTGGGGGTGGTCCGGCTGCCGATGCCGAGCGCCGGCCCACTGGACCCGCCCGCCGAATGGGAACGGCTGCGCGCGCAGTGCCCGGTGGCGACGGTCGAGCTGCCGAGCGGTGACCGGGCGAAGTTCGTGAGCCGGTACGCCGACGTCCGGGCCCTCCTGTCCGACCCCCGCTTCTCCCGGCCGCGCGCCGGGGACGACACCGCGCGGATCTCCGCGGACGGCGCGGGCGGCGTCGCGGCCGACGCGAACTCCGAGTACGCGCTGTCGATCCCGGAGAGCGGCGAACCGCATCTGCGCTGGCGGCGCCAGGTCGGCCGGTACTTCACGGCGAAGCGCATGGCCGTCCTGCGCCCCGGCATGGCGAAGATCGCCGAGACCCTGATCGACGAGATGGTCGAGCGCGGGCAGCCCGGCGACCTCAAGGCCGCGCTGGGCTTCCCGCTCCCGGTCTACGTCATCTGTGATCTGCTCGGCGCGCCGGCAAAGGACCGGGACCGGTTCTCGCACTGGTCCGACGCGTTCCTGAACGTCAGCCGTTTCTCGAAGGAGGAGACGGCGACGGCGTTCACCGAGTTCGCGCGGTACATGGCCGAACTCGTCGCCGAGAAGCGGGCCGAGCCGGGTGAGGACCTGCTCAGCATGCTGATCGTGGAGAGCGCGGCGCTGCCGGAGAACGAGCGGCTGACCGACGCCGAACTCCTCGCCACCGGCATGGGGCTGCTGGTCGCCGGTCACGAGACCACCGCGAACATGATCGGCAAGATGGCCGCGCTGCTGCTGGCCGACCGGAGCCGCTGGGAGCAGCTGCTCGCCGACCCGTCGTTGGTCCGTACGGCGGTCGAGGAGGTACTGCGTTTCGACGCCAACCTCGGCGCCTTCGGCATGCGGCGCTTTCTGAGCGAGGACGTGGACCTCGACGGGGAGCTGCTGCCCAGCGGCACCACCGTGTTCTGTGGCATGTCCTCCGCCAACCGGGACGACCGCGCCTTCGCCTCCCCCGACGAGATGGACCTCACCCGCAGCCCCAACCCGCACCTCACCTTCGGCGCCGGCCCCCACTCCTGCCTGGGCCAGGCCCTCGCCCGCACCGAGCTCCAGGTCGTCCTGGAAATCCTCCTCCGCAAGCTCCCCACCCTCGAACTCGCCGTCCGCGCCGACGAGTTGCGCAAAGTGGAGGGCCTCCTCGTCGGCGGCCTGCGCGAGGTCCCGGTGCGCTGGTGAGAAGGGAAGCCCCCATGAAGGTCCACGTCGACGAGGCGAAGTGCTGCGGCGCCGGCCAGTGCGTGCTCATCGCCCCCGAGATCTTCGACCAGCGGGACGAGGACGGCATCGTCGTACTCCTCGACGAGCGGCCCGCCCCGTCCCACCGCCCGGCCGTCCGGGAGGCCACGGCGGTCTGCCCGGCGGCGGCGATCACACTCGACGAGGAGGGGTGAGCGCCACCGACACCTGAACCGCCGCCGCCTCTATCCCCTCGCCCCCCGATGAGGCCCCAACTCCTCAAGCACGTCCCCGAGTTGAGTGGCCGTGAGGGCGGTGCCGGGTAGGGGCGGCGGCGGTGTGCCCGGACGCTGTGGGGTTCTCAGGCTGTCGAGGAGGAGGGCGAGGGGGCGGCGCCAGGCGTCGGGGGTGGTGGCGGTGGTGAGGGCGGGGACGGCGCGGCCGAGGGCGGCGAGGGCGAAGAGGACGTCCTCGGTGGTGACGTCCGGGCGGACGGTGCCCTCGTCGCGGCCGCGCCCCAGCAGGTGGTCGAGGGTCCGCCGGTTGTGCTCGTGCACGGCCTCGAGGACGCCGACGCCCCGCACATGGGTGGTCATGAGGTCGTTGGTGCCGCGGTCGGCGGACAGCGTGCCGAAGACCGCCCCGAGGTACTCGTTCAGCCCGGACCAGGCGTCCGGCGCGTCACGGACGCGCTCGCCGACGGCCATCGTGTCCGTGAGCTGGTCGTGGAAGACGGCGTCGATGAGCGCGGCGCGGGTCGGGAAGTGCCGGTAGAGCGTCGCGTTCCCCACGCCGGCCCGGCGGGCGATCACATCCAGCGGCGCGTCGAGCCCCTGCTCGGTGAACACCTCGTGGGCCGCCGCCACCAGCAGTTCCCGGTTGCGCTGCGCGTCCCGCCGCCGTGGCGGCGGCGTCGCACGGTCCGCACCGACGATCATCCTCATCCTCCGCGACAAGCGGGGACCGCTCCCCGGCGCTGATACCCCGATGCTATCGTCGGCCAAAAACGGGGAGTACTCCCCATATAACTGGCGGGCCGCGACCGGGGAACCCGAGGGACCATCGGAGGCGCCCAGCCGAACCGGCGCCCCCAACCCCCTGCCCTGACCCCCTGCCCCCTCCCCTTCCCGCCCCCGTCCCCTCCCGCCGACTCCCGCGAACCGAAAGGCGACGACCAGGTCATGCGAGCACCCACGCTGGACGAACTGGCCCCCGACGGCCACGACTTCGCGACCGACCCGCACCCGGTGTACGCGGCTCTGCGGGCGAAGGGCCCCGTGCACCGGGTGCACATCCCGCACACGGGGGACTGCTGGCTGGTGGTGAGCCGGGACGCCGCGCGGGCCGCGCTGACGGACGCCCGACTGAGCAACGACATCCGCCACTCGGCCTGGAACACGGACGGCGGGCACGCGATCGGCGTCAACATGCTCCAGAGCGACCCGCCGCAGCACACCCGTCTGCGCCAGACGGTGGCGGCGTACTTCACCCCCGCCCGCACGGCGGCGTTACGCCCCCGGATCGAGGAGATGGCGACCGACCTGCTGGCGGAGCTGCCCGCCCAGGGCACGGTGGACCTGGTGAGCCGGTACGCGCTGCCGCTCCCCGTGGCGGTGATCTGCGAGCTGCTGGGCGTCCCCGACACCGACCGGACCGTCTTCCACGACTGGTCGACGGAGCTGGTGATGCCGACGTCGCCGGAGGCGGGGGCAGGCGCGGCCGCGGCCCTCACGGACTACCTCACGGACCTGATCGCCCGAAAACGCGCCGCCCCGGACGACCTGCTGCTGAGCGAACTGGCGTCGACCGACCCCGGGACCCTCTCCTCCGAGGAGCTCCTGGGCATGGCCTTCCTCATCCTGGTCGCGGGCCACGAGACGACGGTGAACCTCATCTCCGCGACCGTCCACAGCCTGCTCACGCACCCCGACCAACTGGCGGCCCTGCGCGCGGACCTCACCCTCACCGGTGCGGCCGTGGAGGAATCCCTCCGCTACAACTGCCCCGTCCACGGCACGGCGTTGCGCTTCGCCGCCGAACCGCTGGTCCTCGCGGAGACCCCGGTCTCCCCGGGCGACGCCGTCCAGATCTCCCTGGCCGCCGCCTCCCGGGACCCCGCACACTTCCCGTCCCCCGACCGCTTCGACCTCACCCGCCGCCCGGGCGCCCACCTCGCCTTCGGCCACGGCCTCCACCACTGCCTCGGCGCCCCTCTCGCCCGCACCGAAGCCGCCATCGCCCTACGCCTCCTCCTCCAACACCACCCTGACCTCACCCTGGCCCCCACCCCCACCCCGCTCACCTGGCGAACCAGCCCCCTCCTCCGAGGCCTACCCGAACTGCCGGTCCGCCTGGGCTGATGTGTGGGCCCGGCTCGGGTCAGCCGGCGGTGGTGACGGTCCGTTCTGCGGACGGGGCCCGGCGGGGAGCGGGGCAGTCGAGGTGGACGACGACGGAGTCGTGGAACCGGTGGACGGCGTCGTTGACGCTGCGGATGAAGCCGGACTCGGCGTTGCCGCGGGTGCTGCCCATGCTCTTGAAGAGGGACAGCCGGAAACCGGTGATCTGCGCGCCGTTCGCCGGGAGCAGGTCCGCCGGTTCGGGGCGAAGCCGTTCCAGCGTGCCCCGGGGGCCGCCGGTGTCGCCCTCGACGAGCGTCTCGACGTGGAGGTCCGCCGGAGCCTCCGCCAGCCGCTTGACCAGACGTTTGGTCCAGTTCAGCGGGTAGCCCTGCTCGGGTGCCGGGATCTCGATGGACGTGCGCAGCTTGCCCGTCCGCAGATCCGCGCTGAGCGCGAGGACACCCGGTGTCCCCTCGATGCGCAGTTCGGACTGCAACTTCCCCTCCAGACACAGCTGGTCGGCCATCTGCGCGCGGCGGACCCCGGGATCGGTGCCGCGTTTGGCACGGCGGACCGGGAGCACCTTCTGTCCGAGTTCACCACCGAGGCCCAGGCAGACCTGACGGATCAGCCGCTCCCAGCTCTCGACGACCTCCAGCGAGCGCGGGTCGCCCTGGCAGAGCGTCTCGTCGTCGATGCCGTTGCGTACGGGGACCCAGGCCGCGCCCATGTTCTGGAAGCCGTGGCAGCCGGAGTTCTCGTGCTGGAGGTAGTGCAGGAGCTCCTGGAGCAGCCACGCATGCGCGCTGTTGCCGACGCCCTCGTGCCGGATGAGCATCTGGGCCTGGTGAGTCACCTCGGCCCAGGACAGATGCCGGAGCGCCACCTTGTGCTTGCGCCGACCGTCGATCTTCACGTCGACGAGCGGACTGCCCTCCAGCTCGACGTCGTTCGACAGCGTGATCACGGCCTCGTAGCCGCGGCGCGCGGCGATGTCCATGTACGCCTGCACCTGCTCGGCCTTGAGGGTGTTGCCGTTGGTCTTGGTCTCCACCAGCGCCGTCCACAGCTTGCCGGCCCGCTCGACCCGGATCACCCCGTCGGGGCGCCTCGGCGTCTCCCCGTGCGGCAACGACACCTCGGTGAACGTCTCCATCCGGCCCGCCGGCGCCCCGAACGCGGCGGTGAGTCTCCGGCCGAACTCCGGCACCTGCGCCATCACCGACAGCAGCACCGAGGTGGCCCGCATCTCACGGTCGCGGTCACTCTTCAGCACCGACACCGGGAAGAGCCTGGCTTCCTTCCAGGACTCGTTCTCCGCGAGGGACTTCTTCACCGCCTTGGGCAGCGTGACCTTCTTCTTGGCGGTGCGGGGGCGTGTTGACTGCTTTTTCGGCTCCGCGTCCTCACCGGGCTGTCGCGGCGCGGGCACGGCGGGAAGGGCCGTTACCGGTGATTCCTGCTCCACTGCCGTGCCTGAGGGTGCCGTATGGGCTGTGTGGGCCGTAGCGGCTGCTTCGGCGGTTTCAACTGATTCAGCGATCCCCGCTATCTCCGCGATCTCGGCGGTTTCGGCGGTCTCCGACTTCTCGCCCTGCTCGTCGACGGTGTCGGCCGTGTCGTCGTCGATGTCGACGCCGAAGTCCGCGGCGAGACCCGCAAGGCCGGTGTCGTAGCCCTGGCCGACGGCCCGGAACTTCCATTCGCCCTCACGCCGGTACAGCTCGCCGAAGATGAACGCGCTCACCGATCCGGCGTCGTCGATCGCGAACCGGAGCAGCCCTTCGCCGGAGCCATCGGCCAACGTCACCCGGAGGTCGTCGAGTTCACCGAAGTGCGCGTCCTCGTACCGGCTCGCGGCGACGACGATGCGTCCGACATCGGCCGGGATCGCCGTCAGGTCGAAGACGATCTGATCCTCGTTGCCCTCCCCCGCGGGCTTCTTGCCCAGGAGCTGCACACTTCCGTCGGCGGCGACCGGGTTGTTGTAGAAGTAGAAGTCGCCGTCGCCGCGCACCTTCCCGTGTTCGCCCAACAGCATCACCGAGACGTCCGCGTCGCCCTCACCGGTCGAGCTGGCCCATCCCAGGGTCACGCTCACCGAGTCGACGTTGTCGCTCAGCGCCGCCAACCCCACGTTGGCGCCCTTGACCATCTCGTGCATGAAACCCCCAATCCCCGCACACGGGCATGCCGGGGCCCCTGCGCCCGTCACGTACTCCCATGTGACATGCCGCACATTCAGCGCAGGTGAAACTCTAGTGCGCAACACGCCGACATACGCCGATCCGCCGGAAACCGTCTGCCCCGAGGCCCCGGTGCCGGGCCCGCGCGGCGTCCGGGAGAAGCTGGGGAAGGTGTCGTTACCCCCCAACTACCAAGGAGGCGGCCGGAGATGGTGGAGCGTTTGGCTCGTAGAGCTGTGTTGCGTGGTGGGGTTGCCGGAGGGCTGGCTCTGGCGGGGGCCGGGGTCGGGAGGGGGAGCGCTCGGGCGGTCGGGGGCCGGCGCGGTGTGGTGGGCGGTCGGGGCGGGGAGGCGTATGTGCCGATCGCCGTCGGGGCCGGGGGTGGGCCCGTCGGGAGTGATCGGGTGCATGTGCTGAAGGTGGGGCCCCGGGACGCGAAGACCGTGGTGGTGCTGGTGCCGGGGATGTTCGGGGCGGCCAACGGCTTCCGGCCGATGGCGCGGGATCTGGTGGCCTCGGTGCCCGGCGTGCAGGTGTGGGCCGTCGACCGGCGGGAGGAGAACCTGGCCGACCGGAGCGGGTTCGGGGGCGGTGACCCCGTCGGCTACTACCTCGACGGGCGGTACCGGGCGCTGGAGCCGGCCGAGGCGGGGTTCTTCGGGGGGTGGGGGCTGGAGCGGGCCCTGGAGGATCTGCGGTGTGTCGTGCTGGCCGCCCGTGCGGGTGGGCGGCGGAAGGTCGTGGTCGGCGGGCATTCCTGGGGCGCGACCACCGCGTTGGCCTACGCGGCCTGGGACTTCGGGGGCCGGGCCGGGTACCGGGATCTCGCGGGCCTGGCGGTCGTCGACGGGGGTGTGCGCGGGGCGTTCGAGGGGACCGGGACACCCGTGCGGGACTCTCCGGAGGAGGTACGGGAGCGGCTCGCCGCCATCGCCGGGGGCCGGGTCTTCGACATGACGCTCAGCGGGGTCGGGCTGGGCAGCCGGGCGGAGAGCACACAGATCTGGTACCAGCTCGCCGGGTGGTACGCCCATCACGACCCCGAGGGCCGGTCCGTACTGCGCGAGCGGGTGCCCGAGGCACTCCGGGTGCCGTTCCCGGTGACCAACGCCGCGCTGCTGGGAACCTTCGTCGACGCCGGGTTCGGCTGGCCCAACGACATCAGCGTCCACTCCGGGCGCCTCGCCCCCGAGGGTGTGGGTGACGGCAGTGGCGTACGGGGGTGGGTCGACGACGGGATCACGCCGATCGGGCGGGTCGCGGAGGCGTACGCCGGGCCCGTGCCGGGCGTGTGGGAGTGGTACTGGCCCGCCCGGCTCTCCGTCGACCTCGACGTGAGCGACGTCTACGCCGACACCGACCTCGCCCGCTCCCTCGGACTGCGCCTGCGGCACGCCGCCGGCCTCGACATCCCGCTCTACGCCTTCCAGACCAGCTACTCCAAGGGCACGGTCGTGGAAGCCGCCCGGCGCGTCGTCGCCGAGTCCCGCGTCCCGTACGCCGCCTACGAGACCGACGAGGCCATGAACCACCTCGACCCGCTCTTCGCCGCCACGGCCCGGAACACGGCGACGCGCACCCTGGCGGAGTTCGTGGGGAGGGTGGTCGCGGGGGCGCGGTGACCTACGTTCGACTCAGAGATTGCGCCCCAGCAGGCCCAGCAGGCCCAGCAGCGCGGTCCAGTGGCGTTCCGTCGCCTCGGGGCTGTGCATGGCCGTCTCGGCCTGGATGAAGCCGTGGTGGGCGCCCGCGTAGATCTCACCGCGGTGGCGGACGCCGGCCGCGGTGAGGACTTCGTCGAGGCGGTCGATCTGGTCGGCGGGGTACAGCCAGGGTTGAGGTCGGCTACCGAGGGCGAATGCCTCGCCCGGCAGCAGGTGCCACGGCAAGGCCGCGCCCCGCGTCAGGTACCGAAGCCAAGGCCGTTGCCCGGCATCAGGAGCAGACGGCGAAGGCCGCGCCCGGCACCGGGAGCAGACAGCAAAAAAAACCCCGCTCGGTGTCGTCAGGAGCAGGCCATCGGGCAGCCACGTCGTATCGCGTGCTGGGCGGCGCGCAGGTACAGCGCGACGTAGAAGGCCGCGTCCAGGTCGTCGCTCCACGGGCCCGGCCGTCGCGCGGCCAGTGCCTGCGCCGATCCGTCGAGGAACCACATCGTCAGCTCGAGGTTGTCGCACAGCTCCGGAACCTCGGCCGTCGGCAGCTCCACGACCGTCGCCAGCCGCTCGGCGAGCGCCAGCACCTGGGGAGCGCCCGCGACCATGATTGACTCCTGGTCACCCGAGTCGTCGCCGGACTCGACGTCCAGCCAGATGTCGTCGTCGAGCGAGAACGGCACCAGCACCGTCCACCCGCACAGGGTCTCCGTCTCCTCGTGCGTGAGGTGCGCCTCGCACAGCCGGACGAACCCGTCCATCCGCGGGACCAGCTTCTCCTCGAAGGCCAGCCCCGAACCACGGACGAAATCCGTCTCCTCCGGCACCGACCCCGGCCCGTAGGCGGGCAGCCCCCGCCGTCCCAGCTCCTCGCTCAGCGCGGAAGCGACACGCCCCCACCCGTCCTCGGGCTCCTCCCCCTCCTCGAACCAATCCTCCGCGCCGACGCTCACCAAGTAGATGCCCATGGCCGGAACGTACTGCGCGCCACTGACATCCCGGCTCCGCCGCCCTGCCGGCACTCCCTCGTCGCGACGGCCACCGCGCACAGCCACCGCCGTCGGTATCGTCGGGCGGCACGTCTTCGACATCACCAACGGCTGGGAGGGCGAGCCTCCGGTCGACGAGCACATCGTCGTCGTGTCCCACCGGCGGGGGCCCGAGGGCGGCGTCCCCGAGGCGATCGCCAAGGCCCAGGAACTCGCCGGGGACCGTGACGTCGGCGTGGCGGCGGGCGACGCCGGCGGCCAGGCCTTCGCGCTCGGCCTGATCGACGAGGTCGCCATGGACGTCGTCCCGGTCGTCTTCGGCTCCGGCAAGCGCTACTTCGGCTCGACGGACGCCCAGCACCTCCTTGACGACCCGCACACGGTGATCCAGGGCGACCGGGTCCTCCACCTTCGCTACCGCGTACGGCGGTGAACGGCAGGATGGGAACCTGCCCCCGCGCACACGCGTCCCCTCCATCGTCCGGCTCACCGAGGAGAACCGGCCTCGGCCCCGGCCCCGGCTCCTCCTTCACCGAAGACCCCAACTCCCCGGAGGAGGAATGAGCATGCTCGTGCTCATACTGTCCGTCGTCGTCCTGCTCGCCATCGGCGGCTGCGTCTGCGTCTACTGGGCGGCCCGCGGCGACGCCCCACGCTGGGCACGCGGCGTGGCCAAGGCCACCCTGCTCGGCGGCGAACTGACCAAGGCGGCCACCCGCGGTTCCAGCACGCGACAGGACGGCGGCCAGGCCGACTCCTGATCACGCTCCGCGCGTCGGCCCCGTATACGCCGTATACGCGGACAACCCCTGAGCTGTCGGAACAGTCGTTCTCGTCGACGGGTCTCTCCGACCGGGGGAGTCCGGGGATCCAGAGGGGGAGCGCATGGGTGAGGGCAATGGCCCTGACAGAGGTCCTCGCAGGGGCGGTCGCACGAGCAGCGCCGGGCATCAGATCGCCTTCTTCTTACGGGAGTTGTCGGCGGAGGAACCGGGGCGCAGAGCGGCGGCCGTCAAGGGGCTCGGACGGCTGGGGCGGTGGGCTGAGCACGGCGAGGCCGTCGTCGCGGCGGCCAGGGACGCCGAGGCCGTGGTGCGGGCGGGCGCGGCGGACGCGCTGGGCCGGCTCGGGGACACCGGGGCGGGCCCGGTGGTCGTCGAGTTGATGGGGGACGCGGATACGGGCGTACGGCGTCGGGCCTCGCTCGCCGCCGAGCGGCTGGCGTTGCAGGGGCCGGACGTCGTCGAGGCGTTCCGGCGGCTGTTGGACGACGACTCGGACTGGCATCTGCGGCTCAACGGGCTGCTCGGGCTGAGCGGGCGGGGCGAGACCGTCGAAAAGGCCGTGTACTTACGGCTGTTGGGCGACAGCTCGCCCCTCCTGTGGGGCCCCGCGCGGACCGCCCTGGCGGCCTCGCTGAGCCAGCAGCCCGTCCTGGACGAGGTACTGCGCATCGCCGAGCACAGCCACGGTCGCGCTCGCGCTCAAGCGCTGGCCATGCTGCCCTCGGAGCACACCCGCCGCATGCGGGACTCGCTCCTCGCCGGCCTGCGTGACGAGTCCCCCCACGTGCGACGGGCGGTCGCGTACGAACTGTTCCACGACCGTCGGCCGGACACGGCCGACGTCCTGCTGTCGGCGCTGGAGACCGAGACCGACGGCGATGTCGCCTACCTGCTCCTCTGGAAACTCGGCAAGTGGGGGGAGACCCGCGTGCTGCCCGCCGCCGTGCGCTGGCTCGATCATCCGAAAGTGGGACCCACCGCCGTACAGACCCTGGTCGACCTCGGTACACCAGAAGCGGTCCAGTGGATCAGGGCGGCCCTCGCCACCACCCCCGGACCCGATCCGGGCCCCGGTCTCGGTCACCCCGAGGTCCGGGCGGCCGCCGCGACCGCGCTGGCCGAGCTGACGGCACCCGGGGTCACCATGACACTGCTGGCGCTGCTCCACGATCCGGACGAACGGGTACGGGCCGGAGTGGTGGACGGTCTGCGCGTGCTCGGCCGGCACAGACTGCGGCGTCGGCGGCGGGGCTTGCGGGCCGAGGCCCTGCTAGGCCTGCTGACGACCGACGAGCCGATCATCCGGCACACCCGCGACGCGCTCCGCAACTACCCCGAGACCCTTCCCGCCGTACGGCGGCTGATCGACCACCCGTCCGACGAGGTCAGGGCGGCCGTCCTCTTCCTCCTGGACAAGGACGAGGACAGCGACGTGCGCCTCTTCGTCACCCACCTCCACGATCCCTCGGAAGCCGTCCGGTACGAGGCCATGTCGGGGATCGACCGGTACGTGGACGAGTACGGCGAGTTGCCCGACGCACCCGGCAGGGCGGACCTGCTCGGCGAGATCGAAGCGATCGCGCACGCCCGCCAAACCTCCATCACCACCTTCAACATCCGGCTGACGGCGGGCCGGATCCTCGACAAGTTGAGGAAGGAAGGGGAGGAGGGGGAGGAGGGGAAAGCCTGACTTCTCCGAGAGACAGCGGAAGGCGGACCGAGAGACAGCGGAAGGCCGGCTCGACGCGGTGGGCGTCGAGCCGGCCTTCCCGTGGTGTCAGCCGGTGCCGGCCGGTGTCAGTCCGTGCCGGACTCCATCGCGGCGCGGTCCAGCAGCGCGTCCTCCTCGGAGACCTCGCCGCGGGAGGCGATGGCCTCGGCGCCGCCCTGCGGCAGCTCCGGCATGGTGCCGATGAGGCCGGTCGCGGCGGCCTGCGAGGCGCCGATGGTCGGGCTGCCGGTGCCGATCAGGCCGAGGCCGGCGTACTGCTCCAGCTTGGCGCGCGAGTCGGCGATGTCGAGGTTGCGCATGGTGAGCTGGCCGATCCGGTCCACCGGGCCGAAGGCCGAGTCCTCGGTGCGCTCCATGGACAGCTTGTCCGGGTGGTAGCTGAAGGCGGGGCCGGTGGTGTCGAGGATCGAGTAGTCCTCGCCGCGCCGCAGGCGCAGGGTGACCTCACCGGTGACGGCCGCGCCGACCCACCGCTGCAGCGACTCCCGGATCATCAGGGCCTGCGGGTCCAGCCAGCGGCCCTCGTACATGAGCCGCCCGAGGCGCCGGCCCTCGTTGTGGTACTGGGCGAGGGTGTCCTCGTTGTGGATGGCGTTGACGAGACGCTCGTACGCGGCGTGCAGCAGGGCCATGCCGGGGGCCTCGTAGATGCCGCGGCTCTTGGCCTCGATGATGCGGTTCTCGATCTGGTCGGACATGCCGAGGCCGTGGCGGCCGCCGATGGAGTTCGCCTCCAGGACCAGGTCGACGGCGGAGGCGAACTCCTTGCCGTTGATGGTGACCGGGCGGCCCTGCTCGAAGCCGATCGTCACGTCCTCGGTGGCGATCTCGACCGACGGGTCCCAGAACTTGACGCCCATGATCGGCTCGACGGTCTCGAGGCCGGTGTCCAGGTGCTCCAGCGTCTTCGCCTCGTGCGTGGCGCCCCAGATGTTGGCGTCGGTGGAGTACGCCTTCTCCGTGGAGTCCCGGTAGGGCAGCTGGTGGGCGACCAGCCACTCGGACATCTCCTTGCGGCCGCCGAGCTCGGTCACGAACACCGCGTCCAGCCAGGGCTTGTAGATCCGCAGGTGGGGGTTGGCGAGCAGGCCGTAGCGGTAGAACCGCTCGATGTCGTTGCCCTTGTAGGTCGAGCCGTCGCCCCAGATCTGGACGTCGTCCTCCAGCATCGCCCGGACCAGCAGCGTGCCGGTGACGGCACGGCCGAGGGGCGTCGTGTTGAAGTACGCCCGCCCGCCCGAGCGGATGTGGAACGCGCCGCAGGTCAGCGCGGCCAGGCCCTCCTCGACCAGCGCGGCCCGGCAGTCGACCAGACGCGCGATCTCCGCACCGTAGGTCTTCGCGCGGCCGGGCACCGAGGCGATGTCGGGCTCGTCGTACTGGCCGATGTCAGCCGTGTAGGTGCACGGAACAGCACCCTTGTCGCGCATCCACGCGACCGCGACCGAGGTGTCGAGCCCGCCCGAGAAGGCGATGCCGACGCGCTCGCCGGCCGGAAGAGAGGTGAGGACCTTGGACATAGAAATATTATGCATGCCAATGCATGATCATGCAAAGCCGCTCTCCGTGACGGCCCTCACGTCAGCCCTTCTGCAGCAACCCCTCGGGCAACGTGACCCCCCTCTGCGCCAGGTGCCGCAGGGCCGCCGCGATGGAGTGGCAGTCGAAGAGGGCGGAGTGTTCGTCACCCGGTGCGGGGCGGGGGAGGCCCAGGGCCTGCCAGAGGCGGCCCGAGTTGATGGAGGCCGTGGCCGGGGCGACGGTGTTGAGCCAGGGGCGGATGTTGACGTAGCCGGGGCCGAGGACGTCGTGCTTGATCTCCTCGCCCCGGGCCCGGGCCCAGCCGATGTTCTCGCCGAGGACCACCATGTCGTTGCCGTAGGAGAGGACGGACCGGCCCTGGCAGAAGGCGAGGAAGTCGCCGAGGGCCTGGGCCGGCGGGAGGCCGTCCCGGTCGACCGTCCGCTGGTCGATGCCGGTGAGGCTGGTGAAGAACGGCGAGAGGCTCGGGTTCACCACCGGCCGGACCAGCACCTCGTACTCCTCGACGACGGAGTACTCCTCGCTCATCCGCAGGGCACCGATCTGCACGATCTCCCGCAGCTGGCCGGGGCCCGACCAGTCCTGCTCCATGGCCCCCGGCCAGGTCGTGAACTCCAGGTCGAAAATGACGAAGGTGGGCAAAACGCTGCGCTCCCTGGGGTGCGGGGACGGGTTACGCAAGCGTTCTACCCACCGGAGGTCGTCAGGTCGGTACGGTCGTCAGTTCGAGGCCGCCACCCGGCTTCCGGTCGGAACGGTCGTCAGTTCGAGGCCGCCACCCGGCTTCCGGTGGACAGGTCCACTCCCACCAGGCCGTCCGGGAGGATCCGCGCCGTGTCCCCCGCCGTCATCCGGGACTTCAGCTCAGCCCCCGTCCCCGCCTCCGGCGTCGGGCACAGCGCCTCGGCGAGGTGGACGTTGATCGCCTCGTCGATCGGGCTCGGCTCCAGGGCCGTACCGTCCGCGTTGAGGCGCTGGTACTTCATGAGGTTCCAGCCCATGGAGAGCTGACGGTCGCCGTCCGCGCTGGTGAGACTGATCGTGCCGGCGCCGAAGACCGCGCCGTCGTGACCCCAGAAACGCCCGCAGCCGGGGAATTCGAGGGTGTAGATGCCGAGGCCGTAGTCGATGGCGGCGCCGGGGGCGATCTCCACCGGAACCGTGCGCTGCATCTCGGCGAGGGACGCCCGGCCGACGAGGTCGCCCGCGAGCAGCTTGCGGTAGAAGCGGTTGAGGTCGTCGGTGGTGGAGACGATCGCGCCCGCCGTGTACACCCAGGACATGTCGTAGACGCTGTAGTCGCGGGCAGGGTCGATGAGGCCGTAGAAGGACTCGTACATCTTGGCGTGCGGGCCCTTGATGTACGGGGTGCGCGGGAACGACGTGTGGTCCAGGCCGGCGCGGTCGATGACGTGGCGGGTGATGTACGTCGACGCCTTCTGGCCGGTGACCTTCTCCAGCACGAGGCCGGCGATGACGTAGTTGGTGTTGGAGTACCTGCCCGGCTGCGCGCCGGGGGTGCCGGTGGCGCGGGCGGCGAGGCCCAGCCGTACCAGTTCCTCGGGGCGGATCGAGCGGAAGCGCTCCTCGTCGAGGCTGGCGGTGGAGTTCTGGGCGAGGGAGGGGAAGGCGCCGATGATGTAGTCGCCGATGTGGCTGGTGTGGTTGAGGAGCATGCGTACGGTGATGGCGTCGCCGCGCTCCCGGTCGGCGGCGCTGCCGTCGAACAGCTCCGGGACGTAGTCCGTGACCGGGGCGTCGAGGCGGATCCGGCCCCGCTCCACCTGCTGCATGATCGCCACGGACGTGAACGTCTTGCTGATGCTGCCGACGCGGTGCCGCATGTCCGGGGTCACCTTGCGGCCCGTGTCCACATCGGCCAGCCCCGACGCACCCCTCCACCGCTCCCGCCCGTCACGCACCGAGGAGTACGTGCCGTACATCCCGGCCTCGGGTATCGCGTCGAGCGTGTCCCGCAGCCCGGCCCGGTCCAACCCGGCGGGCGCCGGAGCCGTGGTCCCGGATCCGGGCGCGGCCGACACCGTCGGTGCCGCCGCGACGAGCAGAAGGGTGGTGCCCAACGCGGTCCCGACGAGACGTTTCATACGCACGACTTGCTCCCCGTTCCTGAAGTTCGTGAGGTTCCCGACGGCCCAGGGCGGTCAACTCCCGGGCTCTGTCAGGTGATTGTCACGAAGAACGGGTGCGCCCTACATCCTTCCCGTGGACGATCATCATCACAGCGGGACCATGACATCTGTCATGGCCCCACCGAAGTGGGCGTCAGAGCCCGTACCGGTACTTCAGATGGCGCCAGAAGTCACGGAACATCCACTTGTCGAACTTGGTGATCCGGGCCGCGCTACCCGCCTCCCTAGGGCCTGTGGTGTGCATGGTGAACTCCCTTGGTAGAGGCGGGATTTCACGTGCCTTCACTTCTCCCTGTCGTCGCCACCGACCGCCGGGAGGTCGCCGCCCCGCGCCCCCTCCTCCTCCCCCGCCTCCCCGAACCGAGCCAGCGCCACCCCACCCCCCACACAGCACACGAACCCGGTCACGGCCAGCCACCCGTACCCCTCCCGCGTCGTGTCGCCGAGCCACGCCACGCCGAACACTCCGGGCCAGACCGTCTCGCAGATCACCATCGCCGCCGTGGCCGCCGTCACCGAGCCGGACTGGAGGGCCTGGACCAGGAGGAGGTAGCCGCCGAGGCCGGAGACGACGATGGCGTACGCGGCCGGGTTGCCGAACACCTCCGGCACCGTCGCGTCGGGCAGCAGCCGTACGGCGATCGCGGTGAGGCCGAAGCTCAGGCCGGCCGCGGCGCCGAGGACGACGGTACGGCCACGCCGCAACCGACCGCCCAGCATCCACCCCACCCCCACCACCAGCAACGACGCCACCAGCATCGCCACCCGCAGGGGTGTGTCGCCGTCGCCGGGCCCGTCGTGCCCGGCGGACACCGCGAGCGTCACCAGGCCGAGGCACACGACGACGACGGCGACCCACTCGGCACGGCGCGGCCTCAGCCCCAGTACGGCCGTGCCGACCACCGCCGTGACCGCCAGCGAAGCGGCGACGAACGCCTCCACCAGAAACAGGGGCACCAGCCGCAACGCCCCGACCTGCGCCGCGAACCCCAGCGTGTCCAGTCCCGCCCCGGCGAGAAACGGCCAGCCCCGCAGAGCCTTCGCCACGACCCGCCCCCGGCTGCGCGCCCCCTCGGCCGCCGCCCTCCGCGCCCCGAGCGCCTGCAACACGGTCGCCGTACCCATGCACACCGCCGCGCACAACGCCCATACCGCACCCGCCACCATGGGGGCACCGTAAGGGCGGGACGAGCGGCGGCCGGGGCGACACCAGGGCACGCACCCACGTGGCCGTCACCCTCCCACTCTCACGACCGCACAAAGTCCGACAGAGTCATTGATCCCCTTCTGTTCGAAGTCCTAGGGTGGGCCCGGTTTTTCAACAACATCCGACAGCATCCGACGCTCCTCGTCCCACACGTCACTCCACGTCTCTCCGTACGTGCACCCCCCAGTCGTCACGAGGAAGGCCCGGCAATGCACCATCCGCACCCGCACCCCGTAAGCCGCCGCCGTCTCCTGGAGGGCGGCGCCGCCCTCCTCGGCGCCCTCGCCCTCCCCGGCGGGGACGCCTACGCGGCCCCCCGCGGTGAGACCGCGGCCGCCGCCACCCCCGAGTGGGCCGGCAACATCGCCCTCTTCCAGGTCGGCGCGGAACCGCCCCACACCACCCTCATGCCGTACGCGGACGTCAGACAGGCCCTCGCCGGCGACCGCACCCGCTCCCCGTACCGGCTGAGCCTCGACGGCAGGTGGAAGTTCGCCTACGCCGACCGCCCGGACGACCGGAACGAGGACTTCTACAAGACGGACGTCGACGACAGCGGCTGGGACACCATCCCGGTGCCGTCCAACTGGCAGCTGCACGGCTACGACTTCCCGATCTACATCAACATCACCTACCCGTGGTGGGGCCCGAACGGCCTCGGCGAGGAGGCCCAGCCGCCGACCGCGCCCACCCGCTACAACCCCGTCGGCCAGTACCGCCGTACCTTCCACCTCCCCAAGGACTGGACGGCCGGCGACCGCCGCACCTTCCTGCACTTCGAGGGCGTCAAGTCGGCCCACTACGTGTGGATCAACGGCGAACTCGTCGGCTACCACGAGGACTCGTACGACCCGGCCGAGTACGACATCACGAAGCACCTGAAGCCGGGCACGAACCAGATCGCCGTCGAGGTCTACCGCTACTCGGACGGCGACTGGCTGGAGGACCAGGACATGATCCGGCTGAGCGGGATCTTCCGCTCGGTCTACCTCTACTCCACCCCGGCCGTGCACCTGCGCGACTTCAAGCTGGACACCCCGCTCAGCGACGGCTACACGGCCGCCGAGCTGTCCGTCACCGCGAGCGTGCGCGCGTACGCGGCCGGGCACGAGGGGGCGTACTCCGTCGAGACCCAGCTCTACGACGCCCGGGGGCACGCCGTCTGGTCACGCCCCCTCGTCCAGTCCGTCGCCGTCGGAGCCTCCGCGGTCGGCGAGGACGTGACCGTCCACGCCGCCAGGTCCGTCCCCTCCCCCGAGCTCTGGTCGGCCGAGCACCCGACCCTCTACACGGCCGTGCTCCGCCTGCGCGACCCGCGCGGCAAGGTCGTCGAGACCCTCTCCCACCGCGTCGGCCTGCGCGAGTTCGCGCTCAAGGGCGGGCTGATGCGGATCAACGGGCAGCCGGTCTCCTTCCGGGGCACCAACCGGCACGAGATCCACCCGGACCGGGGCATGGCGCTCACCCGCGCCGACATGGTCGAGGACATGGGGATCATCAAGCGCCTCAACATCAACACCGTCCGCACCTCGCACTACCCGAACAACCCGCTCTGGTACGAACTGGCGGACGAGTACGGCCTCTACCTCGTCGACGAGACGAACCTCGAAACGCACGGCATCCGGGACCGCTTCCCCGGCAACCACGCCGACTGGACGACGGCGTGCGTGGCCCGCGCCCAGAACATGGTCCACCGCGACAAGAACCACGCCTCCGTCGTCATCTGGTCCCTCGGCAACGAGGCGGGCGGCGGCTCCACCTTCGTCGCCATGCGCGACTGGATCGAGTCGTACGACCCGACCCGCGTCATCCAGTACGAGGGCGACGACCGGCCGACGATCAGCCAGATCCGCTCGGAGATGTACGACAGCCCGCAGCGGGTCGAGCAGCGGGCGAAGGACACCTCGGACACCCGGCCGTACGTGATGATCGAGTACTCGCACTCGATGGGGAACTCGACCGGCAACTTCAAGAAGTACTGGGACCTCATCCGCCGCTACCCCGTCCTCCAGGGCGGCTGGATCTGGGACTTCGTCGACCAGTCGCTGACCTGGCCGATCCCGAAGCTGCAGTTGCTCAAGGAGGCCGGGCCGAGCGGGCTGAAGGGCCAGCTCCTCACCGCGGCGGGCCGGTTCGACCGCGCCAAGGGCGTCTCCGGCGCCACCGGCTTCCCCCGCGACCCGGCCCTCGACCTCACCGGCTCCCTGACGCTGGAGGCCTGGGTCACCCCGCACGTCACCGGCGGCCACCAGCCGATCGTCGCCAAGGGCGACACGCACTACGCGCTGAAGCAGACGAACAACAGCGTCGAGTTCTTCATCCACGGCGGTGGCCAGTGGGTCAGCGTCAGCTGGGGCCTCCCGACGGACGGCTGGACCGGCCGCGAGCACCACGTCGCCGGAGTCTTCGACGCCGAGGCCGGCTCCCTCACCCTCTACGTCGACGGCGAGGCGAAGGCCACCCGCACCACCACCCGGCGCCCCGGCGTCACCACCGCGCCCCTCGCGCTCGGCACCGACACTGACAACCCGACCCGGGAGTTCAGCGGCACGATCCGGCGGGCCAGGGTGTACGCGCGGGCGCTGAGCGGGACCGAGCTGGCCTCCGGCAGCCGGGGGCCCGGTGACGAGGGCGTGCGCTTCTGGTTCGACGCGGCGACGGTCGAGGTGGAGGAGCGGAAGGGGGAGGTGTGGGGGGCGATCCCGAAGGACCAGAAGCGGAAGGAACGTTCGTTCTTCGCGTACGGCGGTGACTGGGGCGACAACCCGAACGACGGGGCCTTCGTCGCGGACGGCATCGTCAAGGCCGACCGGGGCCACACCGGCAAGGCGGCCGAGGTCAAGCGCATCTACCAGGCGGTCCACGCGGCCCCGCCCGGCGGCGAGGACACGCTGGCCTCAAGGACGGTCACCCTCACCAACGAGTACCTCTTCACCAACCTCCGCGAACTCGACGGCCGTTGGGCCCTGGTCGCCGACGGCAAGGAGATCCAGCGAGGCCACCTGACCCGCGCCCAGCTGGACGTCGCTCCCCTCTCCACCAAGGACATCACCGTCCCCTTCCGCCTCCCCTCCTCCCCCGCGCCCGGCACGGAGTACTTCCTCGAACTCTCCTTCACCACCAAGGAGCGCACCCCCTGGGCGAAGTCCGGCTTCGAGGTGGCCCGGCAGCAACTGCCCGTCGACGCGGACAGCCCGGCGGTGGCCCCGGTACCGCTGGCGGACGTCCCGCGGCTGACGTACAGGGACGGGGCGGACGAGATCACGGTCACCGGCAAGGGCGTGAAGGGCCGCGGCTTCTCCGTCACCGTCGACAAGTCCACCGGCACCATCACCACCTACAAGGCGGCGGGCACCCGGCTGATCACCTCGGGCCCGACACCGAACTTCTGGCGGGCCCCCACCGACAACGACCACGGCAACGGACAGCACACCCGCAACCAGACCTGGCGCGACGCGGGCGCGAACCGCAAGGTGACGGCCGTGTCCGTACGGGCCATCGCCGACCGGGCCGTGGAGATCAAGGTCAGCGGCACGCTGCCGACGACGGTGGAGTCCACGTACACCACCACCTACACGGTCTTCGGCAACGCCGAGATCAAGGTCGACAACACCCTGCACCCGGGCGCGGCCTCCCTCCCGTACATCCCGGAGGTGGGCAACCTGCTCCTCCTCCCGCGCCGCCTGGACCGCCTGCACTACTACGGCCGGGGTCCGGAGGAGAACCACTGGGACCGCAACAACGGCACCGACGTGGGCCTGTACTCCGGCACGGTCGCCGAGCAGTGGTCCGGCTACATCCGCCCCCAGGAGAACGGCAACAAGACGGACGTCCGCTGGGCCGCCCTGACCGACCGCGACGGAACGGGCCTCCTCGTCTCGGGTGACTCTCTCATCGAGGTCAACGCCTCGTTCTTCACCCCGGAGGACCTCTCGACGGGCCTGCGCCACGACTACCACCTCACCCCCCGCGACTCAGTCGTCCTCCGCGTCAACCACCGCCAGATGGGAGTAGGCGGCGACAACAGCTGGGGCGCCCACACCCACGACGAGTACAAGCTCTTCGCGAGCCGCGACTACACGTACACGTACCGGCTACGGCCACTGACGGACGTGGACGAGGCGATGAGGGCCTCGCGTCGGCGGACGGCAACGGAGTAACCGCCATGACCGGGTCGGCATAACGGCATGCACCTACGACAGACGCTCGACTGGGCCCTCCCGGTCGAGCGTCTTGCCGGCCTTCCCCGCCGCCGGGCCTACGTCAACTCCCCTTCTCACCAGGTGCCGTGCACACCCGGTCACGGCTCACGCCCGAGCCGACGGGGTGATCGCCCCGCAAGCCTTGATCGCTGCCGAGCCCGCTGATTGGCTGGCCGACATGACTGACCTCGGACCCGTCGCTTGGCCGCCTGACCCGATCAGGACCGAGAGGCTCGTGCTCCGTGAGCCCGAGGCCCGGGACCGTGCGGCGGTCATCGAGTTGTTCGCCTCGCCCGAGGTGGGCACCTATCTCGGTGGCCCTCAGCCGCGTGACGCACTCGAGCGCGAGATGCCCGGGGCGCCCAGCCCGCGCCCCGGACGTTTCGTCGTCGATCTCGACGGAGCGATGATCGGCCAGGTCACGCTCCACAGAGAAACGGGGCATCTTCGTCAGGCTGCAGGAAAGGCCGAGCTCGGCTACCTGTTCCTGCCACAGGCATGGGGACGCGGGTACGCCGCCGAGGCCTGCGCAGCGGCACTCGACTGGTTCGCCGACGCGCTTCCCGGCGAACCGGTGGTCCTCGCCACCCAGACCGCCAACATCCGCTCGATGCGCCTCGCGGCGAAGCTGGGGTTCATCGAGGTGGAGCGGTTCGAGGCCTACGGCGCCGAGCAGTGGTTCGGCATGTGGTCTTCGGTCACGCCGTCCGAGTGAGCTCATGCCCGGCAGCGTGACTGGTGGACCCGCGCCGGCACCAGGGACAGCGACACCTCGCTCACGGCCGTCGGGAACCTCGCCGCGAAGCTGGAGAGCCTCGGCGACGACGTCGACCCTGCATGTACTGGGACGGCGGCCAAGGCGCGATCGAGGACGCGGCCGACTTCATCAAGTGGATCGCGAACGTGACCGGCCACAAGGGCTGACCCGCCCTCCCCCCGACTCGGCGCGTCCGGTGTTCCCGTCATGGAACCCCGACCGCCGAAGCGCGACGCCGAGCCCCTCCCGGGCGCTGCGTCGTCGCGTTCCGGGCGCGGCGGCCGGGCTGTCCAAGCGCCCCACCACCGCTTTGTGACCGGTTCAAAAACCACCCGTGTCACACCCGTTGACTTCCGCCTCCTCCGGCTCTACTTTCGGCCAGCCGATACGTTCGGTGAGCCGATCCTTGTTCGAGATATCGACCCCCGATATCCATCGAAGGAGCCGCATGTTTCCCCCTCCCAGCGCCAACCCCCTGGGTTTCCGGCGCCGTTGCAGATCCGCCGCCGTACGCGCCCTCGCGCTGGCGACCGCCGCGACGGCCGTCCTGCTCTTCGCCCAGCCGACGACCACCGGCACCCCCGCGCCCGTCACCGAGCTCGACGCCGCGCCCGTCGCGGTGACGGACCGTCAAATAGCCGTGCCCGAGGCCCCGATGGGCTGGGCCTCCTGGAACGCCTTCGCCGCGAAGGTCGACTACAACGTCATCAAGCAGCAGGTCGACGCGTTCGTCGCGGCCGGGCTGCCGGAGGCCGGCTACGAGTACATCAACATCGACGAGGGCTGGTGGCAGGGCACCCGCGACAGCGCGGGCAACATCACCATTGACGAGGCCGAGTGGCCCGGCGGTATGAAGGCCATCGCCGACTACATCCACAGCAAGGGCCTGAAGGCGGGCATCTACACCGACGCCGGCAAGGACGGCTGCGGCTACTACTTCCCCACCGGCCGCCCGGCCGCGCCCGGCAGTGGCAGCGAGGGCCACTACGAGCGGGACATGCTCCAGTTCTCCCAGTGGGGCTTCGACTTCGTGAAGGTCGACTGGTGCGGCGGTGACGCCGAGGGCCTCGACCCGAAGACGACCTACCAGGCGATCAGCGACGCCGTGGCCAAGGCGACCGCCACCACCGGCCGCCCGCTCGCCCTCTCCCTGTGCAACTGGGGCTACTCCAACCCCTGGAACTGGGCCCCGGGCATGGGCCCGATGTGGCGCACCAACACGGACATCTTCTTCCACGGCGGCACCCCGTCGTACGCCAACGTCCTGACCGCCTTCGACCGCAACATCCACCCCACGGCCCAGCACACCGGCTACGTCAACGACCCCGACATGATGGTCGTCGGCATGAACGGGCTGACCGCCGCCCAGAGCCGCAGCCACATGAACCTGTGGGCGATCTCCGGCGCCCCCCTCCTCGCCGGACTCGACCTCACCACCCTGACCCCCGAGACCACGAGCATCCTCACCAACCCCGAGGTCATCGCCATCGACCAGGACCCGCGCGGCCTCCAGGGCGTGAAGGTCGCCGAGGACACCCGCGGCCTGCAGGTGTACGGCAAGGTCCTCTCCGGCACCGGCAACCGCGCGGTCGTCCTCCTCAACCGCACCTCCACCACGCAGAACATGACCGTCCGCTGGTCCGACCTGGGCCTGACGAACGCGACGGCGACGGTCCGGGACCTGTGGACGCGGACGAACGTGGCCACCACCGGCACCAGCCACACCACCAGCGTCCCCGCGAACAGCTCCGTGATCCTCACGGTCAAGGGCGGCACCGAGCAGTCGGCGAGCACCTACAACGGCACGGCGAGCTTCTCCGGCGTGGTCGCCGGGAGCACCGGCCTCAAGACGGTCGACGTCTCCTACACCAACAACACGTCCACGGCCCGCACGGCGACTCTGAGCGTCAACGGCCAGACGCCGACGAAGGTCTCCTTCCCGCCGACCGGCTCCTCCCCCGGGAACATCTCCGTCGCCATGTCGCTGAAGCAGGGCAGCGCCAACACGGTCTCCTTCTCCGGCGCGCCGACCCTCGAAGGCATCGTCGTACGACCGCTGCCCGGCAGGAACGGCACGCTCGTCACCGGCACGGGCTCCGGCCGGTGCGCGGACATCAACGACAACACCATCGCCAACGGCACCGACGCCCAGCTGTGGGACTGCAACGGCGGCCAGAACCAGGTCTGGCAGTACAACAGCGCCCGCAAGGAGCTGGTGGTCTACGGCAACAAGTGCCTGGACGCGTACAACCGCGGCACCACCAACGGCACGCGTGTCGTCATCTGGGACTGCACCGGCGGCACCAACCAGCAGTGGAACGTCAACAGCGACGGCACCCTCACCAACGTCAACGCCGGCCTCTGCCTCGACGCGTACGGCGCGGCCACGGCCAACGGCACGAAGCTCGTGCTGTGGGCGTGCAACGGCCAGAACAACCAGAAGTGGAGCCTGACGTGAACGGATCGCAAGGACAGGGCCTCTCCCGGCGTCTCTTCCTGGGCGCGGCGGCCTCCGCGCCCCTCGCCGCGACCGGCGTGCTGACGCTCGGCGCCGGCACCGCCCACGCCGCCGACTCGGCGTACGCGATGGTCTACTTCACCGAGTCCAACACGATGCTGGAGGCCGACTACAACCTCCACCTGGCCGTCAGCCAGGACGGCCTCAACTGGACCCCGCTCAACCAGAACGCCCCCGTCGCCACCCCCACCCTCGGCTCCGGCGGCCTGCGCGACCCCTTCGTCATGCGCAAGCAGGACGGCACCTTCGTCGTCCTCGCCACCGACCTGAGCGGCACCGACTGGACCCGCACGAGCGTCAACATCCACGTCTGGGACTCCACCGACCTGCGCACCTTCACCGGCTACCGCCTGCTGAAGCTGCACGACATGACCAACACCCACAGCTGGGCCCCCGAGGCCTACTGGGACGCCGCACGCGGCCAGTACGGCATCCTCTACTCCTCGGTGAACAGCAGCGGCCACAACGTCATCATGGTCAGCTACACCACCGACTTCCGTACGACGAACAGCCCCCAGGTCTTCTTCGACCCCGGCTACGACGTCATCGACGGCAACCTCACCATCGGCGTGAACGGCGTCAACTACCTCTACTTCAAGAGGAACGGCACGCTCGTCGGCGCCCGCTCGACGACCCTCAACCCCGGCAGCTTCACCGCGTTCAGCACGGCGGTGAACCACGGCGGCACCGAGGCCCCGACAGTGGTGAAGTCCCTGACGTCGAACAGCTGGTACCTCTGGGGCGACACGTACACCCCCAACGGCGTCTTCTACGTCTGGCAGACGAACGACCTGGCGTCCGGCACCTGGACGGCCCTCGACCAGAAGCTCTACACCCAGCCGCTCAACTCCAAGCACTGCGGCATCCACCCGATCACGTCGACCGAGTACAACAACCTGATCGCCAAGTGGGGCGCCCCCACCTGGAACCGCCTCAAGTCCTACAACTTCCCGGCCCGTTACGTCCGCCACGCCGGCTTCGCGGGCCGTATCGACGAGTACCCCTTCGACCCGTACCCGGACTCCCAGTGGAAGCTGGTCCCGGGCCTGGCCGACTCCTCCGCCGTCTCCTTCCAGTCGGTCAACTACCCCACCCGCTACCTCCGCCACTACAGCTACAGCCTCCGCCTGGACGCGAACGACGGCACGTCGACGTTCGCCGCCGACGCCACCTTCGTCCGCACGGCCGGCCTCGCGGACTCCACCTGGTCCTCCTTCCGCTCCTACAACAACCCGACCCGCTACATCCGCCACTCCAACTACGCCCTGCGGATCGACCCGATCTCGACGGCGACGGAACGCGCGGACGCGACGTTCCGGGTGGGCTACTGACACCCGGACCACGTTCGTCCGGCACCGGTGACCCCGAGCCGGTCCGGAGCCTCACCCGCTCCGGACCAGCTCGGCCGCCCCGAACGACACGTTGAAGCGGTCGCACCAGATGCTGACGCTGGTGAAGTCCCCCGGATCGACGTCGCCGGGCACCCGGTAGTTCTGATCCCCTTTGTTGCCCTTCAGCCCACCGAGGCTGACGTGCTCGTACACGTCGTCGTCGAAGAGATGCCAGCCGTCCTCCCCCTCCTTCACCGGCGCGTCGCTCAGCCACACCCGCAGATCGGGCCCGTTGCTGGTGTCGAAGTCCTCCAGCCGTACGACGTACGACCCGTCCGCCAGCCGCAGCAGCCGGACGTCCCCGGAGGTCGAGTGCTCGTGGCTGAGGAACTCACCACGGGCGACGGTTTCCGTCTCCCCAGCTGTTGCCGACGGCGTCGCCGTGGCCGACGGCAGCGTCTCCCGCACGGTCTCGTCCGTCCACAGCTTCCACGGCTGGAACCAGTACAGCCCGAAGCCGGCCAGCACAACGCCCACCAGCAGGACCGCGATCACCACCGGCTTGGTCAGCACCCAGAGCAGTCGCCCCATCGGCCGGCCCTCCTCGTCCGTCGTCCGCCCTGTGCGTCTGGGTCCGATTCAACCCCAGGCTGGGTGGGCCGAACGTTTGGGCGGCCCCGCGCGTCGAAGTACCGATCGTGCGGTCGGTCGTAGGAACAGAAGACGCGGAGGGGTCGCATGGACGAGCCGAACGAACGCAGGTGGACCAGGACGTGGACCGGGACGTGGACCTGGGCCGGTACGAGCGCGCGCACCCGTGCCGGTGCCGCGGTGGTCGCCCTGGGAGCGGTCGTCGTCCTCGGCGGCAACCAGGCACCGACCACCGACGCCCGGACCGTGGAAGCCGTGGAAGCCGTGGAAGCCGTGTCGGCTCCGACGAGGACCTGCCACGGCACCCAGCCGAAGGGCAGCCTCGCCGGCCACGCCACGGACGGCGTCCCGGGGGACACCCCACTCGAGCGCACCGTCATCTACGTGGACGGACTGGCCACCGGCCGCCACGCCTCGATCTACACGGGCATGGTCCTGGACGAGGACGGGGCCTCCCTGGACGTGTACCGCATCCCCTCCGACCCCTTCGACACGGCCGTCTGCGAAGCCGCCGAGAAGGGCGTGACCGTACGCCTCCACGACCGCGACATCAACGAGGAGGACCTCACCGCCCTCCTCGACCGCGTCAGCGAGGACATGAGCCGCTGGGACGGCACCTTCTCCATGCGCGAGGTCGGCCTGGACGGCACCGGCGTCGTCCACGTCGGCGTGGACAACCCCGAGACCGCCGAGCCCATCCTCCGCAAGGCCTACGGCGAACGAACCGCCAGGTACCTCCGCGTCGAGTACGCCCCGCAGGCGCACTTGCTCTGACCGGCCCGGACCGAGGATGCAACCACCCTGAAGATCCGCTATAGTTGATCACGAGCCGCTCACCGGAAAGCAAAACTCCCGGTAGCACTCGATGCGTTGGTGGTCCAAGGAAAGACGCCCCGCTTCCTGCGGGGAAATGCAGGTGCAAGGCCTGCCCGGCGCTCCAAACGATGACCCCGCTTCACTCCATGTGAAGCGGGGCTCATTGCGTTGCGCGCAGATCCGCCCACGGCACCTGAACAGGGCGGATTGGTATCGGCGGCGATACTGTCGCTGGCGACACCAACGCTGGCGACACCGTCCGTGCCAGTACCCCTCGTCGGTCTCCCGCTAGGCCTTGTGCCGTTGCCGGACCAGCAACAGAGCTCCTCCGGCCGCCAACCCCACGACCCCTGCCCCCACCGCTCCCGCAGTCATGAAGCCCCCGTTGGAGCGCCACGACAGCACCGACCACCGGGACTGTGCGGAGAGCAGGGAGCCCGTGCTCAGCCAGGATCCGGTCGAGATCAGCGACAGGGACGAGCCGATCGAGCCGACGGACAGGGCACTCCCGATGGAACCGATCGAGAGGGCCGAACCGACGGACCCCACGGAGAGCACGGACCCGACGGACCCGATCGACAGCACGGAGTCCTTCGACCACAACGACAGCACCGAACCGGAGGAGGAGCAGGAGGAGGAGGAACGTCGGGCGGACTGTACGGACGACTTCGTCATGACGCCATCCTGCCCGTGGCGCGCTCCCCGACGGAGCCTCCTGGCAACGACGGCCGGAAAACGTGTCGGCCCGGCTCACGCGACTCGGCGCCGGCGCCCTGTCCTCTCTCTGCCCCCGAACGTTGTCACCCCGTCCGGCGTCCCAGTGGTGACCGTCTTCAGCCGCGCTCCGAGGGGGACCCCACCATGCCGACGACCACCGCCGTACGACTACGCATCCGCGGCCTGTCCACCCTGGCGGTGGCGGGGACGCTGATGTGGGCGATCTCCGGGTGCGAGCAGGAGGCCCCGGTCCTGAAGGCTTCGGCACCCACCTGGAAGGAACCGGCCTCCTACGCCTACACGCTGAAGTCGACGCAGGGCGAGCGGCCGCTGATCGGGACGTTCAAGGTGACGGTCCGGGACGGAAAGGTCGTGAAGGCCGTCGGACTCGACGACAGCGGCCGACACGTGGCGGACCGATCACCGCACCACATCCCCACCATCGGGGCCCTGTTGCGGGAGGCGGAATCGGCACGCAAGGAGGGCGCCGACACGGTGGACGTCTCGTACGCGGCGGACGGCCGTCCCGTCTCCATCGCCATCGACTGGGAGGAGAACGCGATCGACGACGAGGCGGCGTACGACCTCAGCGGCTACGAGGCACTCGGCTGACTCAGATCCCGGATGGTGCCGCCGACCTTGACCTTCAGCTTCTTGAGCACGCCCGGCTTCGCGGAGACGGCCCAACGCGGCCCGACCAGATACTTACCGCCGTACATGGAGGCGGACCCCAGCCACACTTCCTTCAACTCATCCTTGGGAAAGGTGGTGATGAGGTAGTCCCCGTCCCCGGTCTGACACACCCCCTCGCGCAGCTCCTCCGCCTCGGTCCGGATCTTCACCTCGCACCCGGTGAGCTCGGCGATCACCTCAACCTTGGCCGGCGCGACGACCGCGGCGACCGTACTGGACTCGTCACTCGCCCTGCCCGAGGCCTTGTCACCACCGTCACCACCGCTGCACGCCGCCACCAGGGGCAGGACAGCCAGGCTCGCAGCCAGCGCGACGCCACGCGTCAGCTTCCTCACCACGCCCTGTTCTCCGTTCGCCTTCATACTCACGTTCACGCTCGCAGAGGAACTTCCCCAAGGGCATACGTACGAAGTCGGCATCCCGCTCAGCGAAAGCCGGGCAAAGGGTTCGTCTCCTGCGACAGCGCCCCACGGCTCAGTGGGAGGTGATCACGACCCTGCCGGAGGCCGCCGCCCGGATACCGGCAGGGGGCGGGGCCAGGAGCGTACGGGTCACCCTGCCGCCCGGTGACCCGGGCGCGCCCCCGCACCGGCACCCCGCACCGGCACCCCGGGCCGCTCTTCGGGTACGTGACCGAGGGGGAGGTCCTCTTCGAACTGGAGGGGCAGCCGCCCCGGGTGCTCAAGGCCGGTGACGCCGTGTTCGAGCCCGGGGGCGACGTGATCCACTACCAGGGCGCCGACAACCTTCCCCACGCGCAGTCGCAACTGGTGGTGACCATGTTCGCGCCGCCGGGCACCCCGCTGCTGACCGTGGTCGGCGCGGAGGAGCTGGCCGAACGACGGCACCTGCGGTTCGCCCGGGCCGGGGCCCAGGTGTACCCGGTCATGAGGTGATCGCGGTCGGCTGATCGCGGCCGGCCTCCCCTACTGCCAGGTCGCGGTGTCGGGGTCGATGCCGTGGGCGCGCGCGTCGGCGTCGACGATCTGGCGGAACCACGTGGCGAGGCCGGCGCGGATGCCGTCGTAGTGGGCGGCGAACCCCGGATCGGCCTCGTACATGCGGCCTATACAGACCTGCATCTGCCGGGTGAGGGGAAAGTACGAAGCGAACACTTCGCGGTGCCGCTCGACGAGTTGACTCGCTTCCGGGCTACCGGGTGCGACGCCGGTGTCCATCGCGTCCCGCAGGGCGCGGTCGAGGTCGGCGACCTTCTCGGCGACGGCCTGCCATTCCTCCGGACCACGAGAGGCCGAGCGTTCGGCGTACTGCTGCCATTGCGGCGTGTCTCCGTAGCGCTGACGGGCCTGAGCGGGCCAGTCCGGGTTCCACTGGGGGCCGAAGATCGCGGCCTGCTGCTCGTCGGTCAGCAGCAGGCCGCGCTCGTGGGCGTCGATCATCCGGTCCAGTCCGGCGTTGAGCCGCTGGAGGCGGTCGATCCGTTCGGCGACCTGGGTGCGCTGCGCGCGCAACGCGCCGGGCACGTCCGCGGTCGAGTCGTCCAGGATGGCCGCGATCCTGTCCAGGCCGAGGCCGATCTCCCGGTAGACGACGATGCGGTGCAGGCGTTCCAGGTCACCGGTGGTGTAGAGCCGGTATCCGGCGGCCGTGCGCAGCGACGGTCGCGCCAGACCGATGTCGTCCCAGTGGTGCAGCGCGCGGACGGTCACGCCCAGACGCGTCGAGACCTGACCGACGGTCAGGCCGTCGGTGTCAGTGGCATCAGGCATGCTCCTCATTCTCGCCGCGGGAGAAGCCCGGTGGGGTGATCCCGACGGCTTCAAGGTTCCGCGCCTCCTCACTGTCCGGATCGAAGGGCTTCGCTGCGGTGAGAACGATCCGTACGTTCTCGGGGGTGATCACCTCCACGTCGCGGGTGTTCCAGGGAGTGTCCCGTGGGCCGTCGACCGAGTCCGGGCGCACCGCACGACAGGCCTCGACGAGGGCATCGACCTGGCTGAGCACGCACGCGAAAGTGACGCTCATCGCCGGGGGCTGTTCCGGAACGCTCCCCGCCGGGACGAGGAGTACGTCCTGGAACGCCCACCGGCGCAGGTGCACCACGCTGCCGGGGATGCTGAACAGCTCGAAGAACCCGAGCCCCCGAGTCCAGAAGTCCACCGACGCCGCCAGATCGCTCGTGGGGATCGTCACGAACGCGGGCATTCCGTAGATGCCACGGAACGGCTCCGGCGGGACCGCCTCCGGGCCGGGGGCCGGCACGGGACTCATCTCGAACGCGTTGTAGTAGTCGCTCATGCACCCACCCTCCGGCCTCACGCAACGTGAGGGTCAAGCCGGTTCAGGTGTTCAGGTCCTTCGGCGTGGGATGTCGCGGGCGTGGGACGTCGTGGGCGCGCGCCCCGGCGTCCTCCGGGGCAGTCCCGGTGCCCAGCGGACCAGCCGGGTCTGCCCTGATGGCTCCTGACGGACGCCGGTCGCTTCCGTAGCGTCGAACAGTGAGTCTCTGGACCTCCCTCGAACCCGCCTCCGCGACTGTGGACCCGGGAAGCAGTACGACCGTGCGACTACGGCTGCGCAACACCGGTGACGTGGTCGACGAGTACCG
>NZ_JBSFVC010000034.1:0-93872 GCF_053592095.1 Streptomyces sp. NPDC002787 | reverse complement strand
TCAAGAGCCCGATCGACTACGAACACGACTACTGGGCCAGCCTCGGTGAGGGGCTGGCTGCATAGGAAGGTCTCCACGATTCGAGGGGATTGACACCGGCCATGCCCCGCGGCCCAACAGATCGAGGACGAGTGCAGCGATGTTCCACGCGTCGTCCTCGCCACGGTGATGGCGTCCCTCGAGCGGCAGTCCGGCGACCTGTAGAGCGTGGTCCATGCCGGGTTTCCTGCGCAGCCCGTACGCCGCGGCGAACACGGCCTTGGCATTGGTGTGGGTGCGCTCCGTCGGATAGCCGAACGGGTAGGCCACCCCGTCGGCCTGAGTCTGCCGAGCGAATTGCCGACGGTCGTACTCGCCCCAGCTCGCCCAGGGGCGCTCCCCGGCCTCGTACTCCTCGACGAGGATCCGGCATGCCTCGGCGAAGGTGACGCCCCGCTCCACCTCGGCTTGCGTCAGTCCGGTCAGTTCAGTGCAGAAGTCACTCACCGCCGACCGGACAGGGCGGACCAGGACACGATGCCGGGACACGCGACGCCCTGCCGACACGTCCACGACGGTGAGACCGATCTCGATGATCTCGTGCACAGAGTCGGGCGGCGGCTGTCCGTCCCAGCAGGTGGCTTCCACATCAATGACGTTCAGCAGGGAGGATTCGTGGCGCATGGGGCCGAGGGTAGGGAAGCGCACCCGGTTCCGGCACCTCAATATCTGCGAGCCCGGTTCGCGCGCCAGGAGGCCGCCCCGCGACTTCAGCGCGGGGAGCACTACGACGACGCCGGCGGGAGACGATCTGCCGGGGGGACTTGGCGCGGGTACGCGCCGCAGTCGACTGGATCGAGAACGCCGTCACCCGAGGCGAGGTCGACCTGGACGAGCCGCTCCAGAAGCTGCTGAAGGGCTCGGGTGAGCCGGCGATCCTCGACCACCGGGCCACACCTCGATTCGGAGCAGAAACGAAAGGCTTTCCTCGCACGTTTGTCATGCGGGGGCGCCCTGCGTGTTTCGTAGCGGTGCCGTCTGCGGTGCGCGACCATACGGACGCCGACATCACATTCATCGGCATGGTGCGTGGAAACACCGAGAAAGAAAGAAGGACGACGTGTCCGGCAGCGAAAGCGAAAACCCGGCAATCGCCTCCCCCACCCCCACGCCGACTCGGCCCAGGACGAACCGGGACTGGTGGCCGAATCAGCTGGACCTTCAAATTCTCCACCAACACTCGTCCCGTTCCAATCCCATGGACGAGGACTTCGACTACGCAAGAGAGTTCGCGACCCTCGACCTCGACGCGCTGAAGCAGGACGTCTTCGACGTGATGACGACGTCGAAGGACTGGTGGCCCGCCGACTACGGCCACTACGGACCGCTCTTCATCCGGATGAGTTGGCACGCCGCCGGCACGTACCGTGTCGCCGACGGCCGCGGCGGTGGCGGCAGCGGCGCTCAGCGCTTCGCCCCCCTCAACAGTTGGCCGGACAACGCGAGCCTCGACAAGGCACGCCGTTTGTTGTGGCCGGTCAAGCAGAAGTACGGTCAGAAAATCTCCTGGGCCGACCTTCTGGTTTTCGCCGGTAACTGTGCCATGGAATCAATGGGGTTCAAGACGTTCGGGTTCGGATTCGGGCGAGAGGACATCTGGGAACCCGAGGAGATCTTCTGGGGGCCCGAGGACATCTGGCTCGGAGATGAGCGCTACAGCGGCGACCGGGAACTCGCCGCTCCCTTCGGTGCCGTGCAGATGGGACTGATCTACGTCAATCCTGAGGGGCCCAACGGCAATCCGGATCCGCTGGCCGCCGCCCGGGACATTCGCGAGACATTCGGGCGCATGGCGATGAACGACGAGGAGACGGTCGCACTCATCGTCGGCGGCCACACGTTCGGCAAGTGTCATGGTGCGGTCGATCCCGCGTACATCGGCCCGGAACCCGAGGCCGCACCCGTGGAGCAGCAGGGTCTCGGCTGGCGGAACACGTACGGCAGCGGCAAGGGCGCCGACACGCTCACCAGTGGGCTAGAGGGCGCGTGGACCACCGAGCCGACCAGGTGGGACAACGGATACCTGGACAACCTGTTCGGGTACGAATGGGAGCTGACAACGAGCCCCGCCGGTGCCAAGCAGTGGACTCCCACGGATCCTTCGGCCAAGGGCACGGTGCCCGATGCCCATGATCCGTCGAGGAAGCACGCTCCCATGATGCTGACGACGGACCTCGCGCTGAAGCTGGATCCGATCTACGGCCCGATCGCGAAGAGCTTCCACGAGAACCCGGACAGGCTCGCGGAGGGGTTCGCCAAGGCCTGGTACAAGCTGTTGCACCGTGACATGGGACCCGTCACGCGCTACCTCGGCCCGTGGGTCCCCGAGCCGCAGCTGTGGCAGGACCCCCTCCCCGAGGTCGATCACGAACTCGTCGTGGCCGAGGACGTCGCTGCTCTCAAGAGCAGGATCGTCGCCTCGGGACTGTCCATCTCCCAGCTGGTCACCACCGCTTGGGCGTCCGCGGCGAGCTTCCGCGGCACCGACAAACGGGGCGGGGCCAACGGGGCACGGATTCGACTGGCACCGCAACGGGACTGGGAGGTCAACCACCTGCCCGAGGTGGCCGAGGTGCTGCAGAAGCTGGAGCGGATCCAGCAGGACTTCAACGGCTCACAAGAGGGCGGCACGAGGGTCTCGCTCGCCGACCTGATCGTCCTGGGCGGGTGCGCGGCCGTCGAGCAGGCCGCCAAGAACGCCGGTTACGACATCACCGTGCCGTTCGCACCGGGGCGCACGGACGCCTCGCAGGAACAGACCGACGTGGAGTCGTTCGCGGTGCTCGAACCCAGGGCCGACGGGTTCCGGAACTACCTCCGGGCGGGAGAGAAGCTGTCGCCGGAGACACTTCTGCTGGACCGCGCCAACCTGTTGACGCTGACCGCTCCCGAGATGACGGTGCTGATCGGCGGCATGCGGATCCTGAACACGGGCTTCGGGCGATCCCCACACGGTGTCTTCACCCACCGGCCGGAGACATTGACCAACGACTTCTTCGTCAACCTGCTCGACCTGGGCACGGAGTGGAAGGCGTCGACTGCGGACGAGAACGTGTACGAGGGCCGGGACAGCGCCACGGGCGAACTCAAGTGGACCGCCACCGCGGTCGACCTGGTCTTCGGTTCACACTCCCAGCTCCGAGCCGTGTCGGAGGTCTACGCTGCCCAGGACGCGGGCCACAAGTTCGTGCATGACTTCGTGGCCGCGTGGGACAAGGTGATGAACCTCGATCGGTTCGACCTGGTCTGAACCCGATGTCCCGGCGGGGCCAGGGACGCTGGTTTCGCAGAGCTCCCGCAGCGCTTCCGTGGCGGGCACGCGCACTCCACCCGCAGCACGCGTGCCCGCCGAAGCCAGAGCGCCACTCACACCAACGGACCTCGTTCGTCAATTCTCCTGGAGCACGGAGAGAACGTTCCCGGCGGGGTCGGTGAACCAGGCGATCGCCGCGGGGCCGCCGTCGCCGACCCGGACGATGCCCTTGTCGTCGTGGTCGAATTCGGGATAGCGCTCAAGGTTCACGCCGCGCCGCTCCAGTTCGTCGACGGCGGCCTCGATGTCGTCCACGGGGAAGTTGAGAAGCGTGAACGTCGCGGGGGTGTGCGTCTCCTTCGGGTAGACGAAGACACGCGCGCCACTGCCGAGTGTGAGGGTCAGCATCCGCATGTCCCCCTGCCCGGTCTCCTCCACCTGGAGACCGAGAGTCTCACCGTAGAACCGGCGGGCCTCGCCGAGGTCGTCGACCGCGAAGCCACTGTACGCCTGCGCCTGTCCGAACATGCCGTGTGTCTCCTTCACGGGTGAGCCGTCCCAGGACCTCAGGGCACACCACGCGCACCACGGTCAACGACACGCCACGCGGTCGACGTCCGGATGGTCGCGCGCCCTTCACCCACACGAAGCGATGCCCGACCACCGCTCGTGCTCCGCCGGTGGAAGGTGTGGGTCGACGGGGGTTACCAGAGCAGCGTTTCGACTGGGCTTACGGGACCGTCTCGACCACATCGTGATCCCCGTGAGCGTCACGGGCCGAGCCGACCGCACAAGATCACCGGTCGCTCCTTACGCAACACGAGTGAATCAGCTGACTTCATCGGTCGGTGCTGGTGTGAGTTCCGTACGGTTTGTGTCGGGATCCGGCGGCCGTAGGGAGGCCCTGACGGCGGGCACCGGTTGAAGGGGCACCTGCATGGTGAGGTTGGGGAAATCGCCGGACGTGCTCAGCGTGCGGACGGATCGCTGCTGTCGGCACAGCGCTGGTCTCCGGGGCGCGGTCGGCGTGGCAAGTGTTGTCGGAGCAGCGCCGACCGCTCCCGGCGGTGCGAAGGCGAAAGTCTGGCGGCGCGGATGATGATCTCCCTCGGACCGTCCGTCGGCTGCTTGGTGTTGACCCTCTCCCTGTTGCTCCGTGTCCGGGGCACGCGGGGGCGAGTGCGGACCCGGCTGCTTCTGGTGGCGGGTTCCGCGGCCGCCGGGGGTGTCTATCGGGCCTCCCTTGCCGCGCTGTCGACTCATCCGGTGCCGGCGCCGGCACCGGATTCACCGGGGTTGGGCGGTCTGGCGGTGGTCGCCGGAGTGACGATCACGGTCGGGCTGGGGATGGCCGGTCTGGTGGTCGCGGCCGATGCCGGTACGGGTTGGCAGGCGTGGCTGCGGCGCGTGCTCGATGGGGCCGTCATGGCCGGGGCCGGGTTCATGGTGGGATGGGTACTCCTCGGCAGGGCCGGTGATGGCTGGCGGCCGGAGACGGGAATGTTCGGCATCCTGTGGACCTCGGAAGTCGTGTCCCTCGGTTTTCTGCTCGCCCTGCGACGTCTCGTACGGGGCGACCAGCGGGCCACCTTGTGGGCAGCGATCGTCGGGGTGTGCCTCATGTTGATCGGCGACACCCTGCGACTGTTGAGGGTCGGTTCGCTGGGCCACGAGGCGATGTCTTCCCAACTGGCCGATATCTGCGGCACGGCGGGACTGCTGATCGTCGCTGTCGGTCCTTGGGTGCCCGGCGGGGCCAGCGTCCTGGGCGCTGGTCGGCCGACGCTGCGATCAGGGATGGAAGGCGCCGCAGCATTCGTTCCCCTGACCGTCTGCACGGTCACGGCGCTGGGTTACGCCCTGGCGCCTCTTGCCGGCGACCCGGTACCGCTGTTGGTGGGCGGGATGGCACTACTGGGCCTCTGGGCCCGCCAGATCTGCCTGCCGAGCAAGACCACGGGCAAGGAGGACTGAGCAGTGCGGTGTTGCCGAAGGGCGACGAACCCTGCTGCGTCGCCTCGGTGACCTGATCGCCGCGAACGCCGAGGACCTGGCCCGCATTAAGAAGAAGGACAACGGCAAGCTGCTGCGGGAGATGCGCGGGCAGCTGGCGACGTTGCCCGAGTATTACTACTACTACGCTGGTCTGGCCGACAAGATCCACGGCGACTTCATCCCGCGCCCGCGCCCGCGCTCTGCGCCGGCAACACGGTCGTGATCAAGCCCTCGGAGTACACCTCGGCGACGGTGCTCAGGCTCGCCGAGCTGGCGCTGGAGGCGGGGTTCCCGCCGGGTGCGGTGAACGTCGTCACCGGGTTCGGCGCCGAGGCCGGGCAGGCCCTGGTCGACCACCGGGATCTCGCGAAGATCTCCTTCACCGGCAGCACCGCCACCGGAGCTCGCATCGCGGCCGCCACGGCGAGCCGCTTCATCGGCTCCACGCTGGAGCTCGGCGGCAAGTCACCCAACATCGCGTTCGAGGACGCGAACCTCCCGAACGCCGCGATGGGCGTCGTCGCCGGCATCTTCGCCGCCGCCGGGCAGAGCGTCGACCTCGGACGCGGCGAGGGTGCCCGGGTGCTACCGGCGGGCGGGCCACCGACGGCGGCCTCGGCGGCTGGTTCTACGAGCCGACCGTCCTCGTGGACGTCGACAACAGCATGCGCGTCGTACGCGAGGAGATCTTCGGCCCCGTCGTGGCGGTCATGCCGTTCGACGCCGAGGACGAGGTCGTACGTCTGGCGAACGACACCGACTACGGGCTCGCGGCCGGCGTGTGGACGACGAATCTCGCACGGGCGCACCGGATGGCGGCGCGTCTGGACGCGGGGACCGTGTGGGTGAACACCTACCGGGCCATGTCCCCGATGTCACCGCGGCAGGGCTTCAAGACCAGCGGCGTCGGGGTCGAGCACGGCACCGAGACGATTTTGGAGTACACGCGACTGAAGAGTGTCTGGATCAACACGAGCGAGGAGCCCGTGGCCGACCCGTTCACGATGCGGAGCTGACATGCCACAGCTCGCCATCACCCTCGCGGAGGGCCGCAGCCCGGCGCAGATCCCTGACTTGATGCACGAGGTGCACGCCGCCGTCCTGCGCACCGTCAACACCCGGCCCGAGTACATCCGCGTCGTCGTCCACGAGGTTCCCCGGACGCACCGGGCCACCAGTGTGATCGGAGCCGGTCGCGACCGATGAGTTCTCGCTGTCGGCGCGGTCCGTACTGCGAGGAGGTGTTCGCGATGGACGCGAAGGCACGGCAGGAGGCTCTTCGACGGCTGGATGCGCTGGTCGGGGAGTGGGTGGTGGAGGCGGACCTCGCCGTTGGTCAGACGCCGCCTGTCGGGCGGAGTGTGTTCGAGTGGACGCTGGACGGGCAGTTCCTG
Organism: Streptomyces sp. NPDC002787; assembly: GCF_053592095.1. Lineage (NCBI taxonomy): Bacteria > Bacillati > Actinomycetota > Actinomycetes > Kitasatosporales > Streptomycetaceae > Streptomyces > Streptomyces sp. NPDC002787. Next base: position 87,191 of record NZ_JBSFVC010000034.1, on the reverse strand, counting down.
GTGCAGCGCACGGAGTGCCCGGACTCCGACATCCCGGGTAGCACGGCGATCGTCTCGGTCGACCCGGGGACGGGAGCGTACACACAGCACTACTTCGATGCGCGCGGTGTCGTACGGACCTACGCGATGGCCTTCGACGGTGGGGAGTGGCGGCTGCTGCGTGAGCGGGCGGACTTCTCGCCGCTGGACTTCCGGCAGCGGTTCACCGGCCGGATCGAGGACGACGGTGACACCGTCCGGGGTGCCTGGGAGCTGGCGCGGGGCGGCTCCGGGGAGTGGGAGCGGGACTTCGGGCTGACCTACCGACGGAGCCGCTGAGATGAGGCCGACCGCCGAGAACGGGCGCGGGATCGTCGAGGCGAGTCTGTACATGGTCCTGGCGACGGCCGACGCGGAGGGACGGCCGTGGAGCACTCCGGTGTACTTCGCACACGTGGGGTGCCGGGAGTTCTTCTGGTTGTCCTCGCCGGAGGCGGCGCATTCGCGGAACATCGCGGTACGGCCCGAGGTGGGCGTCGCGGTCTTCGATTCGTCGGTGCCGATCGGGGGCGGTCAGGGGGTGTACATGGCCGCCGTGGCCGAGCTTGCGGAGGACCGGGACGTCGAGCGGGGGCTGGAGGTCTTCTCCCGGCGCTCGCTGCGGCACGGCGGGCGCGTCTGGACGGTCGACGACGTACGGGGCGACTGCGGTCTCAGGCTGTACCGCGCGGTGGCCGAGGAGCACTCGATGCTGGCCAAGGACGGGAAGCCGGACCATCGCGTACGGGTTCGGCTCGACGAGCCACGGCCGTGACGAGGGCGGCCGCCGCGCTACTGCCGGTCCCGCCACGTCGGCGGAGTGGGGCCGGTTTCGGGCGCGGGGCGGGGGGAGGTGTCAGGGTGCCGGTTGCCTCGCCAGGGCGTGGGTGCCCGGGGCGCAGCTGTCTCGTAGTTCGGTGCGCTCGGTGGTGGGCAGGCTGCGGGCGGAGCCCCGTCGGCTGTGGTCCAGCAGGGCGGACGCGGTGTGCAGCCACCGTGGCAGGGGGCTCACGCCGATGAACTCGGCCAGGCGGGTCAGTTCTTCGGCGGGGTGGTCCAGGAGGTTCTCGTAGGCGAGTGTGGTGCGCCGGTCGGCGGGGAGCCGGGTGAGGAACTCCGCTCCCTCGGTGACGAGTTCGGACCACAGGGCGCCGAAGGTCCGCAAGGGGAGGTGACGGTCGCGTACGAGGGCGGGGTCGAAGCGTTCGTCGAGCAGGGGTGCCAGGTCCGGGGGCAGCGCGCGGACGTGCTCGGGGGTCAGGTCGGCGAAGCTGTCGATGCCGCAGTGGGCCTTGATCTCGCGCAGCAGGGAGATCGTGCGGTATCCGGGATGGCGGCTCATGGAGAGGGCGCAGTCCGGGCCGTCGCGGAACATGTGCACGAACTTCGCTTCGGGGAAGGCCTTGCGCAGTCCCGGGGCCCAGCCGGTCGAGTAGCCGGAGCGCTCCACGACAGCGGTGCGTTCGAACCGGGCGCAGAGCAGGTCGAACAGGGCCCGGTGGTGTTCGGCGGCGGTGCGGTGCGGCCACTGGACCACCGCTGCGCCGAGGTCGTCGAGGAGTCCGTCCGGGTCGTCGGTGAGGTGGGGCAGGACCATCAGGGAGAGGGCGGGAATGCCCGTGGTCCGCGTCGAGTACCTGCCGGGGCGGCGGGTGTGGAGGAACTCCGGCAGGGGCAGCCCGCTGCGGATCATCCGCTCGAAATGTGGCGCGGGCCGGAAGAGCGCCTGCCAGAACTCCTCGCCGCCCACCTTTCCCTCCGGGAAGGCCGCGTCGCCCACCGAGGCCATGAACTCGTTCAGGCTCAGCACGTCCGGGTGGGCGTTGAGGATGCGTGACAGCGCCGTCGAGCCGCTGCGCCCCGTACCGAAGACGAAGGTCAAGGAACGCATGATCCCCTTTCGACTCGCGCATGGTGCGACCGGTGCCGCTCATGGGAGCGTTCACCGTGCGTACGGTCCAACTCTGCCCGGTCCGGCGGGTTCCGTGTGCCCGGGCGGAAGGACTCGCTGCCTTTTTAGAGGTAGCCGGGGAAGGGCTGGACGCCCAGGAGGACCGCGCCGGCGCCGTCGTACATGCCCTCCTGGAGGAAGGCGTGCTGGGGTACGACCGAGGCGTCGCACAGATGGCGCTGGAGGGGGCTGCCGTCGGCGACGGCGACGTCGGGTCCTTCCGCGTACAGCTCGGCCTGGGTGTCGAGCGGCAGCGCGGCCAGGTAGACCAGGGCGGAGCCGAAGCTCGCGCCCCAGCCGGCCGAGCCGTCGACGACCGATATCCGTTCGATGAGGCGCAGGAACTTTGGCGGAGGAAGGGCGTCGCCCCCGAAGCGCTTCGGCGCGCTCGCCCGGTAGAGTCCCGCGTCCTCGAAGAGGGCGATCACGTCTCGCGGGACGTGCCGTTTCTCCTCGAATTCGGCCCGCCGCTGCTCGACCACAGCCAGCACCCGGTGTCGAGCGGTTCGCCTTGCCTAGCGGTTCGCCTTGCCGCCCTGTCGACACCGTCGGGTGTCGTGCTCCCAGCGGCGGTCGGTGCGGGTCAGTTCCTGGAAGCCCGCCGAGGTCAGGTGGTCGATCATCGTGCGGTCGGTGGCCGCTTCGTAGGCGAGGAGGCGGTCGACGCCGCACAGGCGCAGCCAGTCGGCGGCCTGTCCCAGGAGCCAGTGCTCCAGGCCGTCGCCGGACGCCGTCGGGTCGATGTGCAGGTTGCCGATGTCGGCGAGTCCCGTGCCCCGGGTGTGGCGTTCCGGGCGGGACAGGGCCGTGTCGACCTCGATGAAGCCGAGGGCGCGGTCGGCGGCGTACGCCGTGAAGCGGGTGCCGCACTCTCCCAGCGTGCGGTCGACGGTGATGCCGGGGCGCGGCTCGTGCGGCGGCAGGTCGGCGACCCGCGCGATCAGGATCACCTCGGTGTCGCCGACGTGCCGGAAGCCCGCGCGTTCGTAGACGGCGCGGATGTGCGGCCAGGTGCGGGGCAGGCCGTAGACGGCCGGGGCGGGGAGTTCGCCGCTCGCGTACCGGGCTCGTACGTCCCAGCGGGCCAGGTGGGCCAGGCAGGCGCTCATCAGCAGGTCCGCGGCCTCGTCGGAATCAGGCCAGAAGGAGGCGGGTGGACGGCAGACGAACCAGTCGACCTCGCCGATGCCCCGGTGTTGCGGGCCGACCTCGTCGTCCGCTCGGTAGCGCAGCAGATGGGCGGCGGCCACGATCTGGTCGCGCTGCTCGGCGACCAGGGTCGCACGCCCGCTCACCCAGGGGTCGGTGATGAACTCGTCCGGCTGTCGCTCCAGAGCGCTGAGCACCGTGTTCACGGAGACGGAGACGCCGGGGACGACGGTGGCGACGTGCACGTTGATCAGGTCGGTGAGCTGGTCGCGGTCGGCGCGGCGGAAGGGGCGCACTTCGGGCGCGGGCATGGGAGGACCTCCGGTCGGAGAACGATGTCGGAAGGCCGCCATGCGGTGCGGTACGGGTCGAGGGTACGGCGGCTGTGGTGGCGGGCTCCAGTGGGTTTCCGACGCGCTACGAACCTGCCCGTCGGGACATGCGCGCGACAGGTCCGATCATCGGTCTCCGCCGTCATGTCCGGGTCTCCTGGGACAGGGGACGGGTGCTTCCGTGTCCGGTGGCCGCGAGGAGGGCCCGCGCCTGCTCGCGGGCGTGGCCGAGGGGGTCCGCGAAGATGTTCAGGCCGTGGCCTACGAGTGCTCCTTCGTGAAGCAGGAGGAGCGTCCGGCCCAGGTGGTCGGCCCCGTCGGGGGTGATGTCCCTGGCGAGGTCGGTGAAGAGGGCGAGCATCCACTGCTTCTGCCCGGTGATGATCGGGTGGGCCGGGTGGGACGGATCGCTGATCTCGGCGTGGGCGTTGACCATGGCGCATCCTTTGGGACTGTTCTCCGCCGACCAGGCGTGTGAGGCGTCGAAGACGGCCAGGACGCGCGCCGTCGGCGTCGGCTGTTCGGCGTCGAGCCGCTGGGCGAGGAAGGTCCGCCAGCGTTCGTCGCGGGCCGCGAGGTACTCCACGACGATCTGTTCCTTGGAACCGAACCGGTCGTAGAGGGTCTTCTTCGTCACCCCGGCCTCGGCGGCGATCAGGTCCACCCCGACGGCATGGATGCCCCGCTCGTAGAACAGCCGCGAGGCGGCCTCCAGGACGCGCCGTGCGGCAGGCGTCATCGTGATCCGTCGCGGCTTCTCGCTGGTGCCCATGCTCCGAGAGTATACCGATCTGTATAGTGGGGTCATGGGTATACAGATCGGTCTAGTGGAGGTGTGACGTGAACTTCCTGCTCTCGACCGCCTTCGTGCTCTGCTGGAGTTCCGGGTTCATCGGGGCCAAGCTCGGCGCGGGCAGTGCGTCCGCGCCCACGATCCTGATGTGGCGGTTCCTGCCGCTGGCCGTCATCCTGCTCGTCGTCGCCGTCGTCTCCCGGGCGTTGTGGCGAGGCCTCACGGTGCGGGATGTGGCACGGCAGGTCATGATCGGTGCGCTGTCGCAGAGCGGCTATCTGCTCACCGTGTACTACGCGATCCAGCTCGGGGTCTCCAGCGGCACCACAGCCCTGATCGACGGCGTCCAGCCCCTCGTCGCCGGGGCGCTCGCCGGACCGTTGCTCCGTCAGTACGTCTCGCGCGAGCAGTGGATCGGCCTGTGTCTGGGCGTGAGCGGCGTCGCCATCGTCACCTTGGCCGATGCGGCGGCCGGCACCGGAGTGGCCTGGTGGGCCTATGCGATCCCCTTCCTCGGCATGTTCTCGCTGGTGGCGGCCACGTTCCTCGAAAGCCGCTCCCGCACGCGGGTCTCGCCCGCGGTGTCGATGACCGTCCACTGCGCCACGAGTGCCGTCGTCTTCACGCTGCTCGCGGTGGGTGCCGGGCGCGCGAAGCCGCCCGCCGAGGCCTCGTTCTGGATCGCGATCACCTGGCTCGTGGCCCTGTCGACCTTCGGCGGGTACGGGCTGTACTGGCTCATCCTGCGGCGCTCCGGAGTGACCGAGGTCAACACGCTCATGTTCCTCATGGCACCGGTCACGGCGGTCTGGGGTGCCCTCATGTTCGGTGAACCGTTCGGTCCGCACACCGCCCTCGGCCTGGCCGTCGGCCTCGCGGCGGTGATCGTCGTCCATCGCGGTGGCACCACAACAACCAGGGGCCACGCGTGGCGGGGCCACGGGTGCCCTCTGGAACGGCACGCCGTAGCCGGCAGGTTCGCGGGCTCCGTGGGGGGAGATCCGACGGGGAGTCGTCGTGCGGCCGCGCGCACGCGGCGCCGTCCGCATCAGGGGTAGCGGCTTGCGCATTGTCCCCGTTCGGTCACTGGTGCCGAAGAAACAACTCCTGAAAAATATGAACCCGCAGTGCTGGTGGTGGCACGGGGGAACGGGGAGCCACGGGGAGCTGCGGAGACCATCGGGGAGGTGCGGCGATGCCGCGCAGGGAGAGGCCGCTTGACTCGGGGGACGGTCCGTTAGTCGAATTCGCCGCAGGATTACGGCAGTTGAGGCGGAAGGCCGGGAACCCGCCGTACCGGCGACTCGCGGAGCAGGCGCACTACTCGATCTCGACCCTGTCCTCCGCCGCGTCCGGGCAGCGGCTGCCGACACTGGCGGTGACGCTCGCGTACGTGCGCGCCTGCGACGGGGACGTCGAGGAGTGGCGGGAGCGCTGGCGGGAGGCCGAGGAGCTCCTCGGGGAGGAGGGGGAGGCGGTTGCCGCGGCCGGGGAGGAGGTCGGGCCGCTTCCGCCGTACGCGGGGTTGCGGTCCTTTCGGGAACAGGACTCCGAGTGGTTCTTCGGCCGGGAGCGGTTGCTGGAGGAGCTGGTCGGGCGGCTGGATCGGCAGCGGTTCGTGGTGGTGATCGGGGCCTCCGGGTCGGGCAAGTCCTCGCTGCTCCGGGCCGGGTTGGTGCCGCGGCTGAGGGAGGCGGCACGTACGACGGTGGTCGTACTGACGCCGGGGGCACGGCCGTTGGAGGAGTGCGCGGTGCGGCTGGGGGCGATGGCCGGCCTCACGCCGGGTGCCCTGTACGAGGAGTTGAGGAGGGATCCGGAGAACCTGGGGCGTGTGGTGCGCCAGATCACCGCCCAAGCCCCCGCTCACCCCCACGACAACGAACTCGTGCTGGTCGTCGACCAGTTCGAGGAGACCTTCACGCTCTGCCGGGACGCCGCCGAGCGGGACCGCTTCGTCGAGGCCCTCGTCTCCGCCGCCTCGGACGCCGGCGGCCGATGTCGGGTCGCGCTCGGGGCGCGGGCCGACTTCTACGCGCACTGCACGCACCACGCGCTTCTGGTGGAGGCGATGCGCGACGGGCAGGTGCCCGTCGGGCCGATGAGCCTGGACGAGTTGCGCCGCGCGGTGGTGCGGCCCGCTCAGCGGGCCGGACTGACCGTCGAGGGCGCGCTGCTGGCGACGCTCGTCGCGCAGGCGCACGGTCAGGCAGGCGTGCTGCCACTGCTGTCGCACGCGCTGCTGCAGACCTGGCGGCGACGGCGGGGCAACGCGCTGACGCTGGACGCGTTCGAGGCTGCGGGCGGACTGGAGGGCGCCCTCGCCCGCACCGCCGAGGAGTTCTACCAGGAGTTGGACGCGGGGCGGCGGCGACTGGCCCGGCAGGTGTTTGTACGGCTGACCGCGCTGGGCGACGGGACGGAGGACACCCGGCGGCCCGTCCGGCTGGCGGAACTGCACGGGCTGGCCGGCGCCGACGACGGCGAGATCCGTGCCGTACTGGATCTGGCGGCGGGCGCTCGGCTCCTGACGCTGGACCGCGAGCGGGTGGAACTGGCCCACGAGGCGCTGATCCGATGCTGGCCCCGCCTGCACGGCTGGCTGACCGAGGACCGCGAGGCGACCCGGACCGCGCGCCGGCTCACCGACGCGGCCCAGGCCTGGGAAGCGCTGGGGCGGGAGCCCGGCGCGCTGTACCGCGGCACCCGTCTCGCCCTGGCCGCCGGGCTCGACCGCACGACGCTGGCCGTGGCGGAGCGGGAGTTCCTCGACGCCGGTCTGGCCGCCGAGGCCGCGGAACAGTCGGCGGTGCGGCGGCGGGCCCGGTTCCGGCACCTGGGCGTGGCGCTGCTGAGCGTCCTGCTCGTGCTGACCACCACGACCGCGGCCCTCGCCGTACGGGCGCAGCGGGCGGCGGACCAGCAGCGAGACGTCGCCGGTTCCCAGCGTGCCGCCGAACGGGCCGCGGCGCTGCGCACGGTCAACCCCGCCCTGGCCGCCCAACTGAGCCTGGCCGCCTACCGCCTGTCGCCCACCCCCGAGGCGCGCGGCAGTCTGCTCAGCGCCTTCGCCACCCCGTACGCCACTCAGCTGACGGGCGGGCCGGGCGCCGTCACCGCGGTCGCGTTCAGCGCCGACGGTCGCGTCCTGGTCACCGGCGACGCCGATCGGAGCGTGCGGTTGTGGCGCGTCCCCGACCCTCACCGGCCGGCCGAACCGGTCACGTTGGCCCCCCTCGGCGGTTCGGTGCGCACGATCGCGGTCGCTCCCGACGGGCGGCTGCTGGCGGCGGGAGGCGAGGACGGGTCGGTGTCGCTGTGGGACATCGGCGACGTACGGCGGCCCCGGCTCGCGGCGCGGCTGCCGGTCGGCGCCGGTCCGGTCGTCGGGGTGGGGTTCGGGCCCGGTGGACGTACCCTCGTGACCGCCGCTCGCACCGGGATCCGGGTGTGGCGGCTGTCGGATCCCGGCCGACCGCGCGGCCTCGCCACCCTGGACGCGGGTGCCGACGTCACCGCGGTGGCGTTCCACCGGGACGGGCGGACGCTGTCCACGGGCCATGGTGACGGGACGGTGCGGCTGTGGGAGCTGGCCGCGTCGGGTGGGCACCTGCGACGTTTGTCGGCCTCCGCCGGTCAGGACGGCCACACGGGCCAGGTGAACACGGCGGCGTTCACCCCGGACGGACGCCGACTGGCCACCGGTGGCGCCGACTTCACCGTACGGCTGTGGGACGTGGCCCAGCCGCGCCGGCCGCGCGAGACGCAGACGCTCACCACGCACACCGACGCGGTCAACGCCGTCGCCTTCAGCTCCGACGGACGGCAACTGGCCACCGGCGGGACCGACGGCACCGTACGCCGGTGGGATGTGACCGGTTTCGGTTCCGCGCGGGAAGCGGCGGTGCTCACGGGACACACCGGCAGCGTCCGATCGCTGGCCTTCGGCTCCGGGGGCCGCACGCTGGCCAGCGGCAGCGAGGACCAGAGCACCCGTCTGTGGGATCTGCCCGGCCCGGCGCTGACCGGCCACACCAGCTCGGTCTACTCCGTCGCCTTCAGTCCCGACGGCCGGCTGCTGGCCACCGCGAGCTACGACCGCACCGTACGCCTGTGGAACCTCGCGGACCGGAGCCGCCCACGCGAACTCCCCCCGCTCGTCGGCCACACGGGTCCCGTCAACTCGGTCGCCTTCAGCCCCGACGGCCGCACCCTGGCCAGCGCCAGCGCCGACGGCACCCTGCGCCTGTGGGCTCTCGACGGACCTCGAAGTCTTCGCTCGCCGCGTACCGTTCCCGGCCGGATCGGCCACGTCAACTCGCTGGCGTTCAGCCCCGACGGCCGCACCCTGGCCACGGGCGGCGAGCAGGGCACCGTACGCCTGTGGAACACGACGGACGTACATCTCCCCCGTCGTCTCCCCCGCCCGCTGTCCGTCCTGCCGGGACGCGGCCCCGTGGACTCCGTGGCGTTCGCCCCCGACGGCCGGACCCTCGCCGTGGCCAGCCGGAACCGCACGGCCACCCTCTGGAACGTCACCCGCCGAGAGCAGCCGGCCCGTCTGTCGGCCCTCACCGGCCACACAGGCGCGGTGAAGTCGGTCGCTTTCTCCCCCGACGGCGGCACCCTGGCCACCGGCAGCGAGGACCGCACCGTACGGCTGTGGAACGTCACCGACCCCCGCGACCCGCTCGGTCTCGACCGCCTCGACGGCTACGCCGACGGCGTCATGTCCGTCGCCTTCGCCCCGGGCGGCCGCACGCTGGCCGCCGCCAGCGCCGACGACAAGGTGCGGCTGTACGGTCTGACAGCCGGCGGCGACGTCCGGGAACCGGTGTTCCTGACCGGCCACACCAAGCCGGTGGACGCCCTCGCCTTCAGCCCCGACGGCCGCACGCTCGCCACCGGCAGCGAGGACTGGACCGGCCTGCTGTGGGACCCCGGCATCGAACGCGTCGCCTCCCGGATCTGCGCCACGGTCTTCCCGGCGATCACCCGGGCAGAATGGCGTCAGCACTTCCCGCAGTGGGAGTACCGGCCGCCCTGCGGGAGCTGACGGCGCGGTCGTCGTGGTTCCGGGGGCGGCTCAGGGGCGGAAAACGTAGTGGAGCATGATGTTGCCAGTGCTATCGTTAGCATAGATGCATGGCCTTGACGTAGAGTGCGGTTGTCGTGAAGACAAGGATCGGGACACGGGTTTCTGCGGACGCTAGGGGTCCACGGTGGAACTGCGCTGGCTGACGTCGTTCGTGGCGGTCGCCGAGGATCTGCACTTCGGGCACGCCGCCGACCGGCTGTATCTGGCCCCGTCGGCGCTGAGCGCCCAGATCAAGGCCTTGGAGACGGATCTGGGCGTGCGGCTCGTCGACCGCGGCCGCCGCTCCCGGATCCGGCTGACCGGCGCGGGCGAGCTCTTCCTGACCGAGGCCCGGCTGACTCTGGCGCAGGTCGCGAAGGCCGAGGCCGTGGGCCGCCGGGCGGGCCGGGGCGAGCTCGGCGAGGCCGAGATCGCGTACGTCGCCTCCGCCGCCTTCTCCGGCGTACTGACCCGTGTGCTCGCCGACTGCGGGCGGCATGAGCGGGACGTGACGGTACGGGTGCGGGAGATGGAGACCCCGGCGCAGCTGGAGGCGCTCGACTCGGGCCGGATCGATGTGGGTTTTCTGCGGTGGCGGCCGGAGTATCCGCCTGAGCTGACGGCGGTCTGTCTGTTGACGGAGGCGATGGTGCTCGCCCTGCCGGAGGAGCACCGGCTGAGCGGGCTGGAGGCCGTGCCCGCCGCCGAGCTGGCCGAGGAGCGGTTCGTGGTGCCCCACTTCGACGAGGAGCACGACTTCCGCGACCAGATCAACCAGGTGGCGCGGGCCGGGGGTTTCCCGCCCCGGCTCGCGCCACCCGTCAAGGACTTCGTCGCCGCCCTCACCCTCGTCGGCGGGGGCCTCGGTGTCGCCCTCGTACCGGACTCGGTGCGTTGTGTGCGGATGCCCGGTGTCGTTCACCGGCCGCTCGCCGATGTGCCGCTCACCACCCGGCTGGTCGGTGTGCATCGCCGCGAGGAGACCTCGCCGGCCGTGCGCCGGGTGATCCACCGCCTGCGCGCGGCCGCCTCGGAGAATGGTTGACGGAGACGACGGGGCTGCGGCGAGGCCGCCCGGCCGGCTCTGGCAGCATCTGCGCTAACGATAGCGACGGGGGGGGCGAAAGCCAGAGAGATCGAAGCATGGAATTTCCGAGGAACCGCATCAGGAAAACCGCGTTTCCGTGGGCTTAACAGGGCTCTTCCCGTCGGTCACAGTCGGCAGCGTGACAGAGGCAGTCCAGAAAGGACACCGTCGATGGGGACGACCGTCAGTCAACCTGCCGAGCGCATCGGTCTGAGCCGGCTACGGCAGGACCCCTATCCTTCCTACCGGTATCTCCGGGAGCACGACCCCGTGGCGTGGGTGCCGGAAGCGGGGCGCCATCTGGTCACCCGGCACGCGGACATCACGCACATCGAACGGAACCCCGAGATCTTCCTGTCGGCGGAGAACCCCTCCCTGATGACGAGGTCGATCGGGGAGACCCTGCTGCGGCAGGACGGTGCCGCCCACCAACGGCTGCGCCGGGCCGCCGAGCCACCGCTGCGGCCCCGGGTCGTCAAGGAGCACTGGCTTCCGGTGTTCCGGCGCAACACCGAGGATCTGCTGGTGGGGCTCGCCGGACGGGGGTCGGGCGATCTCGTCGCCGAGTTCGCCGGACCGCTCGCGGCCCGCAACCTCGCCGCGCTGCTGGGCCTGCGCGGGGTCGGCGAGGACGAGATGCAGCGGTGGTCGCAGGCGATCATCGACGCCGGCGGGAACTACGGCGAGGACCCGGAGATCTGGGCCCGCTGCGCCCGCGCGGTCGCCGACCTCGACACGGCGATGGACGAGATCCTGCCCGCCCTGCGCCGCGAGCCCGATCCCTCGGTGATCTCGGCCATGCTGCACGCCGACGCCCCGCTGACCGAGGACGAGATCCGCACCAACGTCCGGGTCTTCCTCGGCGGCGGCCTCAACGAGCCCCGCGACTCCGTCGCCACCGCCGCGTACGCCCTGCTGACGCATGACGATCAGCGGCGCGACGTCGAGGCCGACCCCGCCCTGTGGAAGCGGGTGTTCGAGGAAGCCGTCCGCTGGGTCTCCCCCATCGGTATGTATCCGCGCCGGGTGGCCTGCCGCACCGAACTCGCCGGACGGGTCCTGGAGCCCGGCGACAAGCTGGGCGTCGTCATCGCCTCCGGCAACCACGACGAACGGGTCTTCGACCACCCCGAACGCTTCGACATCCACCGCGCCGAGACCGGCCACGTGGCCTTCGGCGGCGGCCCGCACTTCTGCCTCGGGACCTGGGTCTCCCGGGCCGCCGTCGCCCGGGTCGCCCTGCCGAGCCTCTTCGACGCCCTGCCCGGCCTGCGCCTCACCGGCGAGGACGTGCCCTTCGAGGGGTGGGTCTTCCGGGGCCCGCTCCGGCTCGACGCCACCTGGAACGCCTGACCTCGCACCCCCGCGTACAGCTGGAACGCCCGTTCCTCACGCCCCGACGACCAGAGGAAGCCCGATCATGCCGAAAATCACCTACGCCCAGCCCGACGGCACCGAGACCGTCCTCGACCTGGCCCCCGGCACGACCGTCATGCGCGGCGCAGTCGCGGGCGGGGTACGCGGCATCGTCGCCGAGTGCGGCGGCAACCTGATGTGCGCGACCTGCCACGTCTACGTCGACCTCGACGAGGACACCCCGAGCCCCTTCTCCCCCGTGACCGACGACGAGGACGAACTCCTCGACTGCACGGCCAAGCCCCGCGAAGCCGGCAGCAGGCTCAGCTGTCAGCTGGGCGTCTCGGAGGGGGCCGCCGACATCGTCGTACGGGTTCCGGAAGCGCAGACCTGAGCGGTCACGGCTCGGCGGCCACCGGCCCGGAGACCACATGACAGCCCGCAGACTCGTCGCGCTCAGCCACTCCCCCGGGCAGGAGGAGGCCGCCGACGCCACGTTCGACCTCAAGGCGCTCACCACCGCGCCCGCGCCCCGACCAGTCGTCCGCCGTCGTACGACCTCAAGCGTTTAATTCGCGAGCCGTTCGAGTGAGCGATTGCTAGGTTTGTCGCATGAGTTACGTCTTCTACCTCTGACCGGGCCTCGCGGCTCCGCTCCTCACGTGGGTGAGGGGCCGGGAGCCGGAGTTCGCCCACGGCCCACCGCTCTCTGCCGGATGGGGCCGTTCGTCAGAGCTGGGCACACTCCCTGTGAATCCGGGATTCCCGGGTGACGTGTGCCTCCTTCCGGAGGAAGAGAACGTGACTGCCCTTGCCTTGCCTGCCCGCGCCCGGGCTCAACTGACCTGCGCCGGTGTCCGCGTCGACCGTGGTGGGCGCACCGTGCTGCACGACGTCGACGTGAACGTGTCCCCGCGATCGCGCTGGGGCGTCGTCGGCGAGAACGGACGCGGCAAGTCGACGCTGCTGCACGTCCTGGCCGGCACCCTGGCCCCCGACGAGGGGGAGGTACACCGCGTGGGCACCCTGGCCCTGGCCGAGCAGGAGATGCCGGCGGAGGACGAGCGCACGGTCGGCGACGTCATCGACGAGCACCTCGCCGACGCCCGCGCGGCCCTCCGCCAGTTGGACGCCGCCTCCCAGGCCCTGGCCGAGGAGCGGCCCGGCGCCGCACAGGAGTACGCCGACGCCCTGGAGGCGGCGCAGACTTTGGACGCCTGGGACGCCGACCGCCGTGTCGATGTCGCCCTCGCCGGTCTCGGCGCCGTCAGCGACCGTACCCGCCCCCTCGCCACGCTCTCCGTCGGCCAGCGCTACCGCATCCGGCTGGCCTGTCTGCTGGGTGCCGAGTACGACTTCCTGCTGCTGGACGAGCCGACCAACCACCTGGATCTGACGGGGCTGGAGTACCTCACCGCCAGGCTGCGCGCCCATCCCGGAGGGGCGGTCGTCGTCAGCCACGACCGGGCGCTGCTGTCCGACGTGGCCACCACGATCCTCGACCTCGATCCCACCCACGACGGGCGTCCCCATGTCCACTGCGGCGGATACGCCGGCTACCGCGAAGGCCGGGAGGCCGAGCGGGTCCGGTGGGAGACGGAGTACGAGCAGCAGCGGACCGAACAGGCCCGTCTCCAGCAGGCCCTGTCGGAGGCGCAGAACCGGCTGAGCACCGGATGGCGCCCGGACAAGGGCACCGCCAAACACCAGCGCGCCACCCGGGCCGGCGCGCTGGTCCGTTCGGTGCACCGCCGCCAGGACGACCTGGAACGCCACAAGGTCACCGCGCCCGAACCGCCCCGCCGTTTCCTCATGCCCGAACTCCCCGCCAGGTCCGGTGTCGTGCTGCTGCGCGCGGACGAGGTGAACGTCCGAGGACGGCTGCACCGGTCGACCTCGCTGGCGGTGACGTCCGGCGACCGGCTGGCCGTCACCGGACCGAACGGGGCCGGCAAGTCCACGCTCTTGTCCGTCCTCGCCGGGGAGGTCGCGCCGACCGCGGGCCGGGTGCACCGCTCGCACAGCCTGCGCCTGCGCCTTCTGGGGCAGGAGTCGCCGCACGCGACGCGCCGCCGACGGGCCCGTGACCTCTACGAGGCGCACACCGCGCGGCTGGTGACCGCCGGAGTCCTCGGGGAGGGCGAGGTCGTGGGGCTCGGCGCGCTGGGGCTGCTCGCCCCTCGTGACGCCGACAAGCCGGTGGCGGAACTGTCGATGGGACAGCAACGCCGTCTCGATCTCGCCCTGGCGCTCGCCGCCCGGCCGCACGTCCTGCTGCTCGACGAACCGACCAACCATCTGTCCATCGCTCTCGTCGACGAGCTCACCGACGCCCTGCGTGCCACCGACGCGGCCGTCGTCGTCGCCACGCACGACCGCCAGATGCAGCGCGACATCCACGACTGGCCGCGCCTCGCGCTGTCCCGGCAGAGCACGCAGCAGGCCGCGCTCACCGGTGACTGACGGCCGCCTTCACGGTGCCCTCGTCGTCCCGTGCGCGGTCGGACTCGACGCGGATGTCGAGGCTCTCCTCGGTCACACCGGGGCGGGCATGTTCATGAAGGCCTGGCAGAGGGCGAGTACCTGAGCCTCGGTGTGGCCGCCCGGGTCGTTCTGGAGGCGCTCGAACCTTCCCCGCAGGTCCTGCCAGATCATCACGGACTGCTGGGGGTTCCCGCCCGGGAGGTCGAGGTCGGCGTTCAGCTGTACCTCCCTGAGGTACCGCACGACCTCCCGGGGGTTGGTCAGACTCTTGACCACCTCCAGGATCGGGTCGGCGAGCTGCTGCTGCGTGCCCTGCTGGAAACCGGAGTACTGGGCGACGACGTCGAACGCGGCCTGTCCGGAGAGGCGTTGCTGCGAGATCTCCTCGATCGCCTCCGGCATGTGGTGGGCCAGCATGCCGATTGCGCTGTTCGCGGCGCCGTTCCCGGCCCAGAGGTTGCTCTGGTTGTTGTTCATGCCGTCCAGCAGGGCCTGTACGTCCTGGCGGGAGTTGAGCTGGGTGTTGTTCCCCGCCGTGGTCGCGCCGTTCTCCGTCCACCAGCTCTGCAGCGCGTCCTTCATCGTGTGGTGCGAGACGATGTGCCTGCGGTGCTGTCCCTGCGCGACCGGCATCGCCGTTCGGGTCGCGTTGCTGAAGTTGTTGCGCCGCAACATGCGTTGGACGGTCGCTCCCTGCCCGTGCAGGGCATGGGCCACCGCCGCGTTGCCGGCGGCGCGCTGCAGGGTCGCGATCGCCGCGTGAGCGGGCGCGGCGTACCGAGCCGGGCCCGGCCGGCCCTCGTTCCGTCCCTGATGCGGGCCGGACTGCTGCTGGTACGCGTGCACTGAACCTCCTGCTGCTGACCTCGGACGCGGCGTTCCATCCCTATCGCATGCGCCGCTCCCGGGTGAATGACCGGGCGGGCAGCCGTGGGGGCAACTCCCGCTGAACGAGGGGGATGAGGTTCATCGGGGACTCCCAGCTGGTGGTTCGGTGACCCGAAGTGGGTGACCTGTTGTCCTCCACCCTGGAAATCGCTGGCCAGGGGCGGTATGAGGGGGAGTGCGGGAGCAGTCGCGCCACTCCAGGGGAGAGAATCGTGGGCATGACGAGCACTTGAAGAGAACGGAACGGCTGGCAGCCCTGGCGGAAGGTAAGTACCTGGGACACGGTCGCCGACGGAGAGCGGCGGATCTGCGCCGTCTGCGGGACGCCTGTCCGCTCGTACACGTACCGCTTCCATCCGCCCGAGTCCGCCATGTTCGAGCGCTGCGTCGGGCTCGCGTGGTGTTCCGGCTGCCGGATCTACTGCGGTTCGATGGTGCGCGTTCCGCGCGAGGAGGTCCTCGTCGATCCGCTGGCCTCGCTGCCCGACGACCTACGGGAACGCCTCGTACGGAGCGAAACCAAGCTGATCGAATTCCTGGAACGGCAGGCCAGGGGTGTCAGCGGGGGGTGGCAGGACGGCCCTGTGAGAGGGAGTGCACGCTGACGGCGTAGCCGCAGCCCGCGCGGTAGGGGTCGCCGCCCCATGTGGCGAAGCGCTGCCGCAAGGTCAGTCCGGTCTGTGCGCACCAGTGGTCGAAATCCGGCAGTGTCACTGTCGGTTCCGGCAGCGGCAGGTGTTCCGCGTCCAGTCCCATGCCGGTGATCAGCAGTCCGCCGGGACGCAGTACGGCGGCCAGTTGCCGGACGACCGCCGCTTCGGTGCCGGGGGCCAGCAGGGGGATGACGTTTCCGGCGGCGAGCGCCAGGTCGAAGCCGGGTTCCAGCGGGAGGCTGTCCAGGTGGGCCAGGTCCCCGTGGAGCCATTCGAGTGCGGGGGCGTCGCGGTGGGCGACGGCGAGCATGGAGCGGTCGACGTCCACGCCCGTGCAGTGGTGGCCCAGCTCGGCGAGCCGGATCGCGACCCGTCCGGTGCCGCAGCCGGCATCGAGGACCCGGGAGGCGGGTTCCAGCAGCGCGGCGCAGAAGGCGGCCTCGCCGTGGACGTCGTGGCCCGATTCAGCGAGCCGCGCGAACCGTCGCGCGTACTCCTCTCCGGCTTGTCCACCCGTCAGTTCCGCCCAGCGGTCGCTCGGCTCTGTCATGTCGTGCGTGCCTTCCGGTCGACCCTGCGCCTGTGGAGCGGCGAGGGCGGTGCCCTCGCGCATTCCTATCGTAGGGAGGGGGCCTCACCGACTGCGAAAGATCCACAGGGCGGATGCGAAGGCGGGTCGATCGCCGGCCGGGCCGGGGCCCTCGCGCAGGCGGACCATGGCCGGCGTGTGCTGTGACCTGTTCCTCTTCTCTCGGGCCCCGCGAAAAATCCGGTGTGCGCAGGACCTCCCGCGCGTGACAATCAGGGACCAGCAAGGGGAGGAACACATGAGCCAGGCCTACCTGACTCTTCATGAGCTGCTGCCGCCGCATGAGTTGGCGGCGGCGCTCGACGCGGGGCACGTCACGCGCAAGCCGCACCCGGAACTGCCGCTGTCCATCTACACGTACACGAGGACATGCCAGTACGAGCGGGTGTGGAACCGGGTGACCACGCGCTGCCGCGGTCTCGTGGCCGACGACGGTACCGGGGAGATCGTCGCGCTTCCGCTGCCGAAGTTCTTCAACGTCGGTGAGCACGAGGCCGGTCAGCCGTACGCCCCCAGCCTCCCGGACGAGCCGTTCGAGGTGTACGACAAGGTCGACGGCAGCCTGGCGGTGATCTTCCACTACGCCGGCCGGTGGCGGGTCGCGTCCAAGGGGTCGTTCGTCAGCGTCCAGGCCACCTGGGCGCAGCGGCTGCTCGACGGGAAGGACACCTCCGGGCTCGTGCCCGGGGTGACGTACCTGGCCGAGATCCTGTACCCGGAGAACCGGATCGTCGTGGACTACGGCGACCGTCGTGACGTGGTGCTGCTGGCCGCGTTCGCCAAGGACGGCACCGAAGTCGCCCTGGCGGAGGCCGCGGTCGGCTGGGGCGGCATCGGCTCGGTCGTCACCGTCCGGCCCGCCGTGCCGCTCGACGAGCTGCTGGCGATGACCGAGGGCAACCGGCTGCCCGATGGCGTGGCGGCCACCGGCACCGACGCGGAGGGCTTCGTGCTGCGCTTCGCCTCGGGTGTACGGGCCAAGGCCAAGTTCGCCGAGTACGTGCGGCTCCACAAGGTGCTCACCGGTGTCACCGAGCGGGACATCTGGCGCGGTCACGGCATCCAGCGCTTCGCGGGTCTGCCCGCCAAGCAGGTGGCCCAGGCGCTGAACTGCTCGGCCGGAGACGTCGTCACCTCCGGTGGCCGCCCTCTGGACGCGCTGCTGGAGCAGGTGCCCGACGAGTTCGACGCCTGGGTGCGCGGTGTCGTCGCGGGGATCGAGAAGCAGGTGGCGGACCGTGAGCAGGCGATCGACGAGGCGTTTCGGTCGCTCGCGCATCTCGCCGGCGACCGGGCGGCCTTCGCCCGCGCGGTGCGGGAACTGCCCGACGCCGCCGTGCGTCCGGCCATGTTCCTGCGCCTGGACGGGCGCCCGACCGAACTCGTGACGTACCGTTCCACCCGGCCGGAGGCGTCCGACCCGTTCAAGACCGACGAGGAGGACTGACCGTGCCCGTGGTACACGTCATGACGGGGCTGCCCGCCTCGGGGAAGACGACCGCCGCGCGCAGGCTGCAGGCTGAGTCCGAGGGCCGGATGCGCCGGGTCAACCTCGACGATCTGCGGGCGATGCTCGACATCCCGGTGCCCGAGGGGTCCGAGCGCGGCCGGTCGTACGCGCACGAGCAGACCGTGCTGGCGATCCAGGACGCGGCGGTGCGGGCGGCCGTCGACGGTGGTTTCGACGTCGTCGTGGACAACACGCACATGACGCCGCACATACCGAAGCGGCTGAAGGCGGCGGTGGCGGGGCAGGCCACCTTCGTCGTGCACGACTTCACCGACGTACCGGTGGAGGAGTGCGTACGGCGCGACGCCGAACGGGAGAGGCCCGTCGGTGAGGAGATCATCCGGATCCTCGCCGACAAGCACACGAAGTCCCGCAAGGGCGGCTGGCGGCTCACCGCGGAGTGGCTGAACGACGAGCCCTCCGTCGAGCCCTACACGGCCGACCCGGCGCTTCCCTCTGCGGTCATGTGCGACATCGACGGCACGCTCGCCCTCCGGGGCGATCGGGGCGCCTACGACTTCACGCGCTGCGAGGAGGACCTGCTCAACGTGTCGGTGCGCGGGGCACTGCGCTCCTTCCGGAGCGCCGACGGCGATGTCGTCGTCCTGCTCTCCGGCCGGGGTGAGGAGCACCGAGGCCGGACAGAGTCGTGGCTGCGTGCGCACGAGGTCCCGTACGACGAGCTTTGGATGCGGGCCGTCGGCGACCACCGCCGCGACGACGTGGTGAAGGCCGAGCTCTTCGACCGGCATGTGCGCCACCGCTTCGCCGTACGGGTCTCCCTCGACGACCGCGACCGGGTCGTCGCCGTGTGGCGCCGCATGGGGCTGCCGACCTGGCAGGTCAACTACGGCAACTTCTAGCCGACGGGCGTCCGGGCGCCCACTGGTAAAATGGGGGCACGCTTCGCACCGCCGGGGCCCGTACCGATCGGTACGGGCCCCGGCGCGTTCCGGGCGACCAGACACGAAAGGTTCCCCATGAACGCGAAGCCGCCGGCCGAGTCCTTCGACGTACTCGGCCTGCCGCCGGAGTTGCTGGAGACGATGACGGGCCTCGGGGTGACGGAGCCCTTCCCGATCCAGGCGGCGACCCTCCCGGGCGCGCTGACGGGCCGTGATGTCCTCGGCCGGGCGCGGACCGGCTCGGGCAAGACGCTGGCGTTCGGGCTCGCGCTGCTCGTCCGGACGGCCGGCCTGCGAGCGGCCTCCAAGCGGCCCCTCGCGCTGGTCCTGGTTCCCACCCGGGAACTCGCGCAGCAGGTGAGCGACGCGCTGGAGCCGTACGCGCGGACGCTGAAGGTGCGGCTGGCGACGGTGGTCGGCGGGCTGTCGATCAACAAGCAGTCGGCGCTGCTGAGGACCGGCGTCGAGGTGGTCGTCGCGACGCCGGGGCGGTTGGCCGATCTGGTGTCGCGCCGGGACTGCCACCTGGACCAGGTGCGGATCACGGTGCTGGACGAGGCGGACCAGATGTGCGACCTGGGGTTCCTGCCGCAGGTCTCGGAGATCCTGGACCAGGTCCGCTCCGACGGGCAGCGGCTGCTGTTCTCGGCCACGCTCGACCGGGACGTCGACCAGTTGGTGCGCACCTATCTGCACGATCCGGTTCTCGCCTCGGTCGACCGGGTCGCCGGGTCGGTCGCCACGATGGAACACCATGTGCTGAACATCCACCCCGCCGACAAGTACGCGACCGCGACCGAGATCGCCGCGCGGGACGGCCGGGTGCTGATGTTCCTGGACACCAAGGCCGGGGTGGACCGGTTCACTCGTCATCTGCGGGCCAGCGGCGTACGGGCCGGGGCCCTGCACAGTGGGAAGTCGCAGCCTCAACGCACGCATACGCTCGGTCAGTTCAAGGACGGTGAGATCAGCGTGCTGGTGGCCACCGACGTGGCGGCGCGGGGCATTCACATCGACGCGCTCGACCTCGTCGTCAACGTCGACCCGCCTGCCGACGCCAAGGCCTACCTGCACCGGGGCGGGCGCACCGCGCGCGCCGGGGAGTCCGGGAACGTGGTCACGCTGGTCACCCCCGACCAGCGGCGCGACGTGAACCGGCTGATGTCCGACGCCGGGATCCGCCCGACGGTGACACAGGTACGTTCCGGCGAGGAGAAGCTGACCGCCATCACCGGGGCGAAACGCCCGCCGACCGGGACGAAGTCCACCAGCGGCAACGCCCCCTTCCGCGGCCTCGGCAACCGCACGGGCCGCCCCGCGAAGGAGTCCCGCAAGGCCGCCGAGGCCCGCAAGGCGGCGGAAGCGCGGGCGGCGGCGCGGGTGCGCAGGGGCCGCTGACGCCTCGCACCGGCCGGGCCCGCCGAAGGGGGACGTGGCGCGGGTGTGTTCACCCCGACGTGGGAGCGAGGCCGAGGTCGACGAGGGCCGCCGTGCCGGTGAAGGCGTGGCCGTCGCCGGCGAGGAGGAGGGTGCGGGCCGACTGGTAGGGGCAACCGGCCGCGTCTAAGGCCGACGCGGCGGCGAGTTGGGCGGGCAGGTCACCGTCCAGGAGGGCCTGCGCCCGGTCCAGTTGGGCGGTGGCGACGGGGTTTCCGGTGACCATGCGCCGGGCGGAGTCGAGGCGGCCTTGGGCTTCGGGGTGGCCGGCGAGGACGGAAGCCTCGGCACGGAGAGCCACGTACCAGTGCAGCCAGATCCAGGAGACCCACTTCCACACCTGCTCCGGTTCCGGTGCGACGCGTTCCAGGGCCGCGTCCGGGTCACCGTGGTGGAGGAGGACCATGGCGTCGAAGACGGCGCCGTAGCCGTGGTGGTGTTCCGCCGCCGTGCCCGCCTGCTCGACGACATCGAGCCAGGCCGCCCGGGCGTCGTGGTCGCCGCGCAGGCCGTGGATCATGGCGACGGACGCCGCGGCCGGGCCCAGCGAGAACGACCGCCGGCGGCCGCCGCGCTGCCACGCGTCGAGGAAGCGGGCGCTGCCGGTGAGTACGTCGTCGGCGCGGCCGGCGAACGCGTCCGCGACCAGGAGCCAGGACGAGGCGTGGTGTTCCACCTCGGCGAACAGCGGGTGGCCGGCGAGTTGTCCGCCCCATCGGCGGGCCTGCGGCAACGCGCCCACGCCCAGGGCGGTTCCGGCGGCCATGGCGAGGGCGTCCATCCGCTCGTGCGTCACGGCGGGGGTGTGTGGCAGCGGAGCCAGGACGTCGATACGACGCCGGGCGGCGGCCGCCGCGCCGAAGGGATCACCGGCCCAGGTCCGCGCGCCGGACAGCGCGTCGAGGGCGGCGGACTCGGCCACCGGGTCGCCCGCCCGGCGGGCGAGCTCGACGGCTCGCTCGGCGTGGCCGACCGTCTCGTGCGCGGTGTTGTCCGCGTCTCCCTGAACCGCGCCGTAGGCATCCGCGACCACCGCGGCTTCAGCCAGGGCTACGGCCGCCGCGGTGGCCGGGTCGAGGGCCGGGGCGGCAGAGGTGTCAGGGGGCACGAGGGCAGGTGGAACGGCAGGCGCCTCGGCAGGCGAAGCGGTCGACGGGCCGACGGCGCCGGAGAGCTCTCGGGCCGCTGTGAGCAGGGCCGTCACCTCGCCCACGGCCGGGATCCGCTTGAACTCGCTGGAGAAGCGGTACGCGACGGTGGCGGCCGCCGCCAGGTCGCGGGCCGCGGCGGCGGTGTCACCGGCTCGGCGGGCGGCCTCCGCCGCGGCCAGGTGCAGGCGGAACATGTCGTCACCGAGCCTGCGGCAGCCGGCCACGCCGGCGGCCTCCCGCAGCGCCGCGGCACCGGCGCCAGGGCCGGTCGCGGCACCGGCCGCACCGGCGACCCGGGCGGCGGCGTCGGCGAGTGCGGCCGCCTGTTCGTAGCGTTGCTGGGACTCGGCCAGCTGATTGCGGGTGAAGGTCAGTTCGGCCAGCGTGAGGGCGAGCCGGTGGGCTCGCGTCCGCTGTTCCGGCCGGTCGGCGGACCGGGCGAGGGCCGCTCGGAGGTCGTCGGCCACCGCGTCGAACCGCGCGCGCCGGTCCTCGCCTTCGGCTCCCGTGAGGCCCGTCGCCCCGGCCAGGCACCAGTCCAGGTGGCGGGATCGGACGTCCGTCAGCTCATCGGCTTCGGCGAGCCGCTCCGTGCCGTACTGGCGGATGGTCTCCAGCGCCTGGTAGCGGGTGCCGGTGGCGGACGGTATCGCGGTGAGCAGGCTCTGTTCGGCGAGCCTGCCGAGCCCGTCGGCGACCGCGGCCGGATCCAGCGGCGCGAACCCGGCGACATCGGTGGCGGCCCCGGCCGTGAACGGCATGACGAACACCGAGATCCGGCGCAGCAGCGCCCGGTCGCGCGGCTCCAGCAGGGCGTGGCTCCAGTCCAGTGCCGCCCGCACCGACCGGTGGCGGTCGTCCGCGCGGGGGCCACCCGCGAGGATCCGCAGCTGGTCGGAGAGGCCTGCCGTGAGCCCGTCGAGTCCGAGGGTGGGCCACCGGGCCGCAGCCAGCTCGATGGCCAGGGCCATGCCGTCGAGGCGTTCACAGATGGCCGCGATCCGGTCACGTACCGCCGGATCCGGTGGCAGGCCGACCGCCGCCGCCCGCTCCAGGAACAGGGTCACGGCCTCCGACTCGGCGCCGCCGTCCCAGGACAGCGGTGGCACCGGGAAGACCCATTCGAACGGCACCATCAGCCGGGCCCGGCTCGTCGCGAGCACGCGCAGCCTCGGGCAGGCGACCAGCAGCCGTTCCAGGAACGGCGCCACCCCGTCCCGTATCTGCTCACAGTTGTCCAGGACCAGCAGCGCCTGGCGGTCCGCCAGTGCGGCGAGCAGCGACTCGTCGACACCGCGCCCGGGCTGTTCGCCCGTCCCCACGGCCGCCGCGATCGCCGCTCCCACGCGCCCGGGGTCGGTGACCGGGGCCAGGTCGACGAACCAGACGCCGTCGGCGAACTCGTCGGCCGTCTCCGCCGCCACGGCCAGCGCGAGCCTGGTCTTGCCCACGCCGCCCGGGCCGACCGCGGTCACCTGCCGGCGGGTCTTCACCGCCTCGGCCAGCTCCGCGCGTTCCCGTACCCGGCCGATGAACGCGGTCAGCGGTACGGGGAGGGCGGGTGGCGTACGCGGCCGGTCGGGGCGGGCGAGTTCGGCCGCGCGCCGGGAGAGTGCCCGGCGGTCCGGCTCGTCGAGCTTGCGCAGCAGGGCGGAGACGTGTGACTCGACCGTGCGGACGGAGATGAACAGCCGCGCGGAGATCTCCGCGTTGCTGAGGTGCTCTCCGAGCAGCGTGAGCACTTCGGCTTCCCGAGCCGAGACCTCTGGACTGGACACCGCCTCATTATCCGGTCCCCTCCGACGGTCGCCGTACCGGTTTTCCGGGGCGGTCTCCGTGCTGGTGCTACGCATCGTCTTCGCATCGGCCTCCCCATCGGTCTCCGCATCGGTCTCCGTGGCGTTCTGCGTGGCGTTCTCCGTGGCGTTCTCCGTGCGTTCTCCGTGGTGGTTTCCGTGGTCGCCACGGAGGTGGGCCGTTGGTCGGCCGGGAGAGGGTGTGACCACGGCGATCGAGCCCGGCGGGAGACGGCGGGGCGATCGTGGCCCACGACCACAGGAGTGACCATGACCGGTTCGTCCGCCCAGGGATCCACCGTTCTCGGCCCGTCGCGGGAGCGGACGAGCGCCGGTCCGCGCCCCCGCGCCGTGCGTCGCCATGACACCGAGCGGCGGCTCGCCCATGACGTCGACGTCTGGGTGGCCAGTGCCTCGGTGGACGGCGTGCCGTATCTGGTGCCGCTGTCCTTCGACTGGGACGGAGAGACGCTGTTGGTGGCCACCCCGGCCGGCAGCCCGACGGGCAGGAACCTGGCCGCCGGCCGGACCACCCGGCTGGGGCTCGGCCCCACGCGCGACGTGTCCATGATCGAGGGCGATGTCGAGGTCCTGGAGATCGACGCGCTTCCTCGGGAGCGAGGCGACCGGTTCGCCGCGCGCACCGGCTTCGACCCGCGTACGTCGGCCACGTCCTACCGCTGGTTCCGTGTCACCCCGCGCCGCGTCCAGGCCTGGCGCGAGGCGGACGAGTTGACGGGACGTGAGCTGATGCGCGACGGCCACTGGCTCGGCTGACCCGCACGATTCGAGAACGATCAGACCGTACGAGGAAGGAAACACGCCATGACGAACACGCGCGAGACCACCCGGAGCGGCAGCACGGCCGACCGGAAGTTCGACGGGTTCACCGCCGAGGAACGTGACGCGATGAAGGAGCACGCCCAGGAGCTGAAAGCGTCCGCGCGGCGGAGCCCGCGCACGGCCAAGGCGGACGGGGAGAGCGACGTACGCGCGAAGATCGCCGGGATGACGGACGCCGACCGGGTGCTCGCCGAGCGGCTGCACGAGATCGTCAGGTCCGCCGCACCGGACCTCTCGCCGAAGCTCTGGTACGGGATGCCCGCGTACGCGAGGAACGGCAAGGTCGTCTGCTTCTTCCAGAGCGCGCAGAAGTTCAAGACCCGGTACGCCACGCTCGGCTTCAGCGATCAGGCGCGGCTCGACGACGGCGCCCTGTGGCCCACCACGTACGCCCTGACGGAGCTGACTGCCGACACGGAGACACGGGTCGCCGAGCTCATCCGGAAGGCGGCGGGCTGAGCGCTGCCGTCAGGCCGGTCGCGTGGGAGGAGGACGATGCCGTCGTCGTCCGCGTCGCGGACGGCGCCGTGCAGGAAGAGACCGGCCCAGCCGTTCTCCTGTGCGGCGGTGGCGATGAGGTCGCCGACCAGTGCGGTGCGCGGGGACGCGCTGCCGTCGACGACGAGGACGTGTCCGTCGCCCGGGGTGCGCAGCAGTTCGCGCAGGAGTCCGTTGTCCTCGTGGCAGACGACGGTGCGAGCGCGGCGGCCTGCTCGCAGGTGATCTCGCCTCGGCCGGGCCCGTGCTACGGCCGTCCCGGCCCCGCCCCGACCCGAGCCGTGCCGTGCCGTGCCACGGGACAAGGCCCGGTCCCGGCCGGTCAGTTCTGGCCGGCGCCGGTCTCGATTGCCTTCACGACGGCCGTCGTGAACTCCGTGGTCGTCGCGGAGCCGCCGAGGTCACGCGTGGACGTGCCCGAGGCGATGGTTCGGGCGACGCCCGCCTCGACGGTCTGCGCGACCTTGGCGAGGGCGGGGTCCTGGTGGCGGGCGGAGAGCCACTGGAAGAGCATCGCGCCGGAGAGGATCATCGCGACGGGGTTGGCGATGTTCTGCCCGGCGATGTCGGGGGCGGAGCCGTGGGACGCCTGGGCCATGGCTCGGTCGGCGGAGGCGTTGATGGAGGGGGCGGTGCCGAGGGAACCGCTGATCTCGCCGGCGAGGTCGGAGAGGATGTCGCCGAACATGTTCTCGGTGACGATCACGTCGAAGTCCTGGGCGCGGCGCACCAGATGGACGGTCATGGCGTCGATGTGGAAGTCGTCGACGACGACGTCCGGGTATTCCCGCGCGACTTCCTCGCACACCGTACGGAACAGGCCGGTGGTCAGCTTCAGGACGTTCGCCTTGTGGACGATCGTGAGCTTCTTGCGGCGCGAGCGGGCCAGGTCGAAGGCGACGCGGGCGACGCGTTCGGTGGCGGCGCGGGTGATGATGCCCATCGCGATGGCCACACCCTCGACGGGGCTGAACTCACCGGTGCCGGCGTAGGTGTTGCGGTCGGCGTAGAAGCCCTCGGTGTTCTCGCGGACGATGACCAGGTCGGCGCTGTCGCAGACGGCCTTCGCGCCGGGGAAGCTCTTCGCCGGGCGGATGTTGGCGAACAGCTGGAAGTGCTTGCGCAGGGTGCCCGACGGGTTGAGGGCCGACTTGTGCGGCTCGGGGTAGGACACCGAGTCGTGCGGGCCCAGATACCAGCCGTCGAGGTCGGCGAGCGCCGCCTTGGTCTCCTCGGGGACCGGCGTGCCGTGTGTGTCGATGGCGCCGGCGCCGAGTGGCAGGGTCACCCAGTCGATGTCGACGCCCGCGGCCGTCGCGGCTGCCGTGGCGATCTCGACGGACGAGGGGACGATCTCGGGGCCGATGCCGTCGCCCTCCAGGACACCCAGGCGGTAGGCGGTGCTCATGAGCGGTTCCTCTCCGGTCGCTGGTGCGAAGGGGCTGTGCGGGCGGGGTGTGCGGGCGGGGTGCGGGCGGGTGTCAGGTCAGGGCCGAGGCGGCTTCGTGCAGGGCGGTCCGGGAGCGGGCGGCAGCGCGGACACTGTCGCCGTCCTGGGTGTGCTCCAGGGTGAGCCAGCCGGTGAAGTCGCCCTCGCGCAGCGCTCGCAGCAGGTCGGGCAGCCGGTGGTCCCCACCGTGAGGGGGCCGCGGCCGGTGGTGGAGGCGAGTTGCAGGCAGCGCGTCGTCGGGGCGTGTGTGGCGATCGCCTCCACCGCCTCGATGCCCTCCTGCTCCAGGTGATACGTGTCCAGCACCAGACCGGTGGGCGCCTCGACGGTGGCGGCGTAGGCGAGGGCCTGCTCCGGGGTGTTCCACAGGGAGGTGTGGGTGCGGGTCTGGGGTTCGATCAGCAGCCGGGTTCCCAGCTCCGCCGCCTCGGCGGCGAGACGGCGTACGGCCTGCTCGGCCCACTGCCGCTGGAGGTCTGCGAGGCCCGGCAGAAAAGTGCTGCGGGTTCGGCCCAGGGTGAGCGGCACGCCGAGTGCCGCGGCCAGGCGGGCCGCGCCGAGCAGACGGTCGAGGGCGTGTCCACGCACCTCCGAGGCGGGATCGGTCAGGGTCAGCCCGTCCTGCGCTGCGACGGGTCCGGTACCCAGGCCCACGATCCGCAGGCCGGTCGGGCCGACCGCCTCGCTCAGACGCTCCGCGTCGCGCGCGTCGACGTCGCGGACCTGGACTTCCAGGGCGTCGTAGCCGAGCTCGGCCAGGTGCCGTGCGGCCTCGGCGAGCGGGGCGGTGAACCCGAGCGGCACGGGGGTGCGGCAGTCGTCGGACGAGACCGTGTAGGCCAGCGGCCGGTCGAGGCTCATGAGGTGGCCTCGACGGGTGCGGGCACCCGCGGCAGCAGGGTGGCGCGCAGTTCCCGGGCGGCGGCGCCGGCGCCGGCCAGGACGGGCAGGCCCAGCAGGTCGGACAGGTACGGTCCGGCCGGGGCCAGGGAGTACTGCGCGAGCAGCACGGCCTGGGTGTCGTCGGCGCCGGTGGCGTGCAGGGTTTCGGCCAGGTGCTGCGCGGCCTGCTGCGGGGTGTCCGCCGTGGCGGCGGCTTCACTGAGTGCGGTGATGATGTGCGCGGGGTGGTTGCCGGACAGCCTGGCGGCCAGCGCGTCCAGCTGGCTCCGGGCCGCCGGGACCGCAGGCGGCGTGGAGGCCACGAGGGCGAGCCGCCGGCAGGGGCCGCTGAGCGCGGCCCGGAACATCGACTCGTCCGACTTCAGGATGGGTACGTCCCACATCTCGCGTGCCAGGTCGACGACTTCGCCGTACGAGGAGCAGGTCAGCAGTACGCCGCGCGCGCCGCCTTCCACGGCGTGGCCGATCAGGCGGAGCATGCGGCGACGCAGTCCCACGTCCAGGCCGCCCACGTCACGGGCGTCGTCCAGGAGTCGGTCGTCGAGCAGGTTCCACGGTCGGGCCTCGGGAAACTCCTGGGCGAACGCCTCCTGAGCGATCCGGGCGCCTGCGGGAACGGCGTGGATCATGGCGATCAGCGGTGGGTGGTCGAGCACCGGGTTTCCCCTCCTCCGATCGGCGTCGCCGCGTGGTCGCGCTGCGGCGGCACTCTAGGCACATCCGGATAACTGGTCAACCGGTTGACCATGGGTAGGTACGGGGGTCCGCTTCCACGGACAGGAAGCTTCCCCGCCGGCGCACCGCCCCCCATCAGGACTCGGCGCACCGCTCCCTCATCAGGACTCAGCGCGCTGTTCCAGCGCCTTCAGCAGGCGGCGCGAGGCCCCTTCCATGTGCGCGGCCATCGCGGCACGCGCCGCGCCGGCGTCACCCGTCTCGACCGCCTCGAAGATCGGTACGTGGTCGGCGTAGGCGACCTCGCGGGAGCGGACCTCGCTTGTGCGTTCGACCCAGCCTCGCTGGATCATGGCGCGCATACCCTTGAGCACGTCCCGCAGAACCGTGTTGTCGGCCAGCTCCGCCAGCGCGGCGTGGAACGCGGTGTCCGCCTCGGCGAACTCCGCGTCGGGGCACTCGCGCATCTTCGCGAGTCGGGCGCGCAGCAGTTCCACCCCGGCCTCGTCACGGGCCTCGGCGGCCAGTCCCGCCACGACCACCTCCAGTTCGGCGCGTGCCTGAAGCATGTCCTTCGCGCCGCGCTCGCCGAGGACCAGGCCCAGTTCGAAGAGGCGGTAGAGGACGTCGGAGTCGGTGCCGCGGAAGTAGGTTCCGCTGGACTGACGGATCTCCAGCAGCCCCAGGAAGCCGAGGGACTTGATGGCCTCGCGCACGGTGGGGCGGTTGACCCCGAGCATCTCGGTGAGCTGACGCTCGGAGGGAATGCGGTCGCCGGGCTGCACCGCGCCGGACATCAGGTGGTCGATGAGGCGGCGCGAGACCTCGGCGGCCAGCGGTTCCCGCGGCTCGACCGTGATTCTCGAGAGTTCGGCCATGGATTCCCTCGCTTCGGTATTGACGGATCAGCCGGAAGTCTAGTTACCTACCGGCAAACCGGTAGACCGGATAGCCGCGGAGCCGGTCGTTCATCCCCCGCACGCCTGAGCCGCCTCACAGGTCCGTCGCCCTCGCGCGCCCGGCCATGTGGCGCTTTCCGTGCTTCGCCGCCGTAGTCGTGGGGCGTCCGCCCCGCGCCCCCAGCGTCGCCGTGCCGCTGGGGGTGTCCGACACAGGAGCCGTATCTGCCGTGAGCGGCCCGTCGGCCCGCCGAGAACGACCTCGCGCGTGCCGCCGGGCATCCCCCTCGTCTCGCTGATCCCGGCCCCGGCCACCCCATGACCTCGGCCGTCGCTCCCACCGCGGCCCTGCTCCTGTTCGCCGTCCTCTGCTGCGGGCTGATGATGGAAGCCAAGCTCTTCGACCCGATCTCGGCGTTCATCATCCGCGCCCCCAGGGCGACCCGGCCCGCACCGTGGTCGACACCGCCGCCCTGGCCCTGCTCGTCGCCCTCGACCGGGACGGCACCACCAGCTACATGATCGCGTGCTCCGCGTTCCTTCCCCCATTGACCGCCGCCTGGGCAGGAATCCGCTGATGTCCCCCAAGACCGAGGCGGCCGTCCGGCCGCGATCGCGGATGGCGACTCCCGCTGACCTCCGTCGACACGACGGGCCGGCTGGGCTCCGGTGACCTCACCGGCTCCGTCCATCCCGACGACCGGGCCCGTCGCGCCATCACCGACCGTCCCGCCCCGATCATCGCGGCCAGGATCGGCGCCTGGCGTACGCCACGTGGCCGCGCCACACCGCGCCACACCGCGCCCACCGCTCCCCCGGTCGAGGTGCGGGCGGACTTCGCCCCCGCGTTCGGCGACAGTGCGTTGACCTGGTCGGGTGGCGCGATGGGACGGGCACGCGAGGCGCGTTGCCCATCGGCATCCGGGCGCATGGAATGACTCGTCAATGCCCCGGATGCCGGGGCATCCGCCGTCCGCCCCGGGAGGATCCATGCCCTCTGCACATGTCCGTCGTGCCGTGACCGCCGCCCTGACCGCCATCTGCGCCTTTCCGTCCTTGTCCGCCCAGGCGTGGGCGGACACCGGGGACGAGGACATCGTGCGGGTCAAGCTGACCG
Source organism: Streptomyces sp. NPDC002787 (assembly GCF_053592095.1). Classification (NCBI taxonomy): domain Bacteria; kingdom Bacillati; phylum Actinomycetota; class Actinomycetes; order Kitasatosporales; family Streptomycetaceae; genus Streptomyces; species Streptomyces sp. NPDC002787. Next base: position 57,630 of record NZ_JBSFVC010000034.1, on the reverse strand, counting down.
GCATCACCAGCGTCGACACCAAGCCCCGGCACATCAGGGCCGGTGACAGCTGGACCACCTTCATGGAGCTGTACTCCCCGAAGAAGAAGTTCGTCGGTGACGCCAGTGCGCGGTGCAGCGCCGTCGAGGCCACCCCGAAGCAGCTGACCACCCAGTGCACGCGCGTGCTGCGTCTGAAGAAGGGGGAGATCACCCTCCACGACGTGATCACCCGCGTGGACCACTGGCCCACCACCGCCAAGACGTCCATCGCGGGCGGCACCGGCATCTACAACGACGCCGAGGGAGAGGGCTACATCACCCTGGACCGCGACCGGGTCCACTTCGATCTCCACGTCGACGACTGACGTCGCTTCCGCTCCCCCGCCCGACAGCAGGCCGGTCGTCCCTCTGGAGATTCCATGATCAATTCAGCTGTCCGCCACACCGTCGTCACCACCGCCCTCACCGCCGTGCTGGCCCTCCTTCCCGCCACAGCCGCACAGGCCGAACAGTCCGACAAGGACAACGACGTCGAGAAGGTCGAACTGTTCGGCGTCGACGTGGTGAACACGACGCCTGAGCACATCAACACCGGTGACCGGTGGGTGACCCACCAGAAGCTGTACACGGAGAAGAAGACGAAGAAGACCAAGGGGAAGAAGGCGACGAGGACCCTCCAGTACATCGGCCGAGGCGAGTCGGAGTGCGGCGCGGTCCGGGTCTCGCAGGGCGAAGTGACCGCGCAGTGCACCCGCGTGCTGCGACTGAAGAAGGGGTCGCTGACCCTCAGCGACATGATCACCTACAGTCCGCCGAAGCCGGTGACGGCCAAGACGGCCATCATCGGGGGCACCGGCCACTACAGGTCCGCCTACGGCGACGGCTACATCACCCTGGACGGTCCCCACAGCCACCTGGAACTCAACGTCGACGAATGAGGCGGGGCCCCGCCCGACCTACCATGGGGGCATGGCCGTCGATCTCTTCGCAGGCATGCCGGTGAACGACTTCGAACAGGCGCTCGTCTGGTACGGGCGCCTGTTCGGTTCCCCGCCGACGTTCTCCCCCAACGACACCGAGGCCGTGTGGGAGCTGGCGGAGCATCGGTATGTGTTCATCGAGCATCGGCCCGGGCGCGCCGGCCACGCCCTGCACACCGTCTTCGTCGACGACCTCGACGCTCGTGTCGCCGGAATGACCGCTCGTGGCGTGGAGCCGAGCAGTCGCGAGACCTACTCCAACGGCGTCCGCAAGGTGACGTACCACGACCCGGACGGCAACGAGATCGGCTTCGGCGGCGCTCCTGTCTGACCTTCCGCCCCTGTGACCTGCCCGGAGCCCCAAGGACCGGGCAGGTTCTTCTGTCTGGCCCGGTGGGCCGTCCTCGGTGGGCCGGGCGGCCTCACCCGCATGCTGTGGCCCCGCGTGAGGCGTATCGTCCGCATATGGGTGACGTTCGGGGTGGCGGGCCCACGGCCGTGCCGCCGGGGTGCCCGCGTCCGGTCCGGGGCAGGTGAGGGGGCGTGCCGGAGCCTGGTGCGGTCCGGTCGGACGGGAGCTCGGGCCCGCCGGTGCTGGAGTCCGCGCCGGTCGAGGTCGCCCGGGAGCACGGCACGTCGGTGACGGCGGTGTATCTGCTGCCGCCGGACGAGCCGGTGCTGCAGTTGTCGGTGCTGGGCGGGGTCCCCTGGGAGATCTCCATGCCCTGGGCCCGGGTGGCGGTCAAGGCCTCCTCGCCGGTGTCCGACGCGGTGCGGGAGCGCCGGCCGGTGTGGGTCGGCGGCCAGGAGGAGCTGGCGCGCCGCTGTCCGCGAGTGGCGCTGGTCGTGCCGTACCGCTTCGCACTGGCCGCTGCCCCCATCACGACGGGCACGCGGACGTGGGACGGCCTGGTGCTGCAGTGGCCCGCCTCGCACCCGCCGTGGCCGAGCGCCCGGGAGCGGGACGCGATCACCAACACCTGTCACCGGCTGGGCGTGCTGCTGCGGGAGGCGGCCGACGACGGCCACCCGGTGCGGCCCCCGGCCGAGCCGGTGATGCTGCCCCCGGTGCGGGTCCGGACGGGCCGCGTCGCTCCTCCCCCGCCGCGTCGGGGCGAGCCGCCACCCTCTACCACCTGATGCATCTGGCCGCGACGCTCACCGAAGCGGTCGGCGTACGTGACGTGGTCGACCAGGTCGCCGAACAGGCCGACCTGAGAATCGGCGGCGACAATCGCACAACCCTTGTGCCGTTTGACTGGTCTTCATCACTGAACGGAACAATCAGACTCTTTGTCCAGACTCGTTCCAACGGGGGAACACATGAGCTCGATCCGCATCCGCCGTGGCACCGCCGCGGCCCTCACCGTCCTGCTGGCGGCCGCGCTCGGCGCCGCCGGCGCCGGAGCCTCGAACGCGGACAGCGCCGCGCCGCAGACGCGGCAGATCGCCTCGTCCGTCCTCGGCAACGACTACAAGATCACCCTGACCGCGCTGCGTTCCACGGAGGACGAGTACGCCGCGTCCGTACGCCTGCAGGTCTACACGCAGTCGGGCGGCGCCTGGAAGGAATCCGACCGGGTGACCGTGGGCGACGTGGACGGCTGGTTCTGGTACCCCCTCACGGGCAAGGGGGCCGTCTGCCAGCTCTCGACCGCGAGCACCGAGCCCGCCCCGCTGACCGTGAGTCTGCTCCTCACCCCCTCCCTCGGCTGCTCCGACCCCAGCCACTTCATGGTGAAGCAGGGCAGGGTCTACGCCGGCTGACCTCCCTTTCCCCACGGCACCTCCACCCCTCTAGTTCACATACGTGATCGCGAGGCCAACCCATTGACCCGGAGGCGAGTCCTCCGATGGACCGGACGAACGTCGGCTTCGTCCAGGACGAGTTGCGGGGCACCTGGGGTCTGGTGATCGTGGCGATGTGCTTCATCCATAACGTATGGATGTTCTACGGGCTGCGCTTCCTGCTCGATGTCGCGGAGGCCGGGCTCTTCCCCGGCGTCCTGCTCTACTTCACCCAATGACTGCCGGACTCCAGCCGGGGCCGGGCCGGCGCGATCTTCCTGGGCGGCTCGGCCACCGCGTACATCGTGACCGCGCCGATCACGGGAGCCCTGCTGGAACTGCACGGCGTCGACGGGTTCGCCGGGCTGGCGCTGGATGTTCGCGCTCGAAGGGCTGCTGTCCATCGTCGTCGGCTTCGTCGCCGGTTTCTTCCTCGTCTCCCGTATCCAGGACGCCTCGTGGCTCACGGCGGAGGAGAAGGAGGCGCTGGGCACTGCGGTCGCACGGGACGAGGAGGCGCGCAGCCGGGCCCAGGGTGTCGCGGATGAAGCTGCTGTTCCACCCTCAGGTCGCGCTGTTGATGACGGTGTTCTTCGCGATGGCCCTCACCGGGTACGCGATCACCTTCTGGCTGCCCAGTCTGGTCGAGGAGATCGGCGGGCTGTCGCCGTTCCAGGTCGGCCTGCTGTCGGCGATCCCGTGGATCTGCGCGGTCGTCGCGATGTACTCGATGAGCCGCTGCACCGACCGCGCCCCCGACCGCCGTCCCTATCTGGCCGTCGCCCTGGTGCTGTCCGCCACGGGCACGTTCCTCGCCACGCTGGGCTCACCCTGGTTCGACCTCGCGGCCATCACGCTGGCCGCGGTCGGCGGGAAGTGCGCGGCCACCCTGTTCTGGCCGATGGCGCAGTCCGGGCTCGACCTGAAGATCGCGGCACCGGGGCTCGCCGTGGTCAACTCCCTCGGAAATCTCGGCGGTTTCGTCTCCCCCACCCTCTTCGGCTACCTCAAGGACACGACCGGCACGACGAACGGGGGCCTGTACACGCTGTCGGCGGCGTCCCTGCTCGCGGTGTTCGGGGTGGCCCCTCCGCAGGCCGGCTTTCGCGCGTTCCCCTGCTGAGTGCAGGAGCTGCTGGTGGCGGCCGTTGTGACTGTCAGCCCTGACGATCGTTAAACGATGGCCCGTTGAGAGGAGGCGAGTGAGCCATCCTCGCCCTGAGCATCTCTTCCCAGGTCACAGGGGTGCTTTCCAGGTGCTGGTGTTGTCCTTCAGTCCGGTCTTGAGTCGCACCCAAAGCGAAGGGTTACTTCGTTCGGGTGATTGGGGTGGGTGTGATCTTGCCACTCGGTTGGCCGTGTGGGTCACTGAGAGTGTGAACCGGCGGGCTGCCCATCCCCGTGCCGGGGGGAACGTTCGAGCAGGCAGCTGTTGCCGGTTTTCTCTTTGCCCACAGGAGACGCCGGATGCTGTAGGTGTGGCCGCGTTCGCGGCAGTACGGCTGTTCGTCTTCCCTGGCCCGGCGGCGTTGACCGCATGGCGTCGCTGTCCCTGTGACGCTCCGCGGCGGCGAGCTGGCTGGTCCTGCTGGTTCCTCGTCATGTCCCTGAGAGCCAAGCGAAGAGTCCGTCATGCCCATTTCTCCGAATCAGGGTTCCACCGGTGGTGGCACGCTGGTGACCATCACGGGTACGAACCTGGCCGACACCAGCAAGGTGATGTTCGGCAACAAGTCGGCCACCAGCGTCACCCAGGTCTCACCGACCCAGGTCACGGCCGTCTCGCCGTCCGGCACCAGCACCGTCGGTGTCACGGTGACGACTCCGGGCGGGACCAGCAACCCGGTGCCGTTCTTCTACGTCGGCGCCCCGTTCAAGTCCTCCCTGGGCGCCACCTCCGGTCCGCTGGCCGGCGGCAACACCATCACCCTCACCGGAACCGGCCTGTCCACCGCCACCAGCGTGTCCTTCGGCGGGGTCACCGCCACCCCGACGGTGAACTCCGACAGCTCGCTCAGCGTCACCGTGCCCGCGGGCGCGGCGGCCGGTCCGGTCGGAGTGAGCGTGACCACCGCGGGCGGCACCAACAACGGCCTGACCTACACCTACGTCGACACCCCGACGATCGGGACGGCCACCCCGACGTCGGGTTCGACCTCGGGCGGTACGGCGGTGACGATCACCGGCACCAACCTCGACAGCACCGACTCGGTCACCTTCGACGGCAACCCGGCACCGTTCTCGGTGATCAACGCCACCACGCTGTCGGCGGTCACCCCGCCCGGCACCGCGGGGGCGGTCGACGTCGTGGTGACCAATCCAGCGGGATCGGACACGGCAGTCGACGTCTTCGCCTACGTCGCCGGCCCCGGCATCTGATCCTCCTCCCGCGACGGAGCGCCGTGCCGCCGGCCCTGGCACGGCGCTCCGTCACCTGCCCGCCCACGACGGCCCGACCGGGCCTCATGGGCGGGTACCCCCGGCAAGGGCCGTCCCGATGAGAGGGAGCTGCTCTTGTCCGTCGATCTGCTTCCGCGCGCGCGTGCCGTGGCCGCCGCGCTTCCCGCCGCCCCGATCGCCGTCATCCCGGTGGGTGACAGCCCCGCCCGTGTCGCCCTGGGCCGTCTCGGTCGCGCGGGCTATGTGACGAACTTCGGCTCGGACACGGTGACCGCCGTGGACACCGGGACCCGTTCCGCCACCGCCACCATCCCGGTGGGATCCGGTCCGTGGGGAGTCGCCGTCGACCCCGCCGGGACGGAGGCCTATGTGGGCAACTCTCCGGTTCCGGGACGGTCAGTGTGATCGACACCGCGACGAACACCGTCACGGAGACGATCGGGGGCATCTCCTCCCCGGCCGGCATCGCGTTCTCCCTCGATGGCAGCCGCGCCTACGTGGTCAGCCAGGACACAGGCCGCCTCGTCGTGCTGGACACTGCTACGCGCACCGTCGTGACGAGCGTGTTGGTGGGCAGCACCCCGTATGAGGTAGTGCTCTCCCCGGACGCGCCGTACGCGTACGTCAGCGGCGTCGGCACCGTCACGGTCATCGGCACCGACTCGCTGACGGTCGTGGCCACGATCGGCGGGTTCACCCAGCCGCGCGGCCTGACCGTCACCCCGGACGGCCAGCGCCTGTACGTCGCGGACCAGGGGGCCGGCACAGTCAGCGTGGTGGACACCACCACGTACACCGTCGCCACCGTGATCGGCGGCTTCGACGCCCCCGTCTCGCTGGCCATGGGTCCCCGCGGCGCCCTGGCCTACGTCACCGAGAGCGGCTCCGGTGCGCTCACGGTGATCAACCTGGCCACCGGCGTCCGCACCGCGACGGTCACCGGGCTGGGCGCGTCGAGCGGCCTCGCTGTCACCCGCGACAGTCGCCACATCTACGTGGCCGATACCGGTGCCGATGCGGTGAGCGTGCTGAACATCCCGGTGCCGGTTTCACCCGACCAGGGGCCCACCGGCGGTGGCAGTGCGGTCATCCTCTCCGGGCGAGGTTTCCTCGGCACCACCCAGGTCCGGTTCGGCGACCGCCCGGCCGCCTCCTTCACGGTGGTGGACGACACCACGATCACCGTCGTCACTCCTGCGGGAGCCGGCGCGGTCCCGGTCACGGTCACCGCCGCCGGCGTCACCCGCACGATCGGCACGTTTTTCTATCTGCAGCCCCCGCGGATCCGGGCCGTCTCGCCCGTCTCCGGTCACACGGCGGGAGGCAACACCCTCACCATCACCGGCATCGGCCTGTACACGACGCAGGAAGTACGCCTGGGCACCACCAGCGTGTATCCGACCGTGGTCTCCGACGGCCGGCTCACCCTCACCGTGCCGCCCGCTCCCCCCACTCCTCCCGGAACCGTCACCAAGGTCCCTGTCGTGGTGACCACGCTGGGCGGCGTCGCGGCCGGTCCCTCCTACACCTATGTCGATCCGCCGACGATCACCACGCTGACCTCCTCACCTGTACTGCCCGTGGTGGGCGAGCGGGTGACCTTCACGGCGGCAGTGACCCGTGCCGCTGCCGGGACGGGAACGCCCACGGGTACGGTCTGGTTCGACTTCGGAGACGGATCCGTTCCGGTCACCGCCGTGGTGGCGGACGGGGTGGCGACAGCGACGCACACCTACCTCAGCGCGAATGGGAGCCCTTTCACGGTCAGCGCCGCCTACAGCGGGGACCTGCACTTCGCGCCGTCGTCGGACTCCGCGGAACAGGCGGTGGCACCGGCGCCGACCTCGACGACGGTCGTGTCCAGCCCGGAGCCGTCGAATCCCGACGGGCCGGTGTCCGTCACGGCGCGGGTCATCGTGTCAGCCCCCGGCAGCGGGCGGCCGACGGGCACAGTGACCATCGACTTCGGCGACGGCACACCGGCTGTCGAGCAGCCCCTCGTGGACGGTGTGGCCACAACCACCCACACCTACCCGGCCGGCGACGCCACCTACACGATCACCGCCTTCTACAGCGGAGACACCGACTACGCCTCCTCCACCCACGTCCGCACCCACCGGGTGCTGGCCGACGTCCCGGCCACCACGACGACGGTGACATCCGCGCCCGATCCGTCGACTGTCTGGCAGCCCGTCACCTTCACCGCCACCGTCACCCCCGCCGACTCAGGAGCGGGCACTCCTACCGGCACGGTCACCTTCGACTTCGGCGACGGCACACCACAGGTCCCCGCCACCTTGTCGGGCGGGACCGCCACCGTCAGCCACACCTACACCTCCGGCGCCATCCACAACCGCACCTCCGTCACCGCGCCTCTCGTCAACGGCAACGCCACCACCACCGTCAACGTCCCACTCAACGTCGGCACCCACCCCATCACCGCCGCCTACCCCGGCAGCGCCGACTTCGCCGACTCAAGCGGTACGGACACCCACACCGTCACACCCTGACCGCTCCTGCCGTGGAGCGACGACCCGTCATGAGGCTCGAACGGAGCGCCTCGGAGGGCTGCGGCGGCGTGTCTGCGGTATCTGTGGAGCAAGGTGATCATTCCCCCTCTTCCGGGAGGCCGTCGTGAGAAGACGCATTCCCGCTGCCGTAGCCGCCGCCGGTGCCGCTGGGCTGCTGACCGCCGCGGTGCCGACGAGCGCCCAGGGGGCGACTGGCACCTTCCAGTCCGTCATGGCCTACACGAAGCTGACCGTCACGGTGACAACCCGGCCGACGGGACATGCCTTCAGACCACCGTGAGCGGCACGGTGACGAACAGCACCGACAGCAACGTCACGCTCCACCCCAGCCCGGCCTGCCAGGGGGAACCGCTGGGCACACTGCCCCCGAAGGGCACTGCGAGCGCACTGACCTTCGCCAGCGTCATTTTCACAGCGCCGTGAGCTGCCGACAGCCACGCCGCAGCAGCGGGAGCCGACGGTGAAGCGGCTGAGCGCTCTCCTCACCGCAGTGGCAGGTGCTCTGCCGCTGGTCCTGGCACCCACCAGCGCCCAGGCCGCGACCGGAAAGTTCCTGTACACGCACGCCTACACGAAACTGCAGCGTTGGTGCCGGGCGGCCCTATGACGGCCGGGATTTGGTCATCACGCGGGCTGCTAGCTAGCTACTCCAGTCGTCCTTGGCGTAGTTCGCCCACCTCTGGGCCGTCGTGCCGTTGATGCCGACGAGGTCGGCGACCACGACGGGTGGCAGGCTGGTGACGGCCTCGATCATGGCGGTGTTGCGGGCGGTGAGGACGGGCAGGCCGTGCTGCTGCAGCAGGTGGTGGGCGCCGACCACATCCGCGGTCTGCCAGGGGTCTTACCTGGGAAGAGGTAGCCGTTTCCGTTGCCGAACCGTTGGCGCATGCGTGAGTCGGCCACGGGCTGGGCGATCTCTTCCTCGAAGAGCTGCGCCAGCTTCGGCGGCAGCAGAACGGGGTGGCGGCCGAGGGTGATGTGGGCACCCTTGTCGTCACGGTGGAAGCGGTCGGTGGCCAGTTCCACGATGCGGGCGACGGGGAGGGCATACAGCCTGATCAGGGCGCCGATGATGCGTGGTAGGTCAGCGGCCGACGTTGTGTGGACATTTGGATCGGCGTACTCCCACTGCGCAGGTGGGTGATGAACGCCTCCCCGTCCGCAGGTGTCCACTGCCAGGGGTACAGGCCGGTGAACTCCTCCAGCCGCTCGATCAGCCGCAGCTGCGGGTCGATCGTCTTCGTCCTCAGGAACCGGGCCGACTGCTGCCGGGCCCAGCCCTCCTTCATCGCCTCGAACACCGCCTTGGACGCATGGAGGTGTACGACGTTGGCCGCCAGCACAAGCGTGACGATCCGGGTGCATCGGTAACCACGGAAGCGTTGCACCTAACGCAACATTGTTGTGCTGACTGTTCTCGCTGCCGGTCACCGGACCGAGTGAACCCTCGCGCTACCGCCTTCCATGCCGCCGATCAGCGGATACTGAAGTTCCTTGCGCCCGCGCAGTATTGCAGCAGATGCGATTCATCCTGTTTGTAGTGTTCTGGGACGCGAGCGTACCCACCCGAGAGAAGTGGCCCGATGGACCCCCGGACATCCCGTGTGCGGCGCAAGCTGGCCGCTGTGCCGTTCCAGCCTCTGCGCAGCCATTCCTTCGGCGAGGAGCATCATCGGTTCCGGCTGGGGCCACGGCTGGGCGAGGCCCGGATCGCGGCGTTCGAGGTCGAACACGCGATCGTTCTGCCCGGCCCGTACCGGCGGTTCCTGGCGCACGTCGGCGGGACGGGGGCCGGTCCCTTCTACGGCCTCAAGCCGCTGGAGAGGTGCGAGTTGTTCGTGATGCGGCCGAGCGCGGGGCCGGGTCTGCCGCGCGGCTTCGACCCGGCGGGCTCGTCGAAGGGGGGAGACCTCTTCCTGCACATCATCGAGATGGGCTGCACGGACGTCTGTCTTCTGGGGCTCACCGGGCCGCTCACCGGGCGGGTCCTCACCGGCAACGGCGACGGGTTCTGGGGACCGAATGTCTCATCGGCGAAGGACTTCCTCGCCTGGTACGAGCGGTGGCTGGACCACATGACCCGGGGCTTGGACGACCGAGCGCTGGAACTCACCTCACCGCGGCTCCGACGACCCGCCGGGGCCTAGGAGTCCGCGTCGGCGGCCGTCACAGCCGCGTGGCGTGGACGTGGACGGGGAGGCCCGAGCGGGAGAGGGCGGCGCGTTCGAAGGGGAGGCCGATCTTCTCCGCGACCCGTTGGGAGGGCCGGTTGTCGGGGCGGATGATCGCGATGAGCCGCTTCGCGCCGAGGACGTCGCGCGCGTGGTCGCGGCAGGCCGCGGCGGCCTCGGTGGCGTAGCCCCTCCCCTGGAGGCCGGCACCGACGCGGTAGCCGACCTCCAGGTCGGTCACCCCTTCGATCTCCTGCGGTGTCAGACCGCAGTCGCCGACGAACTCACCGGTGGCGCGGAGGGTGACCAGCCAGAGTCCGTGCCCCTCCTCCCGGTAGAGACGTCGGTTCCAGTCGATCCAGGCCGAGGCCTCCTCCCGGGTCAGGGGCCGGGGGTAGTGGCGCATCACGTCCGGGTCGCCGAGGAGCGCGGCCATGTCGTCGAGGTCGTCCCCCGTCATCTGCCGGAAGGCGAGTTGGGGGGTGGGCGGTGGGGGACCGTGTCGGCGGGTCACGGTTTCTCCTTCGTGTCGGTCGGCGGGGCGGCGGCTGCCGGCGTGGGTGCCTGTGTCGCCCACGGGCCCGTCGTTCATCGCACCCTGCGTGCCCGGCGCTTCAGGCGCGGTACACGGTCGAAGATCGCGGCGAGCCGGGCGGCCTGGTCGAAGAGGGTCCTCGGGCGGGAGCGGTCGCCGTCGAGGTGGGTGAGGGTCTCCATGCCCAGGTAGAAGGCGACCGCCGCACCCGCCAGGACGCGCACCCGGACGACCGAGGCGAGGGGTTTGCCGCGCAGGAGGACCGTGAGGTGTTCCTCGGCCAGCTCCTCCCACTTCCTGGTTTCCAGGGAGAGCCGGGCGGCCAGCCGGGTGCCGGGCCGCGCCCCCGCGTACAACTCCTGGACGGCGGCGATGTGCCCGGTCTCGGTGTCCTCGTCGTACAGCTCACGCAGCCGCGCCACTGCGGGCACGGCCCGGTCGATGCCGGACAGTTCGGCTCGGTAGCGGTCGATACGGGCTCCGCTGGTCCGCTCCAGGGCGGCCACCAGCAGGTCGTCCAGGTCCGCGAAGTGGTAGTAGATCACCCCGGGTGCGAAGCCTCCGGCCTGGGCTATCGCCCGCGCGGTGGTTCCGCCGTAGCCGTTGCGGACGAGGCTGGCGAGGGCGGCTTCCAGGACGCGGTCACGGGTGTCAGACAACGCGCACCGGCCGTACTCCGTGCGCGGCGAAGTGCCCTTCGAGCCTGCGTGCCAGCTCCGGCAGATGGTGGCTGGGCACACGCGGGTACAGGTGATGCTCCAAGTGGTAGGTGAGTTCCAGGAAGACGGCGGGGATGATCCTTCCGCGGAGTGTGCGGGTCTGCGTCAACGGGGTGTCTCCGTAGTCGTGGTGCGGCAGATACACCGTCAGGAGGGGGTACACCCAGCTCCCGGCGATCGCCATCACCGTATAGACCAGGAGTCCCGGTGTGTACGGCAGCAGCAGCGCTCCCCCGGTGAGCGCGGCGAGCGGGACCGCGGCCTCGGCCAGCAGCCAGACGCGGTCCCGTCCGCTCCGGAAGGACCAGTACCACAGGCGTACGAGGAAGACGGGGCCGTAGCAGACCGCCCCGAGCAGGGTCAGGTCGGCGGGGTGGCCCTCCGGATCGTCGGGGTGCGGGAAGAGCCGGTGGTGCTGGGTGTGCGTGGCGCGGTAGGCGTGACCGCTCTCCAGCAGGACCAGGCCCATCGCGAAGAGCGCCCAGTCGGTGGCGCGGGGGGACAGGCCGATCGTGCGGTGCACCACGTCATGGGTCACGGTCACGACGGCGACGAAGATCCCGAACATGATCAGTGGAGTCAGCCACCACCAGCCGAGCCCTACCGCGCCCGCGAACAGCAGCAGACCGGCGCCCGGGCGGGCCAGCGCGACGATTTGCTGCCGGCGGGTGGTGACGAGCAGGTCCTCGCCGAGGTCGGCCAGGGTGGGCAGTCCGGGGGCCGGGGGCCCGGGGTTCCCGCCGGGCCCTCGGAGTCTCTCGGCGGGCGCCGCCGCGGCGGCTTCGGCGGTCTCGTCAGACGTGGTCATCGGACGCGTCCCTTCTCCCGCAGCATGCCTTCGGCGACGATGCGGCTGCCCAGCACACAGGCGACCGTGCCGAGGCCCGGCCAGGTCGAGTCGCCGACCAGCCACAGGCCGGGGCCGCCGAGGTCGTGCGGAATGGCGTGCTGGTTGGTGTTGGCCAGGCGCTGCCGTACGCCGCCGACCGCGCCTCCCGGGCGGAACCCGAACCGCTCGTAGCTGCGGGGCGTTCCGGTCTGCGCGATCACGGCCCGCTCCCCGAGCCGGGGGTACACACGCCGCGCGCGGCTGAGCAGCCGCTCGCCGGTCTCCTTCTTGCGCAGCTCGTAGGCCGCCGGGTCGAGGTTCCGCCAGTCGGCGAGGGCGGTGTGGGTGGAGATCATCACGGCACGGTGGCCGGGCGGTGCGCTGAGCGTGTCGCCGGGGGCGGACACGGAGACGAACATGTTGTTGCCGTCGCCCAGGGGTCGGTCGTAGGACTGGAGCAGCTGATGGTGGGTCAATTCCTGTCCGGTGACCTCTGATTCGGGCACGCCCAGGAAGACGACCGCGGCTCCGCCGAGGGCGTCCGCGTCGCGTTCCAGGTATCTCCTGAGTCTGCGGGCGACGGGGAGACCCGCACAGATCGCCGCCGTGGTCGCGGCGGGGACCGCGCAGACGACCCTGTGGGCGTGGAAGGTCCCCTGACGTGTCGTCAATCGATAAGCACCCGGGCCGCCTTCGACCCGGATGACGCGGCAGGCGGTGCGCAGTGAGCCGCCCAGTCCCCGGTAGTGCCCGACCAGCAGACGCCAGAATCCGTGCATGCCGCCGTGGTGCCTGCTGAGTCCCGCGCCCCGGATGGTCACCCCGAGCGCCGCGTTGATGAGGGGCGCGTCGTCGACACCCGTGTGCACCGTGTCCTCGACCAGCATGGCGAGCAGTCCCACCAGCGCGGCGTCCCCGCGCAGGCCGTGCTCGCGCAGCGCGTCCCCCAGGGTCCGGTTCAGATGGCGGGCCGAGGGAAGGCCGGACCATCCGACCGCCCGTAGGCCGTGGAGGGCGTCGGCGGGTCCGCGGATCGGCAGCCGGACGCCCGCTCGGCTGGCGTGCCAGAACGTGCGGGCCAGCCCGTCGAGCAGCGACCAGAACGCGCGATGCCGCCCGCTGTCGCCGAGCTTGCGCAGCCGTTCTGCGTGCCAGGCGGCCTGGTCGCGGTGGAGCACCACCTGACGGTTCGGCAAATGCGCCTGGTAGCCCGGCAGTTCGTGGGCGTCGAGCGGGGGAAGCCCGACGGTGTCGAGGAGTTCGCCGCCGACGCCTCCGGGGCCGAAGTCGACCAGGGTGGTCGCGCCGACGTCGAAGGAGAAGCCGCGCTTGCGGTAGTAGCCGGCGCAGCCGCCCGCGTGGCCGTGGGCCTCCAGAACGATCGTGGACAGCCCCGCCGCCCGCAGGCGCAGCGCCGTCGCCATACCGGCCATGCCGCCGCCGATCACCGCCACGTCGGCACATCTGTCGGAGGTCTCGTCGACGCACTCGTCGCCGCAACCACTCGCGAAACGGGCCCCATTGGGGCCTGCATGACGGCCAGCGTTCTGAACAAGCGTTCTGAACATGAGTTCAGACTCCGGCAGTTCAGCCTCCGCCTCAATGGTTCGAACGTGTGCGAAGAGACTCGGGGGAACCGCTCCCGTCTGGATTGCGTACCTCTGTACGATCACCGGTCACACACGGGGTACCGCGGTGGAGGGGGCGGCGATGGACGGTAAAAGGGCTGGACGAAGAGGTGGTTGGCGGCTGAGGGCCGCCGCGTCGGGGACCGCCGCGGCGATGCTGCTGGGTGGCTGCAGTGCGGGGGCGGCGGACACGGCGGCCGAGCCGAGGGGCAAGGCCTCGAGCTCCCCGACGCCTTCCGCTTCCGCTTCCGGTCAGGTGTCGGGGGAGGGCGGGGAGTCGTCGGCGACACCGTCCGCGACACCGTTCGAGGCGGACCCCGATCGGGTACCGCGTTCCGGCGAACAGGGCGCCACCCTGGCTGAGGCGGTCGTGATGCGGCCCCAGGACTGGGGTGTGGGCTTCGAGGAACAGCCGCTCGCCCGCAGCCCCGAGGGCACCCTCGCCGTACTGGACGAGGAGTGCCGGTGGCAGCGCCGGCCACTGCCCGACGACGTGCTCGCCTCGCTGTCCCTCTACAGCGAACTGCCGGGCACCGGGAAGCGCGGCACGGTCAGGATGACGGCGACGGTGACGGTGCACACCACGGTGCCCGGCGCCGACGAGCATCTGTCCGCGACGCTGGAGGAGGCGCTGCGCTGCCCGGAGCAGCAGGTGCGCGCCGACGAGCGGATCGCGGAACTGATGTCCGTGGGCACCCCCTGGGGGATGCGCGGCAACTACTACGCCGACGACTCGGTCCTGGAGACGGGCGTCTATCTGACCGGCGGCGGCAAGGCCACGTACCGGTGGATGGTCACACGGCTCGGCCAGGTGACCATGACGGTTTCGCTGAAGGGCGCCGAGGGCTACACGGTCGGCGAACTGGAGCAGTACACGACGCGTGGCACCACCACCATGCTCGACCGGGTGAGATACGAGCTGGGCGGGGGTGAGGGCTGATGGAGCGGCTGCGTTCCTCCGATCCGGCGTGGATCGCCGGCCACCGGCTGCTCGGCCGGCTCGGCGCCGGCGGCATGGGTGTGGTGTACCTCGCGCGTACGCCGGCCGGTTCGCTGGTGGCGCTGAAGGTGCTGGCGGCGGAGTACGCCGAGGACGCGGGTTTCCGGGAGCGGTTCCGGCGTGAGGTCGAGGTCGCCCGGCGCGTCAGGAGCCCGTGGGCGGCGCCGCTGGTGGGCGCCGACGCGGACGCGGAGGCGCCGTGGCTGGCGACGGGGTACGTGCCCGGTCCCTCCCTGGCCGAGGCGGTGGCCGCGCACGGGCCGCTCACCGAGTACGGGCTGCGGGTCCTCGGGGGTCGGCTGGCGCTGACGCTGGAGGAGGTCCACCGCGCGGGGCTGGTCCACCGGGATCTCAAACCGGGCAATGTGCTGCTCGCTCCGGACGGGCCCCGGCTCATCGACTTCGGTATCGCCAGGGCGCCCGAGGACACCGCGCTCACCGCGACGGGGCTCGTGGTCGGCACCCCCGGCTACCTCTCGCCGGAGCAGGCCGACGGACGGAGCGGGACCATCGGCGCGGCCGGCGATGTGTTCTCCCTCGGCTGCGTCCTGGCGTACGCCGCGACGGGGCGTCCGCCGTTCGGTACGGGGGCGCTCGACGCGCTCCTGTACCGGGCCGTGCACGACCCGGCCGACCTCGACGGCGTCCCGGCGGCGCTGGGCGCACTGCTGTCCCGCTGCCTGGAGAAGGACCCGGCCCGCCGGCCCGGGGTGGAGGAGCTGGTACGGGAGTTGCTGCCCGGGGAGGCGGCGGAGGGTTCGGCTTCCGGAGCGGCGGCCGACGGTGCGGGCGCAGGGGCCGGTGAGGCCTCCGCCGAGTCGCCCGCCGATGTGCCGGACGCCGAGGCCGACGTGCCGGCCGAGCCGCTTGACGCCCCCGCCGACAGGGCTGGCGGCGCCCCCGGCTCGTGGCTTCCCGAAGAGGTCATCCGGCTGATCGCCCGGCGTTCGACCGAAGCGCTCGCGCTGCCGGACATCGACCACACCGAGATCTCGGCCGACGCCTCGCGCACGGCCACCGCCCCGGGCGGCGACTCCCCGAGCGGGACCCGTCCACGGCGCTCCTCCTCCGGGGACGACACCGCGTCCACGGCGCCCGGCACCGGAAACCCCCTGCCCACACCGCGCCCCGACATCCCCAAGGCGTCGGCGCGGCGTCGCGTCCTCCTCGCCGGCACCGGTGCGCTCCTGGCCGCGGGGGGCGGAGCCGCCTGGTGGGCTCTGGGCCGGGACGGCGGACCGGGCGACAGGAAGCCAGCCGTCTCCTCCCGCCGCCCCGCCTACACCGTCGCGCTGCACGGCGACCTCAGCGGCGACCGGCGCGACACCGGGCAGGCCCAGGAGAACGGATTGCGGCTGGCCGTCGCGGAGTTCAACGCCCGGGGTGACGCCCCCTTCCAGGTGGACGTGCGGGCCGTGGACGACGCCGGCGACCCGGCCGAGGCCGCCCGGTTCGCGAAGCACCTCACCGACGACCCCGCCGTACTCGCCGTGGTCGGCCCGACCACGGACGCCACCGCCCAGTCGGCGCTGGCCGTGTACGACGCCGCCCTCCTGCCCGTGCTCGGGCTCTCCCCCGGCGCCATCGGCCTCTCCGTGCAGGGCTTCCGCTCGTTCCTGCACGCACGGCTGCCGGACTCGGTGATCTCCGTGTACCTCGACGTGCTCCTGCGCGGCGCCCGCCCCCGCAGGGTCGGGGTCGTCGTGGACCGGGCGGCCGACAACTACGGCTGGGAGGTCAGCAGCACCCTGAGCAGGCAACTGCACACGGCCGGGCAGCCGTATCTGCCGCAGGTGGTCAGCGCCATGCGGTCCGGCTTCGACGACGCCGTGGCCGACCTGCTGGCCGCCGACATCGACTCGTTCGCCTTCGCCGGACTGCCCGACCGGGCCGCGTCGTTCGCCCGGGCGCTGCGTGAACGCGGCTTCTCCGGCGTCCGGGCCTCCGGCCCCGCCCTGCTCGACCCGCGGTTCCTCACGGCGGCGAAGGAGGCCGCCGACGGCTGGACGATCGTCGCACCGGTCGTCGACACGGCGAGCGTGCCCGAGGCGAAGGCCTTCGCGGACGCCTACCGGAAACGGTGGAAGGAGGCGCCGCCCCGGTACGCGGCGGAGGCGTACGACGTGACCTCGATGGTGCTCACGTCGCTCGCGGACCTCCCGTCCAAAAACCGTACCCGCGAGGAGTTGCTCGCCGCGCTGCGGGCCGCCCAGTACCAGGGCGTCACCCGGAAGTACGCGTTCCAGAAGAACGGTCTGCCGGTCGTCGACGGTACCGGCGGCCACCTCTGGCACATCGAGAACGGAGCGTTCGTGTACGGCGGCCCCGCACCGCTGACCGCCTGATGGAACCGCTGCGCACCGCCGATCCGTCGCGGCTGGGCGACTACCGCCTGCTGCGGCGGCTCGGCGCGGGCGGCATGGGTGTCGTGTTCCTGGCGCGGGCTCCGGGTGGAGCCTTCGTCGCGGTCAAGGTCGTACGGGCCTCCCATGCCGACGACGAGGGGTTCCGGGCCCGGTTCCGCCGGGAGATCGAGGTGGCCCGGCGGGTGGACAGCCCCTGGGTGGTCCCGCTGCTGGACGCGGACGCCGACGCGGAGGATCCGTGGCTGGCGACCGCGTTCGTCCCGGGTCCCTCGCTCGGGGAAGTCCTGGAGGAGCGGGGGCCGTTGTCCCCGGCGTCCGTGTGCGTCCTGGGGCTGCGGCTCGCCGAGGCCCTGGACGCGGTCCACCGGGCGGGGCTGGTGCACCGCGACGTGAAGCCGGGCAACGTGCTGCTGGTCCCGGACGGTCCACGCCTGATCGACTTCGGCATCGCGCGCGCCCCGGAGGCTACGGCGCTCACGTCCACCGGCGTCATCGTGGGTTCACCCGGTTTCCTGTCGCCCGAACAGGCTCGGGCGCACGGCGCCGGCATCGGCCCGCCCAGCGATGTCTTCTCGCTGGGCTGCGTCCTGGCCTTCGCCGCGACCGGCGTCCGTCCGTTCGGCGGCGGGGCGGCCGCCGGAATGCTGTTGCGTACGGTCTACGACGAGCCGGAGCTGCCCGGCATGCCGGAGGCGCTGGAGCCGGTCGTACGGGCGTGCCTGGACAAGGATCCGACGCACAGGCCCACCGCCGTCGAGGTCGGTGCGGCGCTGGACGCGGCCGTCCCGGCCGACCGGGAGCGTTGGCTGCCGGAGCCGGTGGCCCGGCTGATCGCGGACCGGTCGGCGGCGGTGCTCGCCCTGGGCGCGATCGAGCCGACCCGGGTGCCCCCGCCCGCCTCGACCCCGTCGACGGACGCGATCGCGAACGAGCCGGTGGACTCGGACGGGGTGACGGTGACCTCCCGCAAGGAACCGGAGGCCGGTGTGTCGTCGGCGAGCCGCCGCGGTGTCCTGGCGCTCGGCTCGACGGGGGTCGCCGCCGTGCTGGCGGTCGGTGGCGGCGCCTGGTGGTGGAGCGGCCGGGGCGGCCGGAAGGCCGGCGCGGGCGGTTCGCCGCCGCCCGCGCCGCGCACCGAACTCGTCGTGGCCTTCCAGGGCGATCTCTCCGGCACGGGCGCCGGGATCGGTCGCGCGCAGCTCAACGGGGCCCGGCTGGCCGTCGCCGACGTCAACGCCGACGACACACGGCCGGTGCGGCTGAGGCTGCGCGCGTACGACGACGGGGGCGAGCCGGACCGGTCCCTGGACCGGGCGAAACAGCTGGTGGCGGACGAGCGGGTGCTCGCGGTGGTCGGTCCGACGACGGACGCGTGCTTCCTCGCCGCGGACGTCACGTACACCAAGGCCGCGTTGCCGGTCGTCACCGTGTCGGTGGGGGTGCAGCCGCAGGTCGGGAACGCCGGTCCGATCACCCTCCTGTCACACGCGCAGCTGACGCCCCACGACCAGTTGCTCTCCGCCCCGTGCAACCGCTATCTCACGCGTTCCGTCGACGCCCGCAAGGTGTTCCTGGTCGAGGACCGGGCCGAGGGCGACTTCGCCTGGACGCTCTGCACCTACATCCAGCGCGCGCTGACCCGGGCCGGAAAGGAGGTGGCCGTCACGAGTGTCGCCGCCGGGAGGCTCGACCACGCCGCGCTCGCCGGGCAGGTCGTCGCGGCCCGCGCCGACGCGGTGGTGTTCAGCGGCGGTCAGGAACGGGCGGGCGCCTTCGCGTCCGCGCTGCGCGAGGCGGGGTTCTCCGGGGCCCGGCTCGCGACCCAACGGGCCTTCGGCACACGGTTTCTGAAGACGGCCGGCGCGGGGGCCGAAGGCTGGGTGTTCGTCACCACGTTCATCGATCCGACGGCCACCCCGGCGGCCCGCTCCTTCGCCGAGGCGTACCGGGACCGGTACGGGGAGCGCCCCGGCTGGTACGCGGCGGAGGCGTACGACGCGGTCCGCTTCCTGGCCGCGGTGTGTGCGAGCGGGGACGCTCCGCCGAGGGAGCGCGGTGCGGTGCTACGCCGTATGCGGGAGGTGGATCACCAGGGCATCAGCCGCACCATCGCGTACACCTCCGACCAGGGGTACAACAGCGACGGGATGTTCCTGTTCCGCGTGGTCGACGGGGAGTTCGGCTTTCTGGGGCAGTATCAGGGGGTGGAGGGGTGAGGTCAGGGGCTATCGTTCCTCCATGTCGCAGGACCTGATTCGTATCGTCTCCCGGGACTCGCCCATGGCTCTCGCCCAGGTGGAGCGTGTCCGTGCCGAACTCGCCGTGCTCCACCCAGGGCTTCGTACCGAAGTGGTCCCGGTGAAGACGACCGGTGACAAGTGGATGGGTGATCTGTCCAAGGTCGAGGGCAAGGGGGCGTTCACCAAGGAGGTCGACGCCGCGCTCGTCGCGGGCGAGGCGGATCTCGCCGTTCACTGTGTGAAGGACATCCCTGCCGACCGGCCTCTCCCGGCCGGCACGATGTTCGCCGCGTTCCTCAAGCGCGACGACATCCGTGACGCCCTGGTGGACCCCGCCGGACGCACCCTGGACGAGCTGCCCGCGGGCACCCGTGTCGGCACCTCCTCCGTACGCCGCACCGCGCAACTCGCCGCGTCGCACCCGCATCTGGACTGTGTGCCGTTCCGCGGCAACGCCAACCGCCGGCTGGAGAAGCTCGCCGCCGGTGAGGCGGACGCCCTGCTCCTGGCGGTCTCCGGCCTGGAGCGGATCGGCCGCGCGGACGTGATCAGCGAGATCCTGTCCGTCGACACGATGATGCCGCCGATCGGTGCGGGCGTCCTGGCGCTCCAGTGCCGGGAGGACGACATGGAGACCATCGACACGGTCAGCGGCCTCGGGGATCCGGACACCCACCGGGAGACTCTCGCCGAGCGGATGTTCCTGCATGTCCTGCAGGGCCACTGCAACAGCCCCATCGCCGGCTTCGCCCGTACGGAGCGCAATGGCGAACTCTCCCTGCGGGCCTCCGTGTTCACCCCGGACGGCAAGACCGTCCTCAACGCCCACGAATGGGCGGGCCGACTGGACCCGGCGACCCTCGGCACCTCCGTCGCGGTCGCCCTCCTCCGCCAGGGCGCACGCGACCTCATCGACGGCATCCCCCACTGACCCGGGTCCAGGCCTCCTGGACCGCCCGGTAGTCGATCACGACGATGCCCTCCCGGGTGAGGGTTTCCCGGGCCTGCGGTGAGATGAGGAACTCGTGGTCCGTTCGGCGGACGCACGGGCCGCTGTCAGCGGCCCGTGCGTCCCGGTCCCCGAGACCGGGGTGCACGGCCCATTCGGTCAGTCCGGGCGGCAGTTCGCGCAGCAGTTGCCGGTAGCGGTCCGCCTTGCCTTCGGTGTCGAGGGAGAAGCTGTCCAGGAAGTCGTGGTCGACGACCGGCAGCCCCCGCCGCCGCATCGCCCGCCGTCCGGGTTCCAGCCAGACCCGCACGGCGAGGCCGTACTCGGCGGCGAGCTCCACCGTCAGGTCGAGGATGTCGTCCCGTCCCCCGTCGGCCAGGCAGTGGAAGTCCAGGTGGGTCGGCGCGAGCCCCGTGTCGGCGACCGTGTCGATCTGTGCGCGGAACTCCGTCTCCACCTCGTCGAGCCGGGCCCGCCCGAGGAGGGTGGCCCGTCCGGCGGGCGTCGGCACGAACAGTTCTCCCGTCTCGTCCAGCAGCGAGGGCACCTTCTCCCTGGCGGTCAGCGGTCCCCAACGGTCCCGGGCCGTGTCGCGGACCAGGGTGAGGTGAATCCCGAACGGGATCGCGGGCCTGCGGGCGAGGAGTCGCATCGCGTCCGTCGCCGCCGGGCACGGGACCATCAGGCTGCACGAAGCGGCGATGCCCTGCTCGATCGACTCCACCACCGCCGCGTTGACCGACGGAGACATCCCGAAGTCGTCGCAGTTGACGATCAGCAGGCGGGCGTCCGGTGGATGGCCCAGCCATTCGCTCGACTTCACCGACGGTGTGGTGGCCACAGGGGTGGCAGCGTCTCCGTCCATTCCGGCAGTCTGCGCCCCGGACGCGGTATCGGCACGGCGTTTTCCGTGAGGCCGAGGCGTCAGTCGATCCGGCGGGCGAGTACCTGGCCGGGCCAGGTGTCGGAGAGGAAGGAGTCGGTGGGGGTGAAGCCGTTGCGCTCGTAGAAGGCCACGAGTCGGCCTCCGCCGCCCGCCCAGCAGTCGACGCGCAGGAGGTGCACGCCCGCGCGTCGCGTCTCCTCGGCGGCATGGGTCAGCAGTGCGGCGCCGATGCCCAGGCCGGCGTGGCGGCGGTCGGAGACCAGGAGCCGGACGTACCGCTCGGGTTCCCCCGCCGGCGGGATCGGCATCTGCGGGCTGGGTCCGGAGTCCAGTACGAGCGCTCCGACGGGTGTGCCGTCCAGCTCCGCGATGTAGGGGGTGTTCTCGGTCGTGTACCGCTCGACGCGCGCCGGCCCGTCGGGCCGTTGCGAGTACGGGAGGGTGCCCCACTGCTCCGTGTTGCCGCGCTCGTTCATCCAGGCCACCGCCGAGTCGAGCATGGCGAGGATGGCGGGCGCGTCGGCCGGGCCGCCTGGTCGGATGCGTATGCCGTGGGAGTTGTCGATCATGGCGGCAGCCTAGTACCGGCTCGTGCCGCGCACACCCGGGTCACATGTCGGGGCCGGTGAGGCGCAGTTCGCGGTCGCCGAGGGGCGCGAAGTGGCGTTCCACATCCGTGTCGGTGACGTCGGCGAGGGTGGGCGGGGACCAGCGCGGGGCGCGGTCCTTGTCGATGACCTGGGCGCGGATGCCCTCGACCAGGTCGGGGGTGGTGAGGGCGGCGCAGGAGACGCGGTACTCCTGCTCCAGCGCCCGTTCCAGCGAGCCGAGTCGCCGGGCGCGGCGTACGGCGGTCAGAGTGACCTTGACGGCGGTGGGCGACTTGGCCAGCAGCGTCTCCGCGGTCTCCTTCGCCGCCGGGTCGCCGTGGGCGAGCAGCCGCCGGACGATCTCCTCGGCCGTGTCGGCGGTGAAGCAGGAGTCGATCCAGTCCCGCCGTCCGGCCAGCTCCCCCTCGGGCGCGGGCCGGACGTGACGGTCCAGGGCCTCCCGGACGGGCAGGTCGGCCAGGTCGTCGAGGAGGCGCGTGAGCGATGTGGACGGTACGTAGTGGTCGGCGAGGCCGCACAGGAGGGCGTCGCCGGCGCCGATCCGCGCGCCGGTGAGGGCGAGGAGGGTGCCGAGTTCGCCCGGGGCGTGGGCCAGGAGGTGGGTGCCGCCGACGTCCGGTACGAAGCCGATGCCGGTCTCGGGCATGGCGATCATCGACCGCTCGGTGACGACACGGACGCTGCCGTGCGCGGAGACGCCGACGCCGCCGCCCATGACGATCCCGTCCATGACGGCGACGTAGGGCTTGGGGTAGCGGGCGATGCGGGCGTTGAGGTGGTACTCGTCGCGCCAGAACGCGCCCGCGACGGTGCCGTCCCCGTCGCGGGCGTCGTCGTGGACGACACGGATGTCGCCGCCCGCGCACAGGCCGCGCTCCCCCGCGCCGGTGAGGACGACGGTCTCGACGGCCGGGTCGTCTTCCCAGGCGGTCAGTGCCTCGTCGATGCGCCGCACCATGGTGTGGTTGAGGGCGTTGAGGGACTTCGGCCGGTTGAGGGTGATGTGGGCGGCCCGGCCGACGGTGTGCAGCAGGACGGGCTCTTCGCCGCCGGTCATCGGACTGCCTCCGCCGCGAGAGCCGCTGTCAGGCCTCGGGCCACGTTGACGCGCATGATCTCGTTCGTTCCTTCCGGACGTGGCGACCGGCGGCCGCCCGTCATGAGACGGATCCCGCTCCGAGCAGGAGCCAGGTGGGCGCGGCCGCCGGTCGACGCCCCGAGCTTGCCAGCACCCTGAGCGCGTGCCGAGAGCCTACCCATGGCTCCGCTACCCCTGACCGGCGGCCCTGTCGATAGGGGTGCCCACAGTCCCGGCCCCCCGCAACGGCGGGGGCGGGGGCGATAGGGGTTGGCTCGAGGGCTGTGGCGGAGCAGCCTTGCCGACGGGCCGTCGCCCCTTCGTCCGCAGAACGGAAGGATTCCGTCCTATGCGCGTGCTCTTCGCCACCCACGCCGAGAGAACCCACTTCTACAGCATGATCCCGCTCGCCTGGGCACTGCGCACAGCGGGGCACGAGGTGTACGTGGCGTCGCAGCCCGCCCTGACGGAGGACATCACGCGGGCGGGGCTCACCGCCGTGCCGGTCGGCGACGACCACACGTTCCTGCGGCAGTTGGAGCAGGCCGGCGGCACGGCCGACTACTCGGGCGGGTTCGGGCAGGACGGCAGCGTGGAGTCGCCCGCGACGTGGGAGGGGCAGGGGCTGCTGTACCGCGCCTTCATCGACTTCTACATGCGGGGCGTCAACAACGACGCCTTCGTGGACGGGCTGGTCGACTTCGCCCGCCACTTCCGGCCGGACCTGGTCGTCTGGGAGCCGTACACCTTCGCGGGCCCGGTCGCCGCGCGGGCCGTCGGCGCGGCGCACGCGCGGCTGGTGTTCAGCCCGGATCTGCTGCAGCAGATGCGGCAGACGTTCCTGCGGCTGCGCGACCAGGCGCCCGAGGACCAGCGCACCGACCCGCTGGAGCCCTGGCTCGGCCCGCTGCTGGAGCGGTTCGGCGGGGGCGCGTTCGCCGAGGACATGGCGGTGGGGCAGTGGACCCTCGACACGGTTCCGGCGGACGCCCGGTTCCCGCTGGACGTGCACCGGGTCCCCATGCGGTACGTGCCGTACAACGGGCCCGCCACGGTGCCCGGCTGGCTGCACGCGCCGCCGGCCCGGCCCAGGGTGTGTCTCACCAGCGGGACGACCCTGCGCAACCAGGCCGGGCACGACGCGTTCCCCGTAGGCGACCTGCGGATGTTCGACGGCCTGGACATCGAGCTGATCGCCACGCTGAAGCAGGTCCCGGGCGAGGAACAGGCCGTGCCGGCCAACACGCGGCTCGTCGACTTCGTACCGCTGCTGGCGCTCCTGCCGAGTTGCTCGGCGGTCGTCCACTACGGCGGTGGGGGAACGTGGAACACGGCTCTGGGCGCGGGGGTTCCGCAGGTGCTGGTCGCGAACACCTGGTTCGCGCTGCACAAGGGCCGGCATCTGGAGAGGGCCGGAGCGGGGCTGTACGTGTCCGAGCGGCGGGAGCTGCGTGCGGCGTTGGAGCGGCTGCTGGACGATCCGTCGTTCGGCGAGTCCGCGCGCCGGCTGCGGGACGAGCAGATCATGGCCCAGCCGTCGCCGGGCGAACTGGTGCCGGTGCTGGAGAAGTTGACCGCGGATCATCGCCGGTAGGGGATCACCGGACCGCATCCGCCCGCCCCCCTCCGGCCCCGCGTGCGCGGTTTCCACCGACGCACGCGGGGCCTGACGTGTGTCGGTGGCCGACCGGGTGGCCTCGCCTCTCGGTCAGGTGTGGCTCCGCACGAAGTCCCTCACCGAGGAGACGACGTAGGCGATCATCTCGTCGGTCAGCGCGGGGTACACACCGATCCAGAAGGTCTGCTCCGTGATGATGTCGCTGTTGGTCAGGTCGCCGACAACCCGGTGCGGTTGGTCGATGTAGGCCGGCTGGCGTGTCAGGTTGCCGCCGAACAGCCGCCGGGTTCCGATCTTGCGGGCTTCCAGGTGGTCGACCAACTCCGCCCGGGTGAAGGGCGCTTCGGTGTCCACGGTCAGCGCGAACCCGAACCAGCTCGGGTCGCTGCGGTCGGTGGCCCTGGGCAGCAGCAGATGCGGTACACCGTCCAGGCCTTCCCGCAGTCGCCGCCAGTTGACACGGCGGGCCTCACAGAACGCGTCGAGCTTGTCCAGCTGGGTCAGGCCGAGGGCGGCCTGGATGTCGGTCGCCTTCAGGTTGTAGCCGACGTGCGAGAAAATGTACTTGTGGTCGTAGCCGGCGGGCAGGGTGCCCATCTGGTAGTCGAACCGCTTGAGGCACTTGTTGGTCTCGCCCGGCTCGCACCAGCAGTCGCGGCCCCAGTCGCGGAGAGACTCCACGATCCGCGCGAGGGCGAGGTTCGAGGTCAGGACGCATCCGCCCTCCCCCATGGTCAGGTGGTGCGCCGGGTAGAAGCTGACGGTCGCGATGTCGCCGAAGGTGCCGGTCAGCTGTCCGTCGTACGTCGAACCCACCGCGTCGCAGTTGTCCTCGATCAGGAACAGGTCGTGCTCCGCCGCGAGTTGGGCGATCTCGGCGACCTCGTAGGGGTTGCCGAGCGCGTGGGCGATCATGATGGCGCGGGTGCGGGGGCCGATCGCCTCGGCGACGCGTGCGGCTGTCGTGTTGTAGGTGCCGAGTTCGACGTCGACGAAGACGGGCACGAGCCCGTTCTGGAGGATCGGGTTGACCGTGGTGGGGAAGCCCGCGGCGACCGTGATCACCTCGTCTCCCGGTCGCAGCCGGCGTTCCTCCAGCAGATGCGAGGTGAACGCGGTCATGGCGAGGAGGTTCGCGGAGGAGCCGGAGTTCGTCAGATGAGCCTTGCGGTGCCCGAGCCTGCGGGCGAACCGGGATTCGAACTTGCGCGCGCTGGGCCCCGCGGCTATCCGCATCTCCAGGGCGGCTTCGACCAGCGCGGCCCGGTCCCGCTCGTCCAGGACCGCGCCCGCGGGCCATATCTCGGTGGTGCCCGGGACGAAGGGACCCGACTCCCGGGCCTCCATGTGGAACTTGGCCGTCTCGTCGAGGATCAGTTCCTTGTGAGCGTCGCTGCCGTGGGTGTTCATGACGCGCTCCCTCCTCGACGGGCCTCCATGACCTTGCGCAGGGCCGACGTCACCGCCCGCACGTCCGCGTCGTCCAGTGCGGGGTGGAGCGGCAGACACAGCGTGCGCTCGGCGGCCTCCTCGGAGCGCGGCAGCCTCAGGGCTCCGGCCCCGTAGACCGGGACCTTGTGCAGCGGGGGGTAGCGGAACGTCGTGTAGATGCCGGCCGCATACAACTCGCTGGCGACCTCGTCCCGTAGGCCGGGGTCCACCTGCACCCAGTAGAAGTAGTACGTGGAGTGGTGTCCTTCGGGCAGCGGGGGCGGCAGCGACAGACCCGGTACGTCCGCCAGTTCACGGTCGTACAGCGCGGCGATCTCCCGGCGGCGGGCCACGAAGCCGGGCAGGCGGCGCAGTTGTACGGTGCCGACGGCCGCGGTCATGTCGTTGCCGACGACGCGCCGGCCGACTTCGGGGACGTCCAGCTCCCACCAGCGGGACCTCTCCCCGGCCTGGCCGAAGCCGCTCGACCGGGCGAGGCCGTGGTAGGCGAGCCGGCGGGCGCGTGCGGCCTGGTCGGCGTCGCGGACGTACAGCATGCCGCCGTCGCCGCAGACGAGCACCTTCATCGCGTCGAAGCTCCACACGGCCAGGTCGCCGAAGGTGCCGACCGCCTTGCCGTCGATGTGGGACGCCACGGCGCAGGCGGCGTCCTCGATCAGGGGGATGCCGCGCTCGCGGCAGTGGTCGGCGATCGCCGCGACGTCTCCCGGGTAGCCGCCGTAGTGGAGCACCATGACGGCCTTCGTGCGGGGCGTGAGGGCGCGGTCGATGTCGTCCACGGTGGGGTTGAGGGTGCGCGGGTCGACCTCGCAGAAGACCGGGCGGGCGCCGTGGGCCGCGACGGCGTTCGCGGCGGCGACGAAGCTGAGGGACGGCAGGACGACCTCGTCGCCCTCGCCGAGCCCGAGCAGTTCCGTGGCCAGGAACAGTCCGGCCGTGGCGCAGTTGACGAAGACGAGGCGGTCCGCCTCCACCCCGAGATGTTCGGCGAACTTCTCCTCGAACACCTTGGTGCGCGGTCCGTGGCCGATCCAGTTGCTCTCGAACACCTCGGCGACCGCGGCGACTTCCTCCTCGCCCAGCGTGGGCTGGAACACCTGGATCACGACGCCCTCCGGGGGGAGACACCGACGAAGAGCCCGCGGCCGTTCGGGCCGCCCTCCAGGTACTCCACGGTGAGACCGGCGCCCCGGAACGCGGCCTCGTACTCGTCGGCGCCGAAGAGCGAGAGGATCTCGTGCGAGGTGAACTCGCTGATCCCGGTGGCGCTGTCGGCGACGGTGTAGCGCACCGTCATACGGGTGGCGTCGCCGTCGCGGACGGAGTGGGAGAGCCTGCTGACGACCCGGCCCTCCTCCTGTGCGACGGCTCCCGTGACGAAGCCGTCCAGGAACTTCTCGGGGAACCACCAGGGTTCGAGGACCAGCACGCCTCCGGGCTCGAGGTGACGCGCCATGCGCTCGAGGGCCTGGCCCAGTTCGTCGACGTTCGCCATGTAGGCCGCCGAGAAGCACAGACATGTGACGGCGGAGTAGGTGCGGCCGAGGTCGAAGGTACGCATGTCGCCGTGGTGGACCGTGGTGTCGGGCAGCCGGTGCTGGGCGATCCGTCGCATGCCGTCGGAGAGTTCCACTCCCGCGACGTGCCGGAAGCGGCTGCCGAAGCTCTCCAGGTGCTTGCCGGTGCCGCAGGCGACGTCGAGGAGCGAGTCCGCCCCCGGGTGGCGCGCGGTGACGAGTGCGGAGATCGCCTCCGCCTCCGAGGCCCAGTCCCTGCTGCGGGCGGAGTGGATGAGGTCGTAGACGTCGGCGTGTTCGTCGCTGTAGGCCGTGACCGGTCGGGGGGTGGCGGAGGTCAAGGGGAATGCCTTCCTTCGTGGGGTGGGCGCGCCGGGCGCACCGGGCGGTCGGTCACACGGGGTGGGTCGCGGGCCCGAAGCCCTTCTCGATGTCGAGGCAGTGCGCGTAGGCGGGCAGCAGACCGAGGGCGTGTGCCTCGGCGACGGTGGGGGCCTCCCGGTCGCGGGCGGAGACGACGAGTTCGCCGTCCTCTCCGAGGGGCAGCCCGAGGGCGGGGTCCAGTGCCGACACGGCGAGCTCGTGGTCGGCCACGTACTCGCCGGAGTGGAGGTAGGCCATGACGGTGTCGTCGCGCAGGGCGCGAAAGGCGTGGCCCACGCCGACGGGGAAGTACACGGCGGTCGGTCTGCGGGCGTCGATCGTCACCGCGTCCCAGGCCATGAAGGTGGGGGATCCCACGCGCAGGTCCACCACCATGTCCAGGGCCTCGCCGTGGGCGCAGTACACGTACTTGGCGGTGCCGGGCGGGGTGAGGGTGTAGTGCACGCCCCTGAGCACGTGCCGTCGGGAGGTGCTGCAGCTCGCCTGCCGCACGGCGGGAAGCGGGTGGCCGACGGCGGTGGCGAAGACGGACTCCTGGAAGGGGGCGGTGAACCCGCCGCGCTCGTCCGGGAACGTGGTGGGGACGAACGCGAAGGCGCCGTGCACCTTCAGTGCGCGATGGTCCATGGTCAGCCCTCCGTGGGGGTGACTCGGTCCCACCAGGACGGGTGCCGGCGGTACCAGTCGACGGTCCGCGCGAGGCCGGCTTCGAAGTCGTGCCGCGGCCGGTGGCCGCACTCCGCGCGCAGCTTGTCGTCGCGGATCGCGTAACGGAGGTCGTGGCCCTTGCGGTCGGGCACGTGCCGTACGGCGCTCCAGTCGCGCCCGCAGGCGGTCAGCAGCCGGCCGGTCAGCTCGCGGTTGGTCAGCTCGGTGCCGCCGCCGATGTTGTAGATCTCGCCGGGCCGCCCCTTCAGCCGGACGGCTTCCACGCCTCGGCAGTGGTCCTCGACGTGCAGCCAGTCGCGTACGTTGCGTCCGTCGCCGTACAGCGGCACCTGACGGCCGGTGAGCAGCCGCGTCACGAACAGCGGGATGACTTTCTCGGGGTGCTGCCGGGGACCGTAGTTGTTGCTGCACCGGGTGACCAGGACGTCCAGGCCGTGGGTGCGGTGGAAGGACAGGGCGAGGAGGTCGGAGGCGGCTTTGGAGGCGGCGTAGGGCGAGTTGGGGTCGAGGGGGTCGGCCTCGGACCTCGCGCCGGTCTCGACGGAGCCGTACACCTCGTCGGTGGAGACGTGCACGAAGCGTTCCACTCCGTGGCGCAGCGCCTGGTCGAGCAGGGTCTGGGTGCCGACGACGTTGGTGCGTACGAAAGCGTGGGCGCTCTCGATGGACCGGTCCACATGGGACTCGGCCGCGAAGTGCACCACCTGGTCCGCGCCGGCCATGGCGTCGGCGACGGTGTCGGGGTCGCAGATGTCGCCGTGCACGAAGGTCAGCCGGGGGTCGGTGAGGTCGAGGTTGTCCAGCCGGCCGGCGTAGGTGAGCTTGTCCAGCACCGTCACCCGGGAGACGTCGAGGGTATCCGTGGCGCCGTTCAGCAGCATCCGTGTGTAGGTGGAGCCGATGAAACCGGCGCCGCCCGTGATCAGGAGGTTCACAGCTCCTCCGGGATGGTCGGGGGCCAGGCGTCGGGGGTGTGGGCTCGGGCGCGTTCCATCACGTACCGGCCGTAGGGGGACTGTCGCATCGCGGCGCCCAGACGGTGGCAGTCGTCCGGCCCGATGAGGCCCAGGTACAGGGCGATCTCCTCGACGCAGCCGATCCGTACGCCCTGGCGTCGCTGGACGTCACGGACGAACTGGGCGGCCTCCAGCAGGGTTTCGTGGGTGCCGGTGTCCAGCCAGGTGACGCCTCGGCCGAGCCAGACGAGGTCGGCCCGGTCCCGTTCCATGTAGGCGCGCAGGACGTCGGTGATCTCCAGCTCGCCCCGGGCGGACGGGGTGAGGCCCTTGGCGATGTCCACCACCTCGTCGTCGAAGAAGTAGAGGCCGGGGATCGCGAGGGGGGAGCGGGGGCGGGCGGGTTTCTCCTCGATGGACACGAGCCGGCCCCGGGCGTCGACCTCGGCGACGCCGTAGCGTTCCGCGTCGGCGACCTGGTGGCCGAAGAGCACGCAGCCGCGCAGCCGCTTCGCGCTCCGGCGCAGCAGGGCGGGCAGGTTCGCGCCGTGGAACAGGTTGTCGCCCAGGATCAGGGCGCAGTCGCCGCCGGTGATGTGGTCGGCGCCGACGAGCAGGGCGTCGGCGATGCCGCGCGGCTCGTCCTGGACGGCGTAGTCGATGGTCATGCCCAGGTGGCGGCCGTCGCCGAGCAGTGTGCGGAACAGTTCGAGTTCCGCGGGGCGGGTGACGACGAGGACGTCCGTGATGCCGGTGAGCATGAGGATGGAGAGCGGGTAATAGATCATCGGCTTGTCGTAGACCGGCACCAGCTGTTTGGATCCGACGGCCGTCAGGGGCAATAGCCGTGTTCCGTTCCCGCCCGCGAGGACAATACCTTTCATGGCGCTCCGTACACCGGTCGGGAAATCAAATCCTTCACTCCCTCTTCGACAACGGACACGCACCACGGAGGTGCGCCGGGCGTACCAGGGGACATGCAAAGGGAATGTTCTCCAGTCGGGGCGGACAAGGGAAGAGCCCAGGGGATTCAGCGCCCCTTAAAAAATCGGACTTCCCCCTTACCCGCACCCCTATTCCATGGTTTCCGCCCACCTCTGCACCCCTACAAATTCCCGGGTGCCGATCCCGGGCACCTGGCACCGTATAGCCTCGCAGCGCATTCACTGCGCCCGCTTCGCAAATGACAGGGAGTCAGGCAATGGACGTAGCTGAAAATATCCACAGGTTCCCGATGGGCAAACCGGTGGGCTTCACATATCCTCCCTGCTATCGCGAGATCCAGGAAAAGGAGCCGCTGGCCCGTATACGTATGGCGTACGGCATGGAGGCACGGCTGATCACCCGGCACGCGGACGTCAAGACCGTGCTGTCCGACCCCCGGTTCAGCCGGGCGGCGACGGTGGGCGCTGACGTTCCCCGGCCGACGCCGGTGCTGCTGCACGACACGTCGATCCTCAGCCTGGACCCGCCCGAGCACACCCGGCTGCGGAAGCTGGTCGCGCAGGCGTTCACGATGCGCGGCGTCGAGGCGATGCGGCCGCGTGTCGAGAAGGCCGTGGCCGCGCTGCTCGACGCCATCGAGGAGCAGGGGCCGCCCGCCGACCTGGTGACCGCGCTGGCCCGGCCGCTCCCCCTCACCGTCATCTGCGACATGCTCGGCGTGCCCGACGACCGGAGCGACACCTTCCGCGGGCTGGCCCACACCATGTTCACCGGCAACGAGCAGGGCGAGGTGGAGTCGGCGGTCGGCGAGATGGTGGCCCTGGTCTCCTCGCTGGTCGCCGAGCGTCGGCGGAGCCCATCCGACGATCTGCTCGGCAGGCTGGTCCTGGCCCGTGACCACGACGACCGGCTCAGCGAGGAGGAACTCGTCAGCCTCGCCCTCGCCCTGCTGGTGGGCGGCTTCGAGAACACCGCCCACGAGATCGCCAACTTCGCGGCGCTGGTGCTGCGCAGCCCCGACCACCTCGCGGAGCTGCGCGCCACGCCCGGTCTCGTGCCGTCGGCGGTCGAGGAGATGCTGCGCGTCGCGCCCCTGTCGGTCACCGGCGGGTTCGTGCGGATCGCGGTCGACGACGTCGAGCTCAGCGCCGGGACCATCCGCAAGGGCGAGGCCGTGGTGATCGACACCCAGGCCGCCAACCTCGATCCGGCCGTCTTCGACGACCCGACCGAGATGGACTTCCACCGCTCACCGAACCCGCATCTCATCTTCGGGCACGGCGCCCACCGCTGCATCGGCGCCGAACTCGCGCGCCTGGAACTCCAGGTCGCCCTGGGGTCGTTGCTCCAGCGCTTCCCCCGCCTCGCGCTCGCGATCCCGGCGGAGGACATCCCGTTCGCCGGGGGTGTCCTGCGCGGCCCCGCCTGTCTGCCCGTCACATGGTGAACCGGACGCGGACGGAGGCGAACGGACCGCGCACGGACACGGACTTCGCCACCTGGTTCGCGGAGCGGGCCCGGGTCAACGACCAGCGAGTCGAGACGATCCCGTTCTCGGCGCTGTCGGGCTGGGACTTCGACGCGGCCACCGGCGATCTGCGGCACCACACCGGCCGGTTCTTCAGTGTGCGAGGGCTTCGCGTACGGCCCGCCGGGCCCGGAGGGCCGCCCGAGTGGTCGCAGCCCATCATCGACCAGCCGGAGATCGGCGTCCTCGGCATTCTCGCCAGAACGTTCGACGGGGTCCGGCACTTCCTGCTGCAGGCGAAGGCGGAGCCCGGCAACGTCAACGGCGTCCAGCTCTCCCCCACCGTGCAGGCGACCCGCAGCAACTACACGCGGGTGCACCGGGGCGGGTCCGTCCGCTATCTGGAGTACTTCACCGAACGCCGGGGCCGGGTGCTGGTCGACGTCCTGCAGTCCGAGCAGGGTTCCTGGTTCCTGCGCAAGCGGAACCGCAACATGATCGTCGAGGCCGACGACGACGTACCGGTCCACGACGACTTCCGCTGGCTCACCCTCGGCGAGATCAGAGCCCTGCTCCACCGGGACAACCTCGTCAACATGGACACCCGTACGGTCCTGTCCTGTCTGCCTCCGCAGAAGCCGGCGGGGGCGGAGCGCGGCGCGCTTCACTCGATGACCGAGGTGTCCAGCTGGTTCACCGAGGCCAAGACACGGTGCGAGCTGACGGCCGAGGTCGTCCCGCTCACCGGTGTCACCGGCTGGCGCCGGACACCGACGGAGATCGCACACGACGAGGGCGGGCGCTTCCGCATCATCGCCGTGGACGTCACCGCCCCGCACCGCGAGGTGCCGTCGTGGACCCAGCCGATGCTGGCTCCCTGCGCGCGGGGCCTGGCGGCTCTGCTGTACCGCACGATCGGTGACGTCCCGCACTTCCTGGTCCAGGCACAGGTGCAGGAAGGATGCCTGGACAAGCTGGAGATCGGACCGACCGTGACTTGCGTCCCGGACGAGCAGGCCGGTCTGCCGCCGGGCGGGCGCCCGCCGTTTCTCGACGTGTTCGATTCCCTCTCCCCCGACCGGATCCGTTACGACCGCGTCCAGTCCGAGGAGGGCGGCCGTTTCTTCGCGGCACAGAACCGGTATGTGATCGCGGAGCTGGACGAGGACTTCCCGACGGAGGTGCCGTCCCGGTTCTGCTGGGTCACGCTGGGCCAGCTGAAGGAGCTGCTGCGGCACAGCCACTACGTCAACATCGAGGCGCGCACCCTCGTCGCCTGTGCGGAGGCCCTCGGATGAGCGACCCGGCCGGAAACGGCCCCGAGGGCACGGTCCGGATCGGTCTCCTCGGCTGCGCGGACATCGCCTGGCGGCGGACACTGCCCGCGATAGCGGCGGAGCCGAGGACGCGGCTGGTCGCGGTGGCCAGCCGGGACGGGGCGAAGGCGCGCCGGTTCACCGACCGTTTCGGCGGTGAACCGGTCGAGGGGTACGAGCGGCTGCTCGACCGTACCGACCTCGACGCCGTCTACATTCCCCTGCCCACCGGGCTGCACGCCCGGTGGGCGGTCCGGGCGCTGCGCTCCGGGCTGCACGTCCTGGTGGAGAAGCCGCTCGCGACCACGCGTGCCGAGGCGGCCGGCATGCTCGACACCGCCCGTGCGGCCGGCCTGTGGCTGATGGAGAACTTCATGTTCCTCCACCACGGTCAGCACGACGAGGTACGGCGGCTCGTCGCGGCGGGCGAGATCGGCGAACTCCGTTCCTTCAGCAGCGCGTTCGGGATTCCCCCGCTGCCCGCCGACGATGTCCGCCACCGGACCGATCTCGGCGGGGGCTCCCTGCTCGACGTCGGCGTGTACCCGCTGCGGGCGGCTCGGCTGATGCTCGGTCCCGGACTCGACCCGGTCGGCGCGGTGTTGCGCGTGGACCCCGCGCTCGGTGTGGACGTGGCGGGCCATGTGCTGCTGACCACCCCGGCCGGGGTGACCGCCGAGCTGTCCTTCGGGTTCGAGCACGCCTACCGCTGCTCGTACGCGCTCTGGGGCGGCAGCGGCCGGATCGTCCTCGACCGGGCCTTCACCCCGCCGCCGACGCTGCGGCCCGTGGTCCGGCTGGAGAAGCAGGATCTGGTGCGGGAGATCACGCTGCCGGCCGACGACCAGTACGGGGCCGTCGTACGGAGTTTCGCGGCGGCCGTGCTCGACGGGGTGCGGCCGAGGGACGGGGAGGAGGATCTGCTCGGCATGGCGGAGCTGCTCGACCGGGTTCGGGCGTGTGCGCGGGAGGTTCGCTGAACCCTTGAGCTGAACTCTTGAGACGCCGCACGGCCTTTACGGCCGACGACCGGGGCCCGGGGCCCGGGGAGAATCTCTCCCCGGGCCCCGGGCGTCGTTCAGCCACCGAGGGCGGCCAGCCAGTCGTGCACGGTCCGCGCGGTGACGTCACCGTGGTCCTCGATCATGGAGTGGTGGTCGCCGGGGACGTCCACCACGTCCAGGGGGACGGGCCAGGTCGACTGCCACTCGTCGGGGCGCTCCCTCGGGTGGTCCGGGTCGACTGCGATCGGTTCGGAGGCGCGGACCAGGAGCGCGGGTGTGGTGAGGGAGCGTGGCCGCCAGGTCTCGAAGAGGGCGAAGTAGGACGCCATCGCGGTGAGCCGGAGGCCGGTCATCCGGCCGAACTCCGCCTCGCGTTCGAGGGAACGGGACTCCATGGCGTGGACGATGTAGTCGGTCTGCGGGGTGCCGGCCACATAGGTGTCCAGCATCACCACGCCGGTCGCGGGCGTGCCGAGTTCCTCCAGGCGGGCGGCCACCGCGTACGCGAGTGAACCGCCTGAGGAGCGGCCGGCGAGGGCGAAGGGGGCTCCGTCCAGGGCGCGGGCGACGGTGCGGGCCGCGTGTTCCACGGCCGCCTCCACGCTGCCCGCGACGAGTTCGTCGGCGACGAAGCCCGGCATCATCAGCGAGTGGGTGGCACGCAGCCCGCGCAGCGGCCGGGCCAGAGCGACGAACTCCTGGTCGCTGGCCCACACGGAGGTGGACGGCAGTCCGACGAGGGCGGGGTGACGGCCGCCGTCACCGAGCTTGACAAGCCCCGGTGCCTTGCCGACCGCGTCGGCCGAGGTGAAGGCGGGGCGCAGTCCGGCGGAGTTCATCAGGACCTTGCCCGCCTGGTCGTAGCGGCCGGCGGTGACGGCGTGGCGGTAGAGGGACTCCACGGCCTGCGCGACGGTCGTGGTCGGGTCGGCCGGGGTGGCCGGGGTGGCAGTGCGCGCGGATTCCGTGGGCGGGGTGGTGAACTGGCGGTTCAGGGCGGCGGCCAGGTCCCCGGGGGTGGGGTGGTCGAAGACCAGGGTGGGCTGCAGCCGCAGGCCGGTGGCGGTGGCGAGCCGGTTGCGGAGTTCGACGGAGGTGAGGGAGTCGAATCCCAGTTCGCCGAAGGCCCGGTCGGCGGTGAGGTTGTCGGTGCCGTGGGTGCCGCCAGTGCCTCCAGTGCCACCAAAGCCTTCAGTGCCGTCGGTGCCGTCGGTGCCGTTGTGGCCGAGCACGCGTGCGGCTTCCGCGCGGATCAGTTCCAGCAGCGCGGTCTCGCGTGCGGCCGGGTCGAGGGCGGCGAGGGCTGTGGTGTCCGCCCGGTCGTCGCGCCTGGTGGCGGTCCGGCGCGGGACGGTGCCGCGCACCAGGGCGCGCAGGACGGCCGGGATCCGTTCCGCCGGGAAGGGCGCGGCGCCGGGGGTGAGACGGAGCGGGACGAGGAGGGCTTCGTCCGGTGTCGCCAGGGCCCGGTCGAGGGCGGTGAGGCCGGAGTCGGCGGTGAACGGCCGCAGTCCGCTGCCCTCCAGACGGGCCCGGTCGGCGGCGCCGAGCGCGTCGGCCATGCCTCCGGTGCCCTGCCAGGGGCCCCAGGCGAGGGAGAGGCCGGGCAGACCGAGCGAGCGGCGGTGCTGGGCCAGGGCGTCGAGGAACGCGTTGGCGGCGGCGTAGTTGGCCTGGCCGGGGCTGCCGAGCACGCCGGCCGCGGAGGAGAACAGCACGAAGGCCGTGAGGTCCAGGCCCGCGGTCAGTTCGTGCAGGTACCATGCCGCGTCCGCCTTGGGGCGGAGCACGGCGGCGAGCCGTTCCGCGGTGAGGTCACCGACCAGGCCGTCGTCGACGACACCGGCGAGGTGGACGACACCGGTCAGGGGCTGCTCGGCGGGAATGCCGGCCAGCAGCCGGGCGAGGGCGTCACGGTCGGCCACGTCGCACGCGGCGAAGGTGACCCGGGCTCCGGCCTCGCCGATCTCGGCGGCCAGTTCGTCCGCGCCGGGCGCCGCCGGACCACGACGTCCGGCCAGCAGCAGGTGCCGCACACCGTGCCGGGTGACGAGATGACGGGCCACCAGGCTCCCCAGAGCACCGGTGGCACCGGTGACGAGAACGGTGCCGTGGGGGGTGAAGGGGGTGGGCTGGGCGGACGGTTTCGCGTCGCGCACGGCTTGCTCGGGCGTGGTCGTTCTGAGGGCGGGGGTGCCGGGCGTGGTCGTCCGGGGGGCGGGGGCGCCGGGCGTGGTCGTCCGGGGGGCGGGGGTGCCGGGCGCATCCACCACGGGCACGACCGCTCCGGACCGGACCTCTCCGCGCTCGGTGGGTGTCGCGGCCTGGCGGGTCGGGGGGTTGGTGGGCGTGGGAAGGGCCTCGTGCGGGACGGGCGTGAGGCGGGGTACGTGGGGCGTGCCGTGGCGGAGGGCGAGTTGGGGTTCGGCCGTGGTCAGGGCGTGGGGCAGGGCAGCGAGGGAGGTGTGTTCGTCGTCGAGGTCGACGAGGACGAGGCGGGCCGGGTGTTCTGTCTGGGCGGCTCGGGCCAGGCCCCAGACGGCGGCGGGGCCGGGGAGGGCGCCCGCGTCGTCCGGACCGACGGCGACGGCGCCGTGGGTGACGAGGACCAGTCGCGTGTCGGTGAGCCGCTCGTCGGCGAGCCAGGGCCGTAGGACGTCGAGTGTCTGCCGGGTCGCCGTGTGGGCGTCGGCGGCGGCGTCGTCGGGCCCGGGCGGGTCGCAGAAGACGACCACGGCGGCAGGGGCGGGGACACCGGTGTCGATCGTCTCGGTGAGGGCGCCGAGGTCGAGGTACGGGACGACGTCCTGGCCGATCGCGGTGGCGAGGCGGGGGCGCAGTTCCCTTGGGTCGAGGCCGAGCATCCCCCAGCCTCCCGCCGTGCGCGCGGCGGTGGTGGGGAGCGGGACGGTCGGCCACTCCAGCCGGTACAGGGGCTCGGTGCGCGGTGTGTCGGCCCGGGCGGCCGGGACCGCCGAAGCCGCCCGCAGGGTCAGCGTGTCGATGTCCAGGACGGGCAGGCCGTCGGGGGTGGTGGCCCGTACGGAGACCCCGCCGTCGTCCGTGGGCGCCAGCCGCACGTGGAGTTCGGCCGCTCCGGTCGCGTGCAGCCGGACGCCCGACCAGGCGAAGGGCAGGCCCGCCGGGACAGCCGTGCCGCCTGGCCCGTCCGCGCCCAGGATGCCGAGGGCGAGGGGCTGGAGGGCGGCGTCGAGCAGCGCGGGGTGGAGGGCGTGGCCGTCGGTGTCCACGGTGCCGGTGTCGTGCTGCTCGGGTTCGTCGGGCAGGGCGACTCGGGCGTGGAGTTCGCCGTCGGCCTGCCAGAGTTCGGTCAGTCCCTGGAACGTGGGGCCGTAGGCGAGGCCCGCTTCGGCGGTCGTGGCGTAGAAGTCGTCCAGCGGGACGGCATGGGCGCCGGGCGGCGGCCAGGCCGCGGTGTCGGTGGGCGGGGTCGTGGGCGGGGCGGGGGCGAGGACGCCGGTGGCGTGGCGGGTCCACGGTCCTTCGGGGTGTTCGTCGGGCCGGGCGTGGATCGTGAAGGGCCGCCGTCCGTCGGGGTCTTCGGCGTCGACGGACAGCTGAAGGGCGACGCCACCCCGGTCCGGCAGGGCCAGGGGCGCGTGGATGACGAGTTCGTCGAGCCGGTCGCAGCCGGCGTGACCGCCGGCGTGCAGGGCGAGGTCGACGAGGGCGGTGCCGGGCAGCACCGGCGTGCCGCCGAGCGCGTGTTCCACGAGCCAGGGGTGGTCGGTGCGGTCGAGCCGGCCGGTGAGGAGCAGCCCGCCGGAGCCGGGCAGCGCGGTGACGGCCCCGAGCAGCGGGTGGCCCGCCGTGGTCAGGCCGACCGACGACGCCTTGCTGCCGCCGCCTCCCGCACCGGCGCCGAGCACACGCAGCCAGAACCGGTGGTGCTGGAAGGCGTAGGTGGGCAGCGGGACGGTGCGGGCGCCGCTGTCCGCGAAGTACGCCGGCCAGTCGACGGCCGTGCCCTGGACGACGAGCCGGGTGAGGGCGGTGACGAGCGCGCAGGTCTCTCCGTGGTGGCCGCCGCGCAGGGCGGCCAGGCAGGTCACGGCGTCCTCGGTGTGTTCGGCGGCGGTTGCGGCGGCCATCGCGGTCAGGGCGCCGCCGGGGCCGGCCTCCAGGAAGGTGCGCACACCCCGGTCGAGCAGGGTGCGCACCCCGTCGGCGAAGCGGACCGTGTCCCGGACGTGGCGCACCCAGTAGCCGGGGGCGCGGAGGTCGCGGGCGGCGGCGGGGGCGCCGGTGACGTTGGAGATGACGGGCAGGACCGGCTCGTGGAAGTCGACCTGGGCCAGGGCGGCGGCGAAGTCCGCGAGCACGGGCTCCATGAGCGGCGAGTGGAAGGCGTGGCTGACGGCGAGCATCTTGGTGCGGTGGCCGCGTCCGACGAACTCAGCCGCGGCGTCCAGGACGGCGCTCTCCGGGCCGGAGACGACGACCGAGGTGGGCCCGTTGACGGCGGCGATGCCGACGCTGCGGTCCGTGTTGCCGGCGAGCACCGCCACGACCTCGGTCTCGTCGGCCTCGACCGCGAGCATGGTGCCGCCGGGCGGCAGCGTCTGCATGAGCCGGCTGCGGGCGGCGACCACGCGGCACGCGTCGGGCAGCGTCCAGACTCCCGCGACGTGGGCGGCGACGAGTTCGCCGACGGAGTGGCCGATCAGCGCGTCGGGGCGGACGCCCCAGCTCTCCAGGAGCCGGTACAGCGCCGTCTCCACGGCGAAGAGTGCGGGCTGCGTGTACTCGGTCCGGTCCAGCTCCGCCGACCGTTCCGGGTCCGTGGCGAAGACGATGTCACGCAGGGGCCGGTCGAGGAGCGGGGCGAAGGCCGCGCAGATCTCGTCGAAGGCGGCGGCGAAGACGGGGTGGCGCTCGTACAGGTCGCGGCCCATGCCCGGTCGTTGGGAGCCCTGGCCGGGGAAGACCAGCGCGAGCGTACCCTCCCGTACGGTCCCCCGGACGACCTCGGCGTCCGACGGTGTGCCGTCGGCGAGCGACTGGAGGCCCGAGAGCAGCGCGGGCCGCGTGTCGGCGACGACGGCCGCGCGATGGGTGAGGGCGCTGCGGGTGGTGGCCAGCGAACAGGCGATGTCGAGCGGTGCGGCGCCCGGCCGTTCCCGCAGCTCGGCGAGGAGGCGTACGGCCTGGTCGCGCAGGGCGGCCTCGGTGTGCCCGGAGACGAGCCAGGGGACGACGGGTTCGGGCCGGGGGACGACGGGTTCGGGTCGGGGCGCCGGGCTGGAGGGCTCCTCGGTGGCGTCCGTCGGGGCCGAGGGCGCGTCGTCCGGGGCCTGTTCGAGGATCAGGTGGGCGTTGGTGCCGCTGATGCCGAAGGAGGAGACGGCGGCGCGGCGGGGGCGGCCCGTCTCCGGCCAGGGCCGGTTGTCGGTCAGGAGGCGTACCGTGCCGGCGGACCAGTCGACCTGGCGGGTCGGTTCGTCCACGTGCAGGGTGCGCGGCAGTACGCCCTCGCGCAGTGCCAGCACCGTCTTGATGACGCCGGCGACGCCCGCGGCGTACTGGGTGTGCCCGATGTTCGACTTGACGGAGCCCAGCCACAGGGGCCGGTCGGCGTCCCGGTCACGGCCGTAGGCCGCCAGCAGCGCCTGTGCCTCGATGGGGTCGCCGAGGCGGGTGCCGGTGCCGTGGGCCTCGACCGCGTCGACGTCGGAGGGGGCGAGGCCCGCCCCGGCCAGGGCCGCCTGGATCACGCGCTGTTGGGAGGGGCCGTTGGGGGCGGTCAGGCCGTTGGAGGCGCCGTCCTGGTTCACCGCCGAGCCGAGTACCAGGCCCAGGACGCAGTGGCCGTTGCGCCGTGCGTCGGAGAGGCGTTCCAGTACGACGATGCCGACGCCCTCGCCCCAGCCGGTGCCGTCGGCGGCGTCCGCGAAGGCCTTGCAGCGGCCGTCGGGGGCGAGGCCGCCCTGGTTGGCGAACTCGGCGAAGGCGCCCGGTGTGGCCATCACGGTGACGCCGCCCGCGAGGGCGAGGTCGCACTCCCCCGCCCGCAGTGCCTGCCCCGCCAGATGGAGGGCGACCAGGGAGGAGGAGCACGCGGTGTCGACGGTGACCGCCGGGCCCTCCAGACCGAGGACGTAGGACACCCGGCCCGACATGACGCTGCCGGACGAGCTGGTCAGGGCGTAACCGCTCGCCAGGGAGGCGGAGTTCATCAGCAGGGCGCCGTACTCCTGGGGTGTGCCGCCGACGAAGACGCCGGTGCGGCTGCCGCGCAGGGACAGCGGGTCGATGCCGGTCCGTTCGACGGCCTCCCAGGAGGTCTCCAGGAGCAGCCGCTGCTGCGGGTCCATGGACAGGGCCTCGCGTGGGGAGATCCCGAAGAAGTCGGCGTCGAAGTCGCCCGCGTCGTAGAGGAAGGCGCCCTGTCCGGCGAGGGTGGTCTGCCGGCCGGGGTCGTACAGGGACAGGGCCTGCCAGCCGCGGTCGGTGGGGAAGTCCGCCATCTCGTCGCGGCCTTCGGTGACGAGCCGCCACAGGTCCTCGGGGCCACGGACGCCACCGGGGTAGCGGCAGGCCATGCCGACGACGGCCAGCGGATCGTCGTCCTGGGGGCGCCGCACCGGCGGTGCGGTGGCCGCCGCGTCGGTGCCGCCGAGGAGTTCTTCGCGCAGGCGGCCGGCGAGGGCGGTGGGGGTGGGGTGGTCGAAGACGAGGGTGGCGGGCAGTCTCAGTCCGGTGGCCGTGTTCAGCCGGTTGCGGAGTTCGGTGGCGGTCAGTGAGTCGAAGCCGAGGTCCTTGAACGGGCGGTGGGCGGCGACCTCCGCCGCGTCGGCGTGCCCCAGCACCGTCGCGGCGCGCGAGCGCACCAACTCCAGCAGGGTGGCGCGCTGTTCGGGTTCGCTGAGCGTGGTGAGGGTGCCTCGCAGCCGCCCGGCGGCCGTGCCGTCGCCGCTCCCCGTACGGTCGGAGTCGGGCTGGTCGCCGCGCAGGGCGCGGGCGGCCTCGGGGATCTCCTCGATCAGCGGGCGGCGCCGCGCGAGCGCGTAGACCGGGGCGAACCGTTCCCAGTCCATGTCGCTGACCGTCAGGGTGGTCTCGCCCTGCTCGACCGCCTCCCACATGACGTCGATGGCCGACTCGGGCCGCATCTGCCGGACACCCATGCGGTTCAGCTGGTCGGCGAGCGCCGGGAAGCCCTCCAGCATGCCGCCGTCGGCCCAGCCGCCCCAGGCGAGGGACGTGGCCGCCAGGCCCCGAGCGCGGCGCTCGTGGGCGAGCCCGTCGAGGTAGGCGTTGGCCGCCGCGTACGTACCGTTGCCCGCGCTGCCCCACACGGCCGCGCCGGACGAGAACAGCACGAACGCGTCCAGGTCCAGGCCGGCGGTCAGCTCGTCCAGGTTGCGGGCGCCCTCGACCTTCGCCGCCGTACCGTCCACGAACTCCTGGGGGCCGACGTCGAGCACCGGGCCGTAGGCGGTGGAGCTCGCGGTGTGCAGGACGGCGGTGAGCGGCCACTGCTCGGGCACCTCGGCCAGCACCGCCGCCAGGGCGTCCCGGTCGGCCACGTCGCAGGCCGCGAACGTCACCTCCGCGCCCAGGGACCGCAGTTCCTCCGCCAAAGCCTCGGTTCCCGGTGCCGCCGGGCCGCGACGGCTGAGCAGCAGCAGGTGCTCCGCCCCTTCGGCCGCCAGCCGACGGGCGAGGTGGGCGGCGATGCCGCCGGTACCGCCCGTGATCAGCACCGTGCCTTGCGGCTTCCACGGGCGGACGGGGCCGCGGTCGGTGAGGGGGGCGCGCACCAGGCGTCGCGCGTAGACGGCGGATCCGCGGATCGCGAGCTGGTCCTCGTGCGCGACCGCTCCCGACAGCAGCGCGGCCAGCAGGGCGGAGGTGCTCTCGCTCCAGGTCCGGGGCAGGTCGATCAACCCGCCCCAGCGGTCCGGGTGTTCCAGGCCGGTGACCTGGCCGAGTCCCCACAGTTGCGCCGCCTGCCCGCGTACGGCGTCGCTGGTCGCGACGGCGGCGCCGCC
Source organism: Streptomyces sp. NPDC002787 (assembly GCF_053592095.1). NCBI lineage: Bacteria > Bacillati > Actinomycetota > Actinomycetes > Kitasatosporales > Streptomycetaceae > Streptomyces > Streptomyces sp. NPDC002787. Next base: position 15,593 of record NZ_JBSFVC010000034.1, on the reverse strand, counting down.
GCGCGTGAGCCACCACAGCGGCGACCGTACGCCGGCGGTGTGCAGGTCCCGCACGAGCGCGAGGGCGTCGTCGGCCGCGTCGAGCAGGGACACGACACCTGTGTACTCCGCGTCGAGGCCGGCGACGGGCGCCTCGGCGACCTCGACCTGGGCGCCGGCGGTCCGCAGTGCCTCGGCGACCTCTCCCCCGTCGCCCCCGGGTACGACCAGCAGCCACCGGCCCGACAGCGGCGTGGCGACGGCCGTGTCGATCCGTCGCCATGCCACCCGGTAGCGCCACATGTCGACGGCCCGGCCCGCCGAGGTCCCGCCGGCGACCTGCGTCTCGGTCCAGAAACGCTGGTGCTGGAAGGCGTACGTGGGAAGGTCGACGGTCCGGGCTCCGGTGCCGGCGAAGCAGGCCCGCCAGTCGACCGGGGCGCCGCGTACGTACGCCTCACCCAGTGACAGCAGCAGGCGTTCCGGGCCGCCCTCTCCGCGCCGGAGCGTCCCGGTGACGGCGGTCCGGCGCTCGGCCGCCTCCGCCGTCTCCTGCACCGCGCCCGTCAGGACGGCGTGCGGGCTCACCTCCACGAACAGCCCGTGTCCCTGCTCCAGCAGGGCCCGTGTCGTCTCCTCGAACCTCACCGGCTGCCGCAGATTGCGGAACCAGTACGCGCCGTCCAGCCCGGCCGTGTCGAGCCGGCCACCGGTGACGCACGAGTAGAACGCCACGCGGGAGGACGTCGGTGCCACGGGGGCCAGCAGGCCTGCCAACTCCTCGCGGACCTCCTCCACATGGGCGGAGTGGGAGGCGTAGTCCACCGCGATGCGGCGCGCCCGCACGCCGTCGTCCTGGGCCCACGCCAGCAGTTCCTCCAGTGCGCCGGTGTCACCCGCGACCACGACGGAGGCCGGGCCGTTGACCGCCGCGAGATCGATGCGGCCGTCCCAACGAGTGAGCGCCTTGCGGGCCTCGTCGGCGGGGAGTTGCACGGAGGCCATGCCGCCACGACCGGACAGGGCGAGGATCGCCTTCGAGCGCAGCGCCACCACCCGCGCCCCGTCCTCCAACGACAGCGCCCCCGCGACGACCGCCGCGGCGATCTCACCCTGCGAGTGACCCACGACGGCCGCGGGCTCCACCCCGTACGACCGCCACACCTCCGCCAGCGACACCATCACCGCCCACAACACCGGCTGAACCACATCCACCCGGTCCAACGCATCTGCATCGGACAGGGCTTCGGTCAGCGACCAGTCGACGAACGCCGACAGCGCCCGCTCGCACTCCCCCATGCGGGCCGCGAACACCGGCGAGGACTCCAGCAGTTCCGCCGCCATCCCGACCCACTGCGAGCCCTGCCCCGGGAAGACGAAGACGGTCTTGGCCTTGCCGCCCTCGCCGGTCACCAGGCCCGGCACGTCGTCGCCGTCGGCCAGGGCTCGCAGACGGTTCACGTGGTCGTCGTGGGTGTCGGCGAGGACCACGGCCCGGTGGGAGAGGGCGGCGCGGGTGGTGGCGAGGGAGTGTCCGATGTCGGTCGCGGTGCTGTCGGGGTGCTCGGCCAGGTGGTCCAGGAGGCGGCGGGCCTGGTCGCGCAGGGCCGCCGCGGTCGCGGCGGACAGCGTCCAGGGAACGGGACCGGGGACGTGCTCGCCCTCACGGCCCGGCTCCCGCTCGGGGTCGCCCGGCTCGGGTCCGGCGGCCTCGTCGGGTTCCGGGGCCTGTTCCAGGACGACGTGCACATTGGTGCCGCTGATCCCGAACGACGACACGCCCGCCCGCCGTGGACGCCCCGCCTCGGGCCACTCCCGGGCCTCCGTCAGCAGCTCCACTGCGCCCGCCGACCAGTCGACCTCCCTGGACGGCTCGTCCACGTGCAACGTCCTGGGCAGCACCCCGTGGCGCAGCGCCATGACGGTCTTGATCACGCCCGCCGCGCCGGACACCGCCTGTGTGTGCCCGATGTTCGACTTCAACGACCCTATGTACAGCGGTCGTTCACGGTTCTGGCCGTACGTCGCGAGCAGCGCCTGCGCCTCGATCGGGTCGCCGAGGCGGGTGCCGGTGCCGTGGGCCTCCACGGCGTCCACGTCCGACGGGGACAGCCCCGCGCTCGTCAACGCCTGCCGGATCACGCGCTGTTGTGCCGGCCCGTTCGGGGCGCTCAGCCCGTTGGACGCGCCGTCCTGGTTCGCGGCCGAGCCACGTAGCACGGCCAGCACCGGATGACCGTTGCGCCGTGCGTCGGACAGGCGCTCCAGCAGGACCACCGCCGCTCCCTCGCCCCAGCCGATGCCGTCGGCGGCGTTCGCGAAGGCCTTGCACCGGCCGTCGGCGGAGAGGCCGCGCTGGCGGGCGAAGATGACGAAGCCGGCCGGGGTCGCGAGGATGCCGACGCCTGCGGCGAGGGCGAGGGAACAGTCGCCCTGGCGCAGCGACTGGGCCGCGAGATGCAGGGCGACGAGGGACGAGGAGCAGGCGGTGTCGACGGTGACCGCCGGGCCCTGCAGGCCGAGGGCGTACGAGACGCGGCCGGACATGACGCTGCCGGAGCCGCCGGTCAGGGCGTAGCCCTGGTCCTCGGCGGAGTCCATGAGCAGGGCGCCGTAGCCGGTGGGCAGGCCGCCGACGAAGACGCCGGTGCGGCTGCCGCGCAGCGAGAGCGGGTCGATGCGGGCGCGTTCGACGGCCTCCCAGGAGGTCTCCAGGAGCAGCCGCTGCTGCGGGTCCATCGCCAGCGCCTCACGCGGCGAGATCCCGAAAAGCGCGGGGTCGAAGTCACCGGCGTCGTGGAGGAACGCGCCGTCCTTGGTGTAGGTCTTGCCCGGCTTGTCGGGGTCGGGGTCGTACAGGTCGTCCAGGTCCCAGCCCCGGTCGGTGGGCAGACCGCCGACGGCGTCCACTTCGTCGGTGACGAGCCGCCACAGTTTCTCCGGCGAGTCGGCTCCGCCGGGCAGGCGGCAGGCCATGCCGATGACGGCGAGGGGTTCGCGCCACTTGTCCTCGGACTCACGCAGCCGGTCGCGGGTCTGCTGCAACTCCGCCGTGACCCGCCGCAGGTAGGTGCGGAGCTTGTCCTCGGTCATGGTCGACTCCAGATCGGTGTGGTGGGGCGCCTGTGGCGGGCCGCGGCTCGCGGGCGAGAGCGGACGGCGGGGCGGCCGTCCGCGCGCGGTGGGGCGGCCCGGCGGCTGCGGGTGAGCGGCGGGACGGGCGTCGACCACGCCCGGGGGCGGACGTCGGCCGACGCCGGGTGGGGCGGGGCGTCAGCCGACGCCCAGGTCGCGGTCGATGAGGTCGAAGATCTCGTCGTCGGTGGCGGACTCCAGGGTGTCCGCCGTGTGCGTCGTGTGCGTGGCGTCCGGGTCGGTGGCGCTCAGCCGGGCGGCCAGGTCGCGCAGCCGTTGCGCGATGTCGGCGCGGGCGCCGGGGTCCATGTCGGGTGCGGACACCGCCGCGACGAGGGCCTGTTCCATGCGGTCGAATTCCTGTTGGACGCGCAGGGCGTCCAAGGGGCCGTCCGATGTGCCGCCGAGCAGGTCCTCACCGAGGAGTGCGGCGAGGGCGGTGGGGGTGGGGTGGTCGAAGACGAGGGTGGCGGGCAGTCGCAGTCCGGTGGCCGCGTTCAGCCGGTTGCGGAGTTCGGTGGCGGTCAGTGAGTCGAAGCCGAGGTCCTTGAACGGGCGGTCCGGGGTGAGGGCGTCCGGTGAGGTGTGTCCGAGTACGGCGGCGGCGTGCTCGCGGACCAGGTCCACCAGGGCGTCCCGCTGTTCGAGGTCGGTGAGTCCCGTGAGGCTCTCGCGCAGCCGGGCGGCGGCGTTGGCGTCGGCCGTCGCGTCGTCGCCGGCCGGGCCCTGGCCGTTTTCACCGCGCAGGGCGCGGGCGGCCTCGGGGATCTCCTCGATCAGCGGGCGGCGCCGCGCGAGCGCGTAGACGGGGGCGAACCGTTCCCAGTCCATGTCGCTGACGGTGAGGGTGGTCTCGCCGTGTCCGACGGCCTCCCGCATGACGCCGATCGCCAGCTCGGGCTGCATCTGCCGCAGGCCCAGCCGCTCCAGCTGTCCGGCGACGGCCTCGGAGCCCTGGAGCATGCCGCCGCCGGCCCAGCCGCCCCAGGCGAGGGACGTGGCCGTCAGGCCCCGAGCGCGGCGCTCGTGGGCGAGCCCGTCGAGGTAGGCGTTGGCCGCCGCGTACGTACCGTTGCCCGCGCTGCCCCACACGGCCGCGCCGGACGAGAACAGCACGAACGCGTCCAGGTCCAGGCCGGCGGTCAGCTCGTCCAGGTTCCGGGCGCCCTCGACCTTCGCCGCCGTACCGTCCAAGAGTTCCGCCGGCTCGATGGACAGCACGTCGGAGAAGGTCGCCACACCGGCGGCGTGGACGACCGCGGTGAGCGGCTCCTGCTCCGGCACGTCCGCCAGGACCGCCGCCAGGGCGTCACGGTCGGCCACGTCACAGGCCGCGAACGTCACTCGCGCCCCCAGCGCCTCCACCTCCCGGCCCAGTTCGGCGGCGCCCGGCGCGCCCGCGCCACGGCGGCTGGTCAGCACCAGGTGCTCCGCGCCCTCCGTGGCCAGCCACCGGGCGACGTGCGCGCCGATGCCGCCCGTGCCGCCGGTGACGAGAACGGTCCCGCGCGGACGCCAGGCGTGCTCGGGTTCGCGGCCCGTCGCCACGGCGCGCACCAGCCGCCGTATGTGCACCCCGGAATCCCGTACGGCGACCTGGTCCTCGGACCCGCGCTCGTCGTCGGCCGCGGCGAGTACGGCCGCCAGTTGCCGACCGGTGTCCTCGGTCCAGTGGGCCGGCAGGTCGATCAGCCCGCCCCACCACTCCGGGTGCTCCAGGCCCACGACCTGCCCGAGCCCCCACAGCTGCGCCGCCTCCGGGCGTACGGCGTCGCCCGCGGCGACCACGGCGGCGCCCTCCGTCAGCCACCACAGCGGCGCCGTCACATCGGCGGCGCGCAGGTCTCGTAGCAGCGCCACGGCGTCGGCGAGGGAGCCGGGGGACGCGAGGACGCCCGCGTACGCGTCGTCGCCCGCGACGATCTCCGGCGCGATCGTCACCTCGGCTCCGGCCGCTCGCAGTGCCGCCGCGATCGTGTTCTCGGGCGTGTCGAAGGTGTCCTGCGTGTGGGGGGTGTCCTGCGTCTGGGGTGTGTCCGGCGTGTCGGGTGCGGGCGGCGTGTCGGGGGTCAGCAGCAGCCAACGTCCCGACAGTCGCGCCTCCTCGGCGAGGGCGGCCCGGCGCCAGACGACCCGGTAGCGCCAGTCGTCGACGGCACGGCCCGCGCCACCGCCGACCGACAGGGTCTCGGGCCAGTAGCGCTTGTGCTGGAAGGCGTACGTGGGCAGGTCGACGGGCGTGACGCGGGTGCCGGTCTCAGCCTCGCGCTCAGTCCCGGTGCCGGTCTCGGTCTCGGGAAAACATGCCCGCCAGTCGACCGGCGCCCCCTGCGCGTGTGCCTCTCCCAGCGAGAGCAGCAGCCTCTGCGGGCCGCCCTCGCCTCGGCGCAGCGTCCCCATGACTGCCACGTCGCGTCCGGCTGCCTCCGCCGTCTCCTGCACCGCGCCGACCAGCACCGGGTGGGGGCTGATCTCGATGAAGACGCGGTGCCCCGCCTCGACCAGTCCCGTGACCGTCGTTCGGAGGCGGACGGTGGAACGCAGGTTGCGGTACCAGTACTCCGCGTCCAGCCCGGTCGTGTCGAACCGTTCGGCGGTGACCGTCGAGTGGAAGGGGACCGAGGAGGCGACGGGGGCGATGCCTGACAGCACCGCCGGGATGTCGTCCCGGAGCCGCTCGACCTGGCGGGAGTGCGAGGCGTAGTCCACCTCGACGCGCCTGGCACGGGCGCCCCGGGCCTCCGCCTCGGCGATCACCTCGTCCAGACCCTCCGGGGTGCCGGCGACCACCACGGAGGCCGGGCCGTTGACCGCCGCGACCTCCACGCGCCCGTCGACCAGCGGGGACAGGGCGCGTACGTCGTCGACGGGGAGTTGCACGGAGGCCATGCCGCCCTCGCCGGACAGGGCGAGGATCGCCTTCGAGCGCAGCGCCACCACCCGCGCCCCGTCCTCCAACGACAGCGCCCCCGCGACGACAGCGGCAGCGATCTCACCCTGGGAGTGACCCACGACGGCCGCGGGCTCCACCCCGTACGACCGCCACACCTCCGCCAGCGACACCATCACCGCCCACAACACCGGCTGGACCACATCCACCCGCCTCAACTCGACCTCGCTGCCCAGGACTTCGGTCAACGACCAGTCGACGTACGCGGACAGCGCCTGCTCGCACTCGGCCATCCTCGCCGCGAACACCGGCGAGGACTCCAGCAGTTCGACCGCCATCCCGACCCACTGCGACCCCTGCCCGGGGAACACGAACACCGGGCCGCGACCGGTAGGTCCGGCGGTGCCGGTGATCACCCCGGGGGCGGTGGCCGTTCCGTCGGCGAGAGCGCGTACGCCGGTCAGCAGGTCGGTGTGGCCGGCGCCGATGACGACCGCGCGGTGGGCGAAGAGCGAGCGGCTGCCGAGCAGCGCCCTGCCGACAGCGGCCGGGGTGGCGTCGGTGCGGTCGAGATGGTCGGCGAGACGGGCGGCCTGGGCGCGCAGAGCGACGGGGGTGCGTCCGGAGAGCAGCCAGGGGTGTACGGCGGGCCCGGCGGCGTCCTCCGGGCGTGCGGCAGCCGACTCGGCCGGGGCGTGTTCGAGGATGACGTGGGCGTTGGTGCCGCTCATCCCGAACGACGACACGCCCGCCCGGCGGGGGCGGCCGGTCTCCGGCCAGGGCACGTTCTCCGTCAGGAGCCGTACGGTGTCGGCGGACCAGTCGACCTGCCGTGTCGGCTCGTCGACGTGGAGCGTGCGCGGCAGCACACCGTTTCGCAGCGCCAGCACCGTCTTGATCACGCCGCCGACACCGGCCGCCGCCATGCTGTGGCCGATGTTGGACTTCAACGAGCCCAGCCAGAGCGGCTGTTCGCGTTCCTGTCCGTAGGTCGCCAGCACGGCCTGGGCCTCGATGGGGTCGCCGAGCCGGGTACCGGTGCCGTGGGCCTCCACCGCGTCCACCTCCGAAGGCGACAGGCCGGCGCTCGCCAACGCGTCCCGGATCACCCGCTGTTGGGACGGGCCGTTCGGTGCCGTGAGCCCGTTGGACGCACCGTCCTGGTTCACCGCCGAGCCCCGTACCACCGCCAGCACCCGGCGGCCGTGGCGGCGGGCGTCCGACAGCCGTTCCAGGACCAGGACGCCCACACCCTCGGCCCATCCGGTACCGTCCGCGGACTCCGCGAACGCCTTGCACCGGCCGTCCCCGGCGAGGCCGCCCTGGCGGGCGAACTCCAGGAAGCCGCCGATGGTGTTCATGACGGTGACGCCGCCCGCGAGGGCGAGATCGCACTCCCCCGCCCGCAGCGCCTGCCCCGCCAGATGGAGGGCGACGAGGGAGGAGGAGCACGCGGTGTCGACGGTGACCGCCGGGCCCTCCAGACCGAGGACGTAGGACACCCGGCCGGAGACGACACTGCCCGCCGTGCCGGTCATGACGTGGCCCTCCGTTTCGGGGCTGGCGGCGAGCACCCCGGCGTAGTCGGAACCGGCGATGCCGGCGAAGACCCCGGTGCGGCTGCCGCGCAGTGTGACGGGGTCGACGCCGGTCCGTTCGATCGCCTCCCAGGAGGTCTCCAGGAGCAGCCGCTGCTGCGGGTCCATCGCCAGGGCCTCGCGCGGCGAGATGCCGAAGAAGTCGGCGTCGAACTCGGCGGCGTCGTGGAGGAAGCCTCCGGTGGTGGGGGTGCCGCCGTCGACGTGGCGGAGGGAGGTGAGGTCCCAGCCCCGGTCCCGGGGGAAGGCGCTGACGGCGTCGCGGCCCTCGGCCACCAGGTGCCACAGCTCCTCGGGGGTGGTCACACCGCCGGGGTAGCGGCAGGCCATGCCGACGACGGCGAGGGGTTCGTCCATGGCGGCACGCGTGCGGGCGGCGGCACGGTGGCCGGCGTGCTCGCCGTTGAGGTGGGCGACGACCGCTTCCGGGGTCGGATGGTCGAAGACCAGGGTCGCGGGCAGCGGCAGTCCGGTCTCCTCGGCGAGGCGGTCGCGGAACCGTACGGCGGACAGCGAGTCGAAGCCGAGATCCTTGAAGGAGTGGTCCGGTGGGACGGCGTCGAGGGTGGAGTGGCCGAGCACGGCGGCCACGACGGCCCGGACGAGATCCACGTCGAAGGCGCGGCCGGGCTCGGTGGACTCGGTCGCCGTGACGGCGGTTGGTGAGGCGGCGGTCGCTGAGGCGGCGGTTGGCGGGGCGGCCAGCAGCGGGAGGCCGGTTCCGGCGGTGGCCGGTAGCCAGAAGCGCGTGTGCTGGAAGGGATACGTCGGCAGGTCCGCGTGGGCGGCGTCGGCGGGCCCGAGGACGGCCGTCCAGTCGACGGCGACGCCCCGGACGTGCAGTTCACCGAGGGCGGTCAGCAGGGCGGTGGGTTCGTGGTGGCCGTGCGGGAGGGAGGGGACGAAGGCGGGGGCACCGTCGGGCAGGCAGTCGCGGGCCAGCACGCTCAGGGCGCCGCCGGGGCCGAGTTCCAGGCAGGCGGCGGTGCCGAGTTCGCCGAGCGCGCGGATGCCGTCGTGGAAGCGGACGGCCTCGCGGACGTGCCGCACCCAGTAGTCGGGCGAGCGGAGCTGTTCCCCGGTGGCCGGGCGGCCGGTGACGTTGGAGACGACCGGGATGCGCGGCGCGTGGAAGGTGAGCCCCTCGGCGACGGCACGGAACCGGTCCAGCATGGGTTCCATCAGCGGGGAGTGGAAGGCGTGACTGACCTTCAGACGCCGGGTCCGCAGCCCCCGTTCGGCACAGAGCGCGGCGGTGGCGTCGACCGCTTCGACGGGACCCGACAGAACGGTGGCACGGGGGCCGTTGACGGCGGCCACGGCGAGCCGGCCCGTGGTGCCCGTCGCGTCGAGGAGCGCGGGGATGTCGTCCTCGGCGGCCTCGACGGCAAGCATGGCGCCGCCCTCGGGGAGGGCCTGCATGAGGGTGGCGCGGGCGGCGACCAGGGTGCACGCGTCGTCGAGGGAGAGGACTCCGGCGGCGTGCGCGGCGGCGAGTTCGCCGATGGAGTGGCCGAGCAGGTGGTCGGGGGTCAGACCCCAGTGTTCGAGAAGCCGGAAGAGGGCGACCTCGAAGGCGAACAGGGCGGCCTGGGTGTAGGCGGTCCGTCCGAGCAGTTCCTCGGAGGCGAGGGCGTCGGTGAGCGGCCGGTCGAGGTGCGGGTCGAGCCGGGCGCACACGGCGTCGAAGGCCTCCGCGAACTCCGGGTGGGCGGCGTGGAGTTCGCGGCCCATGCCGACGCGTTGGGCGCCCTGGCCGGTGAAGAGAAAAGCCAGCGGTCCGGCGGCGGCCACCGTGCCGCGCACCACGCGGGCGTCGGGAAGCCCGTGGGCGAGGGCGTCGAGCGCGGCGGGCACGTCCGTACGGCCCGTGCCGACCACGACGGCCCGGTGCGTGAACCGGGTACGGCGTGCGGCGAGGGCGCGGGCGACGGCCTGCGGGGTGGGGGCGCCGGCGCGGGCGGTGTGATCGGCGTCGTCGACGCGGCCGGCGCAACCGGTGCGACCGGAGCGACCGGCGTGGTCGACGCGGACGGTGCCATCCGCCTCTTCCGCGCCACCGGGGCACCCGCCGTCGTCGGCGCGGCCGGCCCAACCGGTGCGACCCGTGCCGTCGTTATGGTCGTTGCGGTCGAGGTGGTCGCGCAGCCGTGCGGCCTGTGCCCGCAGGGCGTCGGGGGTGCGGGCGGAGAGGACGAGCGCCACCGGGGCGTTCCCGGCGGGCTGCTCCCCAGCCGACGGCTCGGGAGGCTCCCCGCCCACGGGAGGCTTGGCGACCGGCCCCACGGGACGCTTCCCGACCGCCCCCTCAGGACGGCTCTCGACCGACGGTTCGGGCCGTTCCCCGGCCGACGGATCGAGCCGTTCCCCGGCGAAGGCGTCCGCCGTGGGCTCGGCGGTGGGCTCCTGCTCCAGGACGGCATGGGCGTTGGTGCCGCTGATCCCGAACGAGGACACGGCCGCCCGGCGCGGACGGCCTGTATCCGGCCACTCCCGAGCCTCCGTCAGCAACTCCACCGCACCCGCCGACCAGTCGACCTCGGGCGTGGGCTCGTCCACGTGCAGCGTCCTCGGCAACACGCCGTGCCGCAGCGCCAACACCGTCTTGATGACTCCGCCGACGCCCGCCGCCGCCTGCGCGTGCCCGATGTTCGACTTCAACGACCCCAGATAGAGCGGCCGTTCACGTTCCTGCCCGTAGGTCTCCAGCAGTGCCTGTGCCTCCACGGGATCGCCGAGCCGGGTGCCGGTGCCGTGGGCCTCGACGGCGTCGACCTGGGCGGGGCTGAGGCTGGCGTCGGCGAGGGCGGCGCGCATGACGCGTTGCTGGGAGGGCCCGTTGGGGGCGGTCAGGCCGTTGGACGCGCCGTCCTGGTTCACCGCCGTGCCCCGCACCACCGCCAGGACGCGGTGCCCGGCACGACGGGCGTCCGACAGGCGCTCCAGGACCAGGACGCCCACGCCCTCGGCCCATCCCGTACCGTCCGCGGACTGGGCGAACGCCTTGCACCGGCCGTCGCCGGCGAGGCCCCCTTGCAGCAGGAACTCCTCGTACAGCCCCGGCCTGGCCATGACGGCGGCGCCGCCGACCAGGGCGAAGGAGCACTCGCCGGCGCGGAGGGCGCGTACTGCCAGATGGAGCGCCACCAGGGAGGAGGAGCAGGCGGTGTCGACGGTGAGCGCCGGGCCCTGGAGGCCGTAGAAGTAGGCGAGCCGGCCGGAGGCGATGCTGCTGGTGGTGCCGGTGAGGACGTGGCCCTGGACCTCGCGCAGCGCCTCGTCGCCTTCGGGGCCGTACTTCTGGTCGGTCATGCCGACGAAGACGCCACCGTCGGTGCCCTTGAGGTCGGCCGGGTCGAGTCCGGAGCGTTCGATCGCCTCCCAGGAGGTCTCCAGCAGGAGCCGCTGCTGCGGGTCCATCGCCAGGGCCTCGCGCGGGGAGACGCCGAAGAACTCGGCGTCGAAGCCGGCGGCGCCGTACAGGAACCCGCCTTCGAGCCGGGCTCCGGCGCCGGCCAGACCGTCGGTGCGCCAGCCCCGGTCGGCCGGGAAGGCACCGATGGCGTCCCGGCCCTCGTGGACCAGGTCCCACAGCGCCTCGGGGGTGTCGGCGCCGCCGGGGAAGCGGCAGGCCATCGCCACGATCGCCACGGGTTCCCGGCGGCCCTCCTCCAGTTCGCGGAGTCTGCCGCGAGTGCGCTGGAGGTCGGCGGTCACCCGCTTGAGGTAGTCAACAACCTTGTCGTCGTTCGCCACGGGTACTCCGATTCGGCCGTACGTACGGGAGGGGGTCAGGTGAGATCGCCGAACTCGCTGTCGATGAAGGCGAGCACCTCGTCGGCGGTGGCCGCGCGGAGGGCCTCGTCGCCGTCGGCGGGGCCGGCCGGGGCGGCGGGGGCTTCGAGCCGGTGCAGGATCCGGCGGAGTCGCCCGGTCACCTCGGCGTGGGCCGGGTCGTCGGCGGTGAGGGCCTCGGCGGTGGTCTCCAGCCGGTCGAGGTCGCGGCGCAGCCGCTCCTTCGGGCTCGGCCCGCCGGGCAGGAGCCGTGCCAGCAGGTGGTCGGCGAGGGCCGTCGGCGAGGGATGGTCGAACACGAGGGTCGCCGGGACGTCCAGGCCGGTGGCCGCCTTGAGCTGGTTGCGGAGTTCGACGCCGGTGAGGGAGTCGAAGCCCTGGTCCTTGAAGGCCTGGTCGGGGTCGACCTCGTCGGGGCGTGTGTGTCCGAGGACCTGGGCGGTGCGGTCCAGCACGAGGGAGAGGACGTGGGCGTGGCGTTCCTCGTCGGGCAGTGCGGCGAGCACGGTCGTGAAGCCGGCGCCGGACGCGGCCGGTTGCCGTACGGCGGCGCGGCGCGGGAGCGGGCCCAGCAGGGCGGACAGCAGGGCGGGAGCGGGCTGATCGCGGTGGGCGGCCCGCAGCCGGGTGAGGTCGAGGGGGGCGGCGGTCACGACCGGGGTCGCGGCGGTGAGGGCGGTGTCGTACAGGGCGAGCGCGCGTTCGGTGGGCAGGGTCGTGGTGCCGGTGCGCAGGAGTCGTTCCCGGTCGCGTTCGCCGAGTGCGGCGGTCATGCCGCTGGTCTCGTCCCACAGGCCCCAGGCGATGGAGACGGCCGGGAGTCCGCCAGCGGCCCGGCGCTCGGCGAGGGCGTCGAGGTAGGCGTTGGCGGCGCAGTAGTTGGCCTGGCCGGCGGCGCCGAAGGTGGCGGAGGCCGAGGAGAACAGGACGAAGGAGGACAGGTCCAGGTGGCGGGTCAGCTCGTGCAGATGGCGGGCGCCGTGCGCCTTGGCGTGCAGGACGCGGACGACGCGGTCCGGGGTGAGGGAGGTCAGGATGCCGTCGTCGACCGTGCCGGCACAGTGCACGACGCCGGTGAGGCGGTGTCCTTCGGCGGCGAGCCGGTCGAGGAGCGCGGCCACGGCCGTGCGGTCGCCGACGTCGCAGGCGGCGATGTGCGTCTCGGCGCCGGAGGCGGTGAGTTCGGCCGCCAGGTCGGCCGCGCCGGGGGCGGCGTCGCCCGCGCGTGAGGTCAGTACGAGGCGGCGTACGCCGTGCCGGACGGCCAGGTGGCGGGCCACCCGTGCGCCCAGGGTGCCGGTGCCGCCGGTGACGAGGAACGTCCCCCCGGGCGCGGGTTCGGCGGCGACGGTGAGCACCGCCTTGCCTACGATCCGGGCCTGGGCGACGGCCCGGAAAGCCTCGGGGGCGCGGTGGACGTCCCAGGTCGTCACGGGCGGCGGGGCGAGGGTGCCGTCGGCGAAGAGCGCGGACAGTTCGGCGAGCATCTCCTGGATGCGGTCGGGGCCCGCGTCACCGAGGTCGAAGGCGCGGTAGCGGACACCGGTGTGGTCGGCGGCGACCCGGTCGGGGTCGCGCGGATCGGTCTTGCCGATCTCTACGAACCGCCCGCCGTGCGGCAGCAGTTCGAGGGAGGCGTCGGTGAACTCCCCGGCGAGACAGTTCAGGACGACGTCCATCCCGGCACCGGCGGTGTGCGCGAGGAAGCGCTCACGGAAGCCGGTGTCACGGGAGTCCGCGATGTGCGCGTCGTCCAGTCCGGCGGCGCGCAGCGCCTCCCACTTGGGCCGGGAGGCCGTCGCGTACACCTCGGCCCCCAGCCGGCGGGCGAGTCGGACGGCGGCGGAGCCCACGCCGCCCGCCCCCGCGTGGATCAGGACCCTTTGGCCGGCGCGCAGCCCGCCGAGGTCGCGCAGCCCGTACCAGGCGGTCAGGTACGCCACCGGCGCGGCGGCGGCCCGCGCGTACGTCCAGCCGTCGGGCACGGGCGCGAGCAGCCGCTGGTCGGTGACGGCGACGGGCGCGAAGGCCGCGTCGAGCATGCCCGCCACCCGGTCACCGGGCGCGAACCGGGTGACACCGGGACCGGTGGCCAGCACCACTCCGGCGCCCTCGATGCCCAGGTCGGCCTCGCCGGGGTACATGTCGAGGGCGATCATCGTGTCGCGGAAGTTCACCCCGGCGGCCCGTACGGCGACACGCACCTCGCCGGGGGCCAGGTCCCGTTCCGCGGCGGGGTGGGGCACGAGCGCCAGGCCGCTGATCGAGCCGCGACGGACCGAGTCCAGCCGCCACGGCCCGGCCGGCGCCTGGAGCGCGGCCCCCGTCTCCACCCGGACCAGGCGCCGGCCGTACACGCGTCCGGCGCGGACGGCCAGGTCGGGCTCCCCGCAGGCCAGGACTTCGGCGAGCGGGAGACCGCCGTCCTCCTCCGAGGCCGGGCCGGGTGCGCCGTCGGTGTCCACCAGCACGATGCGGCCCGGGTGTTCGGCCTGGGCGGCACGCACCAGGCCGGCCACGGCGGCCTGGACGAGCGTGTCGTCCTTCGCATCGCCCGTCGTCTCGCCCGTCGCGTCGTCCTTCGTGTCGTCGAGCAGGACGGCCGTCGCGTGTGTGCCCTGTTCCGCCACGACGGCGGCCCGCCTGGTCACGACCACGAGAGGGACGGCCGCGTACCGCTCGTCGGCGACCCACTCCTGGAGCAGCCTCAGCACGCGGGTCGTGACATCGCCGAGGCGACCGGACGGGCCGTGCGCCACGACGGCGTCGGGGAGTCCGTCGATACGGGCGAGGTCGACGCTCCCGTCGTCGGTCACCGGCAGCGGGACCGGCTCGACCGGAGCCACGTCCACGGGAACGGGCAGGGCGGTCCACTCGATACGGAACAGGGCGTCGCGGTCGGGAGCAGCGGCCGCACCCGGCAGCCGGTCTGCCGTCGCTTCCCGCAGCGCCAATCCCTCGACGGTGACCACGGGGGCGCCGTCGACGTCGACCGCCGTGAGTGCCACGGCCCCGTCAGCGCCCCGGTTGACGCGGACCCGCAGGGCATCGGCGCCGGTCGCGTGGACCCGTACGCCGTTCCAGGCGAACGGCAACCGGGCGGGGGTGCCCGGCGGCAGGTCCACGCCGAGGACGTGCAGGGCCGCGTCGAGCAGGGCCGGGTGCACGGCGAACCGCCCGGCCGACCCGCGGTCGTCCTCGTCCAGTTCGACCTCGGCGTACAGCGTGCCGTCGTCGGTCCGCAGCACCGAGCGCAGCCCCTGGAAGGACCGCCCGTAGTCGAACCCGGCCTCGGTCAGGCCCGGATAGAACCCGTCCAGAGCGACCTCTGTGGCCGATTCCGGGGGCCAGGAGAAGGAGGTCGCGGCGGTGGAGTTGAGGTCCACGGCGGGGGCGAGGGTTCCCTCGGCGTGCCGGGTCCAGGGCCGCTCGTCATCGTCGGGGGTTGCCGGCCGGGAGTGGATGGCGACCGTACGACGCCCCTCCTCGTCCGGCGCGCCGACGACGAGTTGGAGATCCGCCGCCTCTTCGCCGGACAGCGCCAGCGGAGTGGCAAGGGTCAGCTCGGACAGCTGCGGGCAGTCGAGCCGTTGACCGGCCCAGCACACCATGTCCACATACGCGGTTCCCGGCAGCAGGACGGTGCCGAGCACCCGGTGGTCCGCGAGCCAGGGCTGTGTCGCGGGCGTGATCCTGCCGGTGGCGATCACCGCTCCGTCGGAGGCCTGGACGAGCCAGGTGCGCAGCAGCGGGTGGTCGGCCGTGCCGAGACCGGCGGCGTGGAGCGCCTTGGCCGGTGCCGCGCCCGCTGTGTCGGGCCAGTAGCGGCGGTGCTGGAAGGCGTACGTCGGCAGGTCCACCCGGCGTGCCCCGGTCCCGGCGAACACCGCCCGCCAGTCGACGGCCACCCCGTGCACGTACACCTCGGCCAGCGCGGACAGCAGGGCCACCGCCTCGTCCCGGTCCCGGCGCAGCACGGCGACACCGGCCGCCTCGGGAGCGGTCTCCTGGACCAGGGAGACGAGCGAGCCGTCGGGGCCGACCTCCAGGACGGTGCCGATGTCCTGACCCCTCAGCGCACGCACCCCGTCCGCGAAACGGACAGTGGCCCGCACGTGACGGACCCAGTACTCCGGCGTCGACAGCTCCTCCCCCGCCACCTCACCCGTCACGTTCGACACGATGGGGATCACCGG